>JAUNRX010000003.1:9415-82065 GCA_030539495.1 bacterium | reverse complement strand
GTTTTACTGTTGCTGTTGGTTTTGTTGTTGCGTTTGGTTTTGTTGTCGGTTGTTGATTTGTTGATGAAGAAGGTGATTGTGTAAGGTCTACAGTTCCTGAAACTGTTTTCATTGCTTGATAATCAAATTTAATTCTTGCATCAATATCTTGATTTCCCATTAAGGCAACCATTGGGTTTACTTTTACATTGATATATTCTGTATACGCTGGAATTTCAAAGGAGAAGCAGATTGGATTTTTGTTACTGTCATATGCTTCTACTTTTGCGTTCTTATAGGTTCCATCAGCGGATAATACTTTTAATTCTTGTAAGAATGCTTTAATTGTTCCCATGCTCATTTCTCTTGTGTAAATGTACATTGTTGATTTGCCATTCTTTACAGAAACTCTTACTACTGATTCCATTGCATTTCCTGCCATAGATGCTTGGTCGGAAGTTGCATGCCATAAATATGCGTTTGTTTCATATACGCCATCTTTTAACCCTTGTGTGTTATCTTGTTCTGGCTTATTTGTTGGTGATTCTGTTGGTTTTGCTGTCGCAGTAGGTGCCGGGGATGGAGTTGTTGTTCCGCCTGGCACGATTACGCCGTCTTTTTTTAATGTTGTTTCATCTAATACAAGTCTTACTACATGTTTCATCACACCGAAGGATGTATTTGTATCGATTTCCATGTATAAGTATCCAACTTCGCTTAAACTATTTAATGTTACTTCTACATATTTCTTAGCTCCGTGTTCTACTACAGTAAGCACTTCTTTGTTATCTCCAACTACTTGTTGAAGGTTTCCAATCATGCTGTCAGAGTATGCTACTCTTAATTTTGCAACTTTATTTTTTACTGTTAATACCGCATTCTCTTTATCAAAATACGCACCTGCATTTGATGTTGAATCTGCTGTTTCTTTTAATACTGAATAGCTGATGCTGTATGTTCCATCTGCTAATTCTACTTTTCCTGTACTTGGTGCAGTTGTTGGCATCACACTTGGAGATGTTGTTACATCTGGTGTCGCTGTTGGCACTACACTTGGAGATGTTGTTGCATCTGGTGTCGCTGTTGGCACTGGACTTACATTTACTCCATCTTTTGTTAAGGATCCTTGATCAAGAACAACTCTTGCTGTCTGTGGTAATACTCCGATAATACCTGTATCGATATTCATACCTAAGTATGTAGCTTCGTCTAAGCTTGTAAATGTAAGCTCTACGCTTTTCTTTTCTCCGTCTTCCACTACAGTAAGTACTTCTTTGTTGCCATCAATTACTTGATGTAAGTTACCAATCATTGTTGTTGTATAACTAATTTTTAATTTTCCAATTCCACCTTTCACTTCAAAGGCAACTTGGTCTCTATCTATATATCCAGCCGCTGCAGAAGCCGCATCAGTTGTTTCCTTTAAAATAGAAATATTTACGTGATATGTTCCATCACTTAATGCGATCTTCCCAGTCTTTGTAGTTACAGTAATTCCTGCTGCAAATACCGGAACGATTGGTTCCATTACTGTTGTAAACATCATTATTGCAGTTGCTATTACAGCTGCTATTTTGTACTTTATTTTTCTCATATGTTCCTCCACATGTTGTTATCAGTATTCATCTTATCAAACACTTATGTTGGTGTCAATGAGAATGATTATCATTTGAGAAAACTTATCAATAAGCTCTGTTATATATAAAATGCTGTTAAAAAGCACCTTTTTTATATATAATATAGGTAACTTATTTTTAATTTGGAGTGGAGGAATATTGAATGAACGAATTAACGATTGATGGAGCTTTAGAAGTTATAAAACACCATAAGGACTACTTTCATACCAATGAAACGAAAGAGGTTTCCTTTCGTATCAAGCAATTAAAGCGTCTGAAATGGGCTATGAAGTTTTATGAGAAAGAGGTCTTAGATGCACTGAAAACTGACCTTGGAAAACATCCGACGGAATCCTATATGACTGAAGTTGGCTATGTTTATAAGAGTATTGATGAAATGGTAAAGCAGATTGAAAAATGGGCCAAGCCTGTATCGATCAAAACACCATTTTATATGATGCCTGCTAAAAGCTATATGACATATGATCCTTATGGAACCGTATTGATTATTGGACCTTTTAACTACCCTTACCAACTGGTTATGGAACCTTTAGTTGGTGCCATTGCTGCCGGAAACTGCGCAGTTGTGAAACCTTCTGAACTTTCTCCAGCTGTTGCCAAGGTAATCACAAAGATTATCAAAAAAGCATTCCGTCCTTGTTATATCGAATGTATCAATGGCTCTATTCCAACCAATACAGCACTTCTTTCTGTAGAATTCGACTACATCTTCTTTACCGGAAGTCCTGCCATTGGAAAAGTCGTTATGGAAGCTGCTTCTAAACATCTGACTCCTGTTACTCTTGAACTTGGCGGAAAGAGTCCGGTTATTGTAGATAAGAATGCAAATCTTAAATCTGCTGCAAGGCGTATTGTATGGGGGAAAATGATCAATGCCGGCCAGACTTGTGTGGCACCGGATTATATCTATGTCCATAAGGATGTTAAGGATGAACTAATTCATCAGTTAATCTTGGCATTCCGCCGTGGTTATGGAAAAGATGCCTACAAATCCAAATCCTTTGGACGTATTATCAACGACCGACATACTAAGAGACTGCTTACGATTTTAGAGAAGGAAAAAGCGAATATTGTGTATGGCGGCCATTATGAGGAAGCTGCCCATTATATCGGGCCTACGATTATCAACGCTTCAGGATGGGATGCTCCATCCATGCAGGAAGAGTTATTTGGTCCAATCCTTCCTATTATGACTTATGAAAACCTGGATAATGTAATCGGAGAAATTAACCTCTATCATAAACCTCTTGCTTTATATGTCTTTTCTGAAAATAAGGCGATTCAAAAGAAGGTAATCCATGAAACATCTTCCGGCGGTGTATGTATTAATGATGTGCTTTCTCACGTTGCCAATCCAAATCTTCCATTTGGTGGTGTTGGTAATTCCGGTATTGGTGCTTATCACGCCAAAGAAAGTTTCTTCACTTTCTCCCACCGAAAGAGCGTATTCCAAAACCTAGGAAGCCTAAGCAGCCTTCTATCAGAGCCCCCATACAACAAGCTACAAGACAAAATGATCCGTATGTTCTTTAAATAAACGTATGTAAAAAGAAAACGAGCAGGTGACTATCCACTTGCTCGTTTTCTTATGTTTTTAGTATTTAGGAATCTTTATTTTAAAATCAATCTTCACTCAGCCTACTGTGTAAAAGCCCTATAAAGCCCTATCTTTAAGTTCTTGTTTAAATACTCGCTTATACTCTTCCCAGATGTCGGCATTGTAATGCTCTGGGAGCATCTTGATCTGACGCTCTAACTCAATAATATGGTTTTTGATTTCCTCATCTTCCATCTCATCGATTTCTTCTGGTTCATCATCCTGATTATAGTAAACGGTAAAATCGATGTCTTCATAATCTAAACTATCTACAAAAATATTCATTGTTTCTTCTCTATCCTATTTCGTTATTTTCTTGTTTTATTTCCCCGATATAAGTCCAGGTAATTCCTCTATCCTTGGAGATAAATAAGGCTGTTACACCTCCCTTGTAATCCCCGTCTGCGCCTTGGGATACTCTTATTTGCAAGTACTCCTTTTCTTGTTCTGGCATTTCAGGAAGATCACAGGAAGCATCTGCCTCGTCTGATTGTATCATAATTTCTTTAAAAGTGACACCACCATCTTCGGTTCGGTATAAAGTGCCATTCTCACCGGATGCATTTGTAAGACATAAAAAGCCAAGCTGATTATCGATAAATGTAATTCCATGGCTTACTCCACCTTTACCTTGGAATGGATTTTTATTAATCTCCTTATAAGTCTTCCCACCATCTGTCGTTTTATAAAGAGAATAATAATATGTACCTAGTGCCGCATCCACAGTAACCAGACGATATCCTATTTTCTCATCTACTGTACACTCTTCAGCAACCGAGTAACCATCCTGTTCCGTTGTCACTCTGGGCTCAATGCTATCTTGATTGATATCATTTCCTGAAGAACTACTGCTACTGTCATCGGCTAACAGATACTCTCTTCTTTCTCTTAACATGCCTTCTTTGTAAATATAACAAGTAACTAAATCACCATACTCCGGTATTTGATCAATGTCTGCTTCCTCGCTCACTCCTTGGTCATTTATAAGATATAGATTTTCTGCATTTGCAGGAACATACTTCCTTCCACCGTAACTAATGTGGAGCCTGCTGGCCTCATAAACACTTTCATCCATATGTAACAACATAGCATTGAATGTCCTTATAAATGGATCCAGCTTCTCATTATCGCTAAAGGAAACATTTGAATCCATTTTTCTATTAATACTCATTTCATTACTAATAGAAACATCATACGATATATCATAGACCACAGTATTTTCATTTTCATCTTTTCCGTAAACAGTACCCTTTAGTAATGTCAGTGTACCATCTGCATTATAATCAAGTTCTAATTGTCCCTTTACATAGAGTTTTTCTGAAAGGTCAACCTTTTCTCTGATACCATGTAACAGGCCACTAAACTTTTCTGTATATAAATTCGTTTCCTCTAAAATTATTCTCTGATTTATTCCCATTCTTCCTAGTGTTGTGCGAAAGACTCCTTTGACATCCACAAGGCTATGTATTGACAATCCTGCGCTGACTCCTCCTATTAAAAACAATAATACAGCATAGATGATAAGAATGATCCTATTGGGAAATAAGCGCTTCCTCCCTGCCTTCCATGCAATTGCCCAGGAAATATAATAGATGGTCAATATAAAGCATAGGGCGACAATGGGAATACGGAACCAAACTCCTCCATAAGTACACATGCGCACCATTACGATCCATGCTACTGTAAACATAGCAAAGAATACGCAGTGAATAATCATCGGTATGTAAAATTGCTTTTTCGTACTCATAGTATCCTCCTTAACTTTTTTCCTTATTATAACATACTATAAAAAATTCTCTCAGATAATTCATGAAACGGTAACCGCCTAAATCAAAATAAATGGGAGTTGCAGATAAACAATCGTCTTATCCGCAATCTCCCATTTATTTTTCAAAATCCTATAACTATTTTACTTATAAGCCAATTCGCTATTCTCAATCACGAAAGCCTATTCTCTTATTTTAAAGCTGCGATTACTTCATCAATTTGAACTGTTGTTGAGTTAAGACCGCCACCTGCTAAATACCAAAGTGTAGAATCTAAGTAAACAACTTTATTGTTTTTCGCTGCTTTTGTACCGTTTACTAAATCATTGTTTAATGTATCTTTTGCATATACAGAACCACCTACCGCTGCACTACGATCGATTACGAAGATGATATCTGGATTTGTTTGTGAAATGTATTCATAACTTGCATCTTGACCATGTGTAGAAACTGCAATGTTTTCATCTGCACATTTAACGTCTAAGTTGTCATGCATGAAACCGTAACGAGAACCTTTACCATATACAGAAAGGCTTCCTTCGTTTGCTAAAAGGATTAATGCTTTTTCTTCAGATGCATTTGCAAGTGTTTTTGCTTCTTCTGCTTTTTGATCAAGTTCAGCTAATTTTGCATTTGCTTCTTCTGTCTTATTGAAGATTGTTGCTACGTTGTTGATGCTTGCTTTTACATCATCAATATAAGTTTCTGCGTTTAAAGATACATAGATTGTTGGTGCAATTTTGCTTAATTCATCATAGTAAGATTCAAGTCTGCCACTGATGAAGATTACGTCTGGTGCGAAGTTGTAGATTGCTTCTACGTTTGCTTCTTTCATACTACCTACGTTTGTTGCGTCTTTTTCATATTTTGATAAATATTCTGGAAGACCACTTGGAAGACCAAGTTCTACATCTACGCCTAAAGCATCGATTGTATCAAGTACAGATAATTCAAAGACTACTGCTTTTTTTACATCCTTAGAAACTTTCGCTTCTCCTTTAGAATGTTTGATTGTTACTGTTTCTACTTGTTCATTGCTAGTATCTGTTGTTTTACTTCCACAACCAACTAACATACTCATTGACATTACTGCGATTGCTGCAGCTGCTAAAAATTTTCTCATTTCTCTTTCTCCTTTTTTTCTTATCCGGCTTACTTATAGTAAACACAGATTTTATCGTTGTTGATCTCTTTGATATCTATCTTCATATCATAGATTTCTTCTAATGTTTCTTCTGTTAACACTTCGTCGATTGGTCCATCTTTAATTACACGCCCTTGTTTCATTGCAATGATATGGTCTGCATAGCAAGAAACATAGTTGATGTCATGGATTACTACGAATACTGTCTTATTTAACTCATCTACTAAACGTCTTAAGATTTTCATGATCTTAACGGAATGACGCATATCTAAGTTATTTAATGGCTCATCTAAGAAGATGTATTCTGTATCTTGTGCTACTGTCATAGCGATATAAGCCATCTGTCTTTGACCACCACTTAATTCGTCAAGGTAACGGTCTTGTAAGTCTGTAAGGCCAAGATAATCAATCGCCTCATTGATCTTTTTCTCACATTCTTTTGTAAGCTTTCCTTTGGAATGTGGGAAACGACCGAATGTTACAAGTTCTCTTACTGTAAGACGGATATTTAAATGATTGGACTGCTTTAAAATGGCAAGACGTTTGGATAACTCTTCGTTCTTCCAATTTTTAAGTTCCACATCATCAATGAAGACTTCCCCTTCATTTTTTGTTAACGTTCTACTGATAATAGAAAGAAGTGTACTCTTACCTGCCCCGTTGCTTCCGATAAATGCTACAATTTTTCCTTTTGGGAGAGTCAAGTCTACGTGGTCAACTACTTTTTTCTCACCATAACGTTTTACTATATTTTTTACGCTAATCATCGTTTACTCTCCTTAATCATGATATAGATGAAGTAAACTCCACCTACAAAGTTTATAATCGTACTGCTTGTCATTTCAAATGCAAATACTCGTTCTACAAGCAGGATACTTGCTGTTAATGCAAATGCACCTAAGATCGTAGCACCATATACTAATTTTGTATGTCTAAATGTCTTCTGCATTTCTCTGGATAAGCTGACAACTAGGATTCCTAAGAATGTAATTGGTCCAACTAATACAGTGGAAATACTGATGACTACCGAGATCACCATTAACGTTTTCATTACTACTCGTTTATATGGAACGCCTAAGTTAATCGCATGATCTTGTCCTAATGAAATAACGTCAAGATATTTTAAATCCTTATAAGTAAGAAGAATTACTGCTACTACGATTACCGTACAGATGCCTAACAAATCGGTATTGATATTGTTAAAGCTGGCAAACATTTTTCCTTGTAAGATCAGGAATTCGTTTGGATCTAATACAACCTGCATAAACGTTGACATACCGCCAAATAAGTTTCCAAGGATCATACCTGCTAATACTAGGAAGTAAATATTCTTTCCGTCTCCTTTAAACAGGAAGATAAATAGTAAGAAGGACATTCCCACCATGGCTCCTACGGAGATAAAGAACTGTGTATATCCAGTCATCATATTTAAGGTTCCTGAACCAAAGAAGAATACTACGAATGTCTGGATAAATAAATATAAGGAGTCAAGTCCCATAACACTTGGTGTCAGGATCTTGTTATTTGTAATTGTCTGAAATGTTACTGCGGAGTAACCGATACAGTAACTTACCAATAATACGGACCACATCTTAATTAGACGTTTTGGAAGGAAGTAATTTATATTACGTTCCGTAAGGCCCATTCCGATAAATGCAATCATTAGTACTGCGGTAAGGACAGTGAGGATGATGACTGCTTTATTTGATGCATATTTTTTTCTCATACGCTATCCTTTCTTAATAGAAATTCTAGAAATCAAAATTCTGTTGTACTTTTAAGCGTTCTTCTTTCTTGTAAGTAAGAATAAGAAAATTGCACTTCCTAAAATACTAACGACTACACTAATGGATACTTCATATGGTGCTAAAATCTTACGTCCGATAATATCGCAAATTAATACGAATAAGGCACCGAAGATTGCAGTATCAAATAATGTATTTTTTAAGTTGTCCCCTTTGTACATCGCTACGATGTTTGGAACGATCAATCCGATAAATGGAATACTACCAATAGTTACAACAGTTACGGATGTAATAAATGCTACGATTACCATACCGATTGCAACGATTGCCTTATGGTTTAGCCCTAAGCTTGTGGCAAACCCATCGCCCATTCCTGCGATTGTAAATTTATTTGCATAGAAGTATGCGATAAAGAAAAATGGAATTCCGATGTATAACAACTCGTAATTTCCCTTAATAACCAATGAAAAGTTTCCTTGTAACCAAGATGACATATTTTGTACGATGTCATATTTGTAAGCGAAAAATCCTGTGATAGAACCAATTACGTTACCAAGCATCATACCTACTAGAGGAACTAAGATCATATTCTTAAACTTAATCTTATTTAATACGTACATAAAGAACATTGTTCCTACTAAGGAAATCACGAATGCACAGATGATCTTAAACATCTTGGACTGGCCGCCTGCAAGGATCATGGCTACTAGTACACCAAATCTGCACCATTCCATCGTTCCTGCCGTTGCCGGACTTACAAACTTGTTACTTGTGATCGTCTGCATAATGAGACCGGCAATACTTAAGGATGCCCCTGTCACCAATATGCTGACTAATCTTGGGATACGGCTGATCACCGCAAGGCTTACGTCATCGCCTTTTCCCGTAAATAAACCTAATATGCTAAACTCTTTTACACCAATCCCTAAGGATAAGATGGATAAGAGGACTAATACCGTTAATAACATTGTTCTTGAAAAAAGAACTGACTTGAGTTTTTTCATTTTTTTCTCCTCCGTTATATGTTTATCTTATCAATTTTGATAATCATTGTCAATTACAAATGAGAATTATTATCATGGTATATATTGGTAGTTTCTTCTTTTCTGTCTCACGATATAATGAAACAGATTAAATTACTACGTTAGATAAGGAGATTTATGAAAAAAGCGTTATTATATGGCATAATAAGTTCCCTGTTTTTTGCTGCTACCTTTGTATTAAATAGCAGTATGAATCTTTCCGGAGGCTACTGGATGTGGAGCGCCTCCTTACGTTACTTCTTTATGCTGATCATCTTATTTACAATCTTATGGAAGTCCAAACGACTTCATTTGGTATTTGAGGAAATCAAACGTGCCAAAGGTTCTTGGCTTCTTTATAGTACCATTGGATTTGGCCTATTCTATGCGCCGCTTACCTTTGCTTCTAACTATGGCGAGTCCTGGCTGGTTGCCGGCTGCTGGCAGCTAACAATCCTTGCAGGCATCCTCCTTACCCCTCTGTTTGGTAAGAAGTTTCCACGTAGGAGTTTTGGATTTTCCTGCATCATCATTGTAGGCGTGTTCTTAATTCAATATGAACAGGCAAGTGTTGTAAGCAGAAAAGACATTCTAATGTCAATTCTTCCTATTTTAGTTGCTGCATTTGCATATCCATTTGGTAACCGTAAAATGATGGAGGTCACTGATGGAAGACTTACTACATTAGAACGAGTTTTTGGTATGACATTAATGTCCATGCCATTCTGGATCGTGTTATCCGGATTTGCTGTTGTAAATAGCGGGCTTCCTAGTGGAAATCAGGTATTCCAATCATTAATCGTTGCCATCTTCTCCGGTGTCATTGCAACCATTTTATTCTTTAAGGCAACAGAACTTGTAAAGCATAATCCAAGCCAACTTGCGATTATTGAAGCAACTCAGTCCGGAGAAGTATTATTTAGCGTGCTTGGTGAAGTATTATTACTTGCAGGGGCTGCTCCCGGACCAATTGGCTGGATTGGACTAGGTATTATCATTCTTGGGATGATTTTCTCCGCTTTATAGGAAGGAGTAAACATGAAACATAAAACAGTAAAGATTTTAGTAACAGTGCTTTTAGTGCTTGTCGTAGCAACTGCAATTCTTCATTTATGTCCAGGTGTTGAAGCCGAGCTTCATCGTATTACTGGCTGGAATTAAAAAAATGCGGGCTTCCTATCTTGTAGGAGCTCGCTTTTTTTAGTTGGGCAGATAACATTGCATAGTGATGCTGGCATTCCCTTAACGAATATCGCGGCAACGAAAATATAGGATAAATGTCACATTTGGAAAATTATTGTTGAACAATTACTTATTAATATGGTAAAGTAGTAAAGTCAACTATTTTATTGACAACTCTGGAGAGTCTCAAAAGCAACGAGCGCCGAAGGTGTACCACAGGTAGAACTACCTGTCTATCTCTCAGGCAAAAGGACAGAGCAACAAAATGCGAATGTTCTACTCTTTAGAGGGCTGATAACTTATCAGCTCTTTTTATTTACGTGAACAGTAAGCCAAAGTTATGCTTACATAATCCTGGCAACTGTCGCGATAACGAGAGAAACTCGCAACGCGTATTTCTTCTCGTTTTATCAAAATAAAGCACAAAGAGAGGAATAACAAAATGTTTCAAACAATCAACAATTTCTTAGTCGAAATTAATAATTTCGTATGGGGTGTACCCCTAATCGTATTAATCCTGGCAACCGGTATCTTCTTAACGATCCGTTTAAAAGGATTACAACTCTTACAATTACCAAGAGCCCTCAAGTACATGTTTCAAAATGAGGATAGCGGCAATGGTGAAGTGTCCAGCTTCGCAGCGTTATGTACTGCCCTATCTGCAACCATCGGAACCGGTAATATCGTCGGTGTTGCTACAGCATTAGTTGCTGGTGGACCTGGCGCCCTATTCTGGATGTGGATTGCTGCATTTTTCGGTATGGCAACAAAATATGCCGAAGGACTGCTTGCTATCAAATATCGTGTCATCGATGAAACAGGACATGTAATTGGAGGACCATTCTACTACATAGAAGTAGGAATGGGAAACAAGTGGAAATGGCTTGGCAAAATCTTTGCATTTTTCGGAGTAGGCGTTGGCTTACTCGGAATCGGTACCTTTACCCAGGTAAATGGTATCTCCAATGCAATCAACAATTTCTTTGATCCATCCAATGCATGGACAGCTTCTATCTTCGGCAGAGAATATTCCTGGACAGTCATTATCGCAGGAATTGTCTTAACTGCTGCTGTCGGCATGGTCTTAATCGGTGGTATTCAACGTATTGCAGGCGTTTCACAAGTTGTCGTTCCATTTATGGCAGGAATCTATATTCTTTCCTGTATCATAATCCTAGTTACCAACGTAGGCAAAATCCCTGCTGCCTTTGGTACTATTTTTGAAAGTGCATTTGGCCTTCGCGCTGTCGGTGGTGGTGCCTTAGGCTCCATTATCCTGGCAATGCAAAAAGGAATTGCCAGAGGTATCTTTTCCAATGAAGCCGGTCTAGGAAGCGCACCAATCGCTGCCGCTGCGGCTCAAACAAATGAACCAGTACGTCAAGGTCTTGTTTCTATGACCGGTACGTTTATCGATACGATTTTAATCTGTACAATGACGGGACTTTCCATCATTATTACAGACTCTTGGAACATCGGTTTGGAAGGCGTTGCCGTGACAACCAATGCGTTCCAGCAAGGACTTCCATTTAACGGGACGGTTAGTGCCTTCCTACTAATGCTTTGTTTAGTCTTCTTTGCCTTCACAACAATCCTAGGCTGGAATTACTATAGTGAGCGTTGCCTGGAATACTTAGTTGGCAATAAGCCAAACGTCATTAAGGGATTTCGCTGGATTTATATCCTTGCAGTATTTATTGGACCATTTATGACAGTTACTGCTGTCTGGACCATTGCGGATATCTTCAATGCGCTTATGGCTCTTCCTAACTTAATTGCCCTTGTGGCGTTAAATGGTGTGATCGTGGCAGAGACAAAAGAGTATCTGGCACGAATGAAGCATCCTGAGGAAATAACTGCATTTCGTGTTCAAGAAACTGTAGAATAAATATTTTATGAAACTATGTTTTTGTAAAGCTGACAAGAGGCCTTTGATGGCTTCTCTGTCAGCTTTTTTTATTTTTGGTATAGAGGGCTGAAAACAGGGTTTGTATACCCAATCAGGAAAGCCCTGTCCATCTTCCCATTTAAATGTATATTTTCAATAGATTTCACAAACAACTATATTAAGAATTGAAAGGATGAATGATATGAAAATCAACTATGCGGATAAGTTTCGCGATGACTTAACAGAGTTTCGCGAGACAAGCAAGCGGTTTTATAATGGCGAGATGAAAATGCATGACTACAAAGGATTTTCCGGCGGCTTCGGTACCTATGGAGAACGTGGCGGAAAGCTTGGCATGTTACGCCTTCGTCATTGTGGCGGCCGAATTACAAAAGAATATCTAGACTTTATTGTAGAAAGCATCAACAAATATGAGATTGACCTAATTCACATTACGACTTGTCAATGTGTGCAATTACATAACCTGACGGTGGATGTAATTAGCTCCTTAATCGAAGAGGCCTGGGATCATGGCATTATTACAAGAGGCGGTGGTGGTGACTACCCAAGAAATGTTATGGTTTCTCCACTTACCGGTGTTGATCCGGACGAACCATTTAATCTGACACCTTATGCAGAAGCTGCTTCTGAGTACCTGCTCGGATTTATCGGTGTGGTAAAGCTTCCTCGTAAATTAAAAGTATGCTTTTCAAACAACCCAGATAACTGGCCACATGCTACCTTCCGTGACCTTGGATTTGTAGCAAATGCAGACCATACTTTTGATGTCTATAGTGCCGGCGGACTTGGCAATAATCCGAAAATGGGCGTATTAGTGGCAACCAAGGTGGATCCGAAAGATATCCTTTATCACTTAAAGGCAATGATTGCAACCTTTACGACCTATGGCAACTACGAACAGCGTGCCAAAGCAAGAACCCGCTATATGCAGGACACTTTGGGCGTAGAAGGATATAAGGATGCTTATAATGAGAAATTAAAAGAAGTTATGGCAGGAGAAGACCTCACCTTGACGGTAGAACCAATTGAATATAAAAAGACAGGCGATGATGAAACCTTTACGCATCCTCGTGTTACCAAGCAAAAACAAAAAGGGCTTTACACCGTATTCTATCACCCAATCGGTGGAAACCCTTCCAGAGAAAAACTTAACGAGCTTCATAAAGCATTTGAAAAAATGAACGAAGTGGAAATTCGCTGCACTCCTAGCCAGGGCATCTTTATTATTAACCTGACTGCTGAAGAAGCAAAAGCAATTCTAGAACTAACAAATGATGGCGCCAACAATCAGTTTGAGCGTTCTGTTGCCTGCATCGGCAATCATATCTGCCAGATTGGCTTACGTGACTCCCAAGAACTGATTGCAAGCTGTGTCAATGCGGTTCGTCCTTACAACTTTAAAGACGGCGTCCTTCCAATCATCCATATTTCCGGATGCACCTCTTCCTGCAGCGCCCATCAAACGGGTACGTTAGGTTTTCGAGGTGGCGTAAAAAAGACAGAGGAAGGTGCCAAGCCTGCATTTGTCTTCTATGTAGGCGGATGTGACTTACAAGGAAAAGAACGGTTTGGTACGGAATATGGTGAAATGGAAATCCATCAGATTCCGAAGTTCTTTATCGAACTTGGACAGACCATTTCCGATACCGGCTCCACTTATGATGAATGGGTGAAAAGCCATCATGATGACTTGATTTCTATTGCCAAAAAATATATGTAACGTTATAATTCCTTGCCAGACTCCAAAATCACATGACAGGTCTGGT
Source organism: bacterium (assembly GCA_030539495.1). Classification (GTDB taxonomy): domain Bacteria; phylum Bacillota; class Clostridia; order Lachnospirales; family Lachnospiraceae; genus KM106-2. The sequence continues at coordinate 68,318 of JAUNRX010000003.1, read as the reverse complement.
TAATATCTTCTTTAGAATGCGCCATGGACAGGAAATTGATTTCAAACTGGGATGGCGCTACATAAATTCCTCTTCCAAGTAAATATTGAAAATATCTTCGGAATAAGATCAAGTCGGAGGTATTGGCAGTAGCATAATCCATTACCGGTCCTTTGGTAAAGAAGATACTGTATAAGGAACCGACACGATTGACAGTCGCATATGGATATGCCGTCTTTAATGCATCCGTAATCTGAACTGCATTTTCTTCCATCTCTTGATACTTCTCCTTATGTTCAAATAACTGTTTTAGTGTGGCAATCCCTGCAGTTGTTGCAATTGGATTTCCTGAAAGGGTTCCTGCCTGATAGACATCGCCAAGAGGCGCCACCTGTTCCATAATACATTTCTTTCCGCCATAAAGGCCCATTGGAAGTCCGCCACCAATAATCTTGCCAAGGCAGATCAAATCCGGACTGATATGATAATATTCGCTTGCTCCTCCAAGCCCTAACCGAAATCCTGTAATGACCTCATCAAAAATCAATACCGTTTCATTTTCATAAGTGATATCACGTAAAAACTCTAGAAATCCAACTTCCGGTGCCACCAGTCCCATATTGGCTGCTACCGGCTCAATAATTACTGCTGCAATTTTCTCCTTATACTTTTTAAATAATTCTCGTACCTGTTCCTTATTATTATAATCGGCTTGTAACGTAGTCTTTGTGTAAGACTTTAAGACGCCTGCGCTGCCAGGCTTGGAGGCTGTCATAACACCGGATCCCGCCTTGATTAACAAGCCATCCGAGTGTCCATGATAGCAGCCATTAAACTTAACAATGTACTCTCTTCCTGTATAGCCCCTTGCCACACGGATTGCGCTCATGGCTGCTTCCGTTCCTGAGTTTACAAACCGCATCATCTTGATATCAGGCATTGCAGCTGCAATCAGGCTGGCTAACTCATTTTCCTTTCTAGTCGGCGCACCAAAGGTAAAACCATCTAAGGCCGCCTTTCTTACCGCCTCTACCACCTTTGGATTGGCATGCCCCAAGATGGATGGTCCCCAGGAATTCACATAATCTATGTATTCGTTTCCATCCTCGTCAAATAGATGGGCACCTTCTGCACGTTTGATAAATATAGGAACACCACCTACCTGTAAAAATGCCCTGACTGGGCTGTTTACCCCTCCTGGCATGTAATTTACTGCTTTTTTATACAATTTCTTGGAATATGTATGATCCGTAATTCTCCCTCCTACTCTTCCTGTGACATCTGTGCTACAACTTCCTTAATTAACTTGTCTGAAATACTGCATTTATTTTGTATGCCTAAAATTAAGAGCCAGTCGAAAACCCGCTTTCTTACCTTCTGATCTGGTACCATTTCTTTTACATAGCCTCTGCAATCTCCTAACTGTCTTACCAGACGGTCAAATCCATCCGGAATCTTCATTTCTAGAAACCGTTTTAAATAGCCTACGGCAGCAGGGCTGGTCCCTCCAGAGCTTATGGCAATCTGCAGCTCTTCGGTATGCAGAATTGCAGGCATAATAAAGTTACACTCCTCCTGCTGATCCACCACATTCACAAGCAAATGCATCTTTTTACACTCCTCGGCAATCAGATGGTTCAGCATCTCATTGGAAGTGGCTGCAAACACAACGTCTGCCTGTTTTAAATCGGTACTTGCAAACTGCTGCTCCTTCCATTCTATTTTTTCCGGATGCTCTTTTGTGGTCTTCTTAATCTGGTCGCAAATATTCTCACCAATCACAGTCATTGTAATGTCGTAAGAAAGCATTGCCCTTAGTTTCTGATATGCCACTTGGCCTCCTCCAACAATCAGCCCATGTTTGCCACTTACATCCATAAAGAAAGGAAAGTATTTCATCTGACTAACCTCCAATTTTAGCGTTTACTCTTTTAAATGCTCCAGACAGCTTAGTATGGTCTTCATCTCCTCATAGCTTCCATTTTTCTTTAGCTTGTATAGAAGCTTATAGAGACCAAGCTCACTGAATTTCTGCTGCCAGCATTCCATCTCATTTAAATACTTATGAAATAACAGTTCTTTCTTTGTTACCTCCAGCTCCCGTTCTGCGATCTGCCTTACAACTTCGACTTCCTCCATTTTCACTTGGGTATGCTGCTTAGATACTGCTTCGTAATGCTCCAGATTATGTAGTGTAATTCCTGTTAGAGATCTAAGTTCCGGATCAATATCCCTTGGAATTGCCAAATCAATAAACAGACGATGCTTCTTTCCTAGAGAAAGCTTCCTTACCTGCTCCTTGGTAATGGTATAATGAGGACTTGCCGTTGCACTCAGCACTACATCTGCCCAAGAAATATAGTCATAACGTTTTGCATAGGTGGTCATGGTTACTCGATTATTTTGTAGCACATAGTCGAATAAAGGATTATGGCTACGAACGGTGCCGATTAGCTCTACCTGCTTATAATCTAACAGATTTTTTGCAATATCCCCGGCAATTTTGCCTCCAATTCCTATAATAAGTACTCTGGTATGGGGACCTATCTCTAATGCATTAATCTCCTTTGCGACCAAGGTGGAAATTGAAATTGCTTCTTTTGACACCAAAGTATCTGTTTTTGCCTTCTTTGCATTGGCAATTCCATGCTGAAAAATGACATTTAGCTCATAATCTGTCATTTCATTCTCTTTTGCCTGATAAAATGCTTGCTTTACTTGGTGAAGGATTTCATCTTCTCCTATAATCTTGCTCTCCAATCCGCTGCATACTTTAAATAAATGACGAATTGCCTGGTCTTCACTAAAGATATTAAAATACTGTAATAGTTCTTCCTTGGGCTGGTACTTATAGTCTGCAAAAAGCGCCTGTAACTGAAATAACAAGTCATTTTCCCTGTCTTCCTCCAGCGATACATAGAGCTCGGTTCGGTTGCAAGTACTAAGGATCACTGCACCCCTCACCCCATCTAGCGCGCACATCTGTTTTTCAAGCTCAATGCACTCCCCCGTTCCAAGTGCGTACCTCTCACGAATGGAAGCATCTGCTTTCTTATGGCTAATGCTGATGCAATGCATAGGATCCCTCCTCTTTAAAGTCAGCCAATGCGCCCTTCTTTCATAAACTTTGCAATTTCTTTTGCATAATAGGAGACTACCAAGTCTGCTCCTGCCCGGTAAATGCTTACGGCTGTTTCACAAATCAGATGATCTTCCTTGATAAACCCGGCCTTTGCCGCTGCCTTGATCATTGCATACTCCCCACTTACACTGTAGGCGGCAAGCAGATGATTGGTGTTCTTTCTCGCCTCACTGATTACATCCAAATAGGACAGTGCTGGCTTAATCATTAGGATGTCTGCTCCTTCCTCCTCATCCAGCTCAAGTTCTCTTAAAGCTTCTCTTTTATTATGATAGTCCATCTGATAATTTTTCCGATCTCCAAACTGCGGTGCTGACTGGGCCGCTTCTCGAAATGGCTCATAAAAGGAAGAGGCATATTTTGCAGAGTATGCAAGAATTGGAGTCGTTGTAAACCCCTTCTTATCAAGCTTGGAACGGACTGCAAGAATTCGACCATCCATCATATCAGACGGCGCAACCATGTCGGCCCCAGCCTGTGCCTGGGAAACTGCAATCCTTGCCAGTGAATCCAGTGTCTTATCATTGTCCACTTGATTATTTTCAATAATGCCGCAATGTCCATGACTTGTATATTCACACATACACGTATCACTGATGTAAAAAAGGCTGGGCATCTCTTTCTTTGCCAGTTCCAATGCCTGTTGTATTATTCCATCTGCTGCCCACGCGCCACTTCCCCAATCATCCTTTGTCTTTGGGATTCCAAACAGCATAACCGAAGACACACCAGCATCCCTTACCTCTTCTAGTGCTTTCGGCAGCATATCCAGACCATAATGGTATTGTCCCGGCATGGATGGAATTTCATTTTTCCCGGTAATGCCCTCTTTTACAAACATAGGATAGATTAACGAAGAAGGATCCATTCTAGTCTCACGCACCATTTTTCTTAACACAGGCGTCGTACGTAATCGTCTTGGTCTCTGTACTAATTCCATGCTTCGCTCTCCTTATATCAAATCTAATACACATTGAACCATACTCTCCATGGTGGCTTCCTTCGACATCACGGCTCTCATATGATAGTCAAGTGCCTTGGCAAATGTAGTCTTACCAATACAGACTGCCTGTACATACCTTAGCTGGTCACCTTTCATATTGTGTGCAAATCCATCTACGCAGGAAGCACTTGTAAAGGTAACGATATCCTGCTCTCTCCATTCAAAAAATCTGCTTGTTACATTATCGGTCCGATATAAAGGAAGTGCCATAAGCTCCACATCCCTTCTTCCGTTCTTCTGTAAATATGCATAACACTCACTTTTCTTATTGTGGGGTGTTGCTACTACTATCTTATGCTTTCTTTCTTCCTTTAGGACAAACTCTAGCAGTTCTCTTCCCAGTTGTGCTCCATAAGGCTTGCTTGACAGTATCCGTTCCATAATTCCTCTTTCCCTAAGTGCCTCCTTTGTCTTTTCTCCAATTACGGCAAATTCTATATGTGCAAGAGTTCTTATATCAATCTTAAGTTCCTGTAATGTCTGAAAGAAATACCGGACGCCTGGCTCGCTTGTAAATGCAAGTAGTGTTGGTGTTATGTCTTCTGCCAATGCCTTTATTGTTTGCCCTGCTTCCACCTTTCCAATGGAAATCATGGGCTGTTCCATTACTTCCAGTCCTTCCTCTCCTAAAAGCCTTATAAGCTGTTTATTCTTATCCTTTGGTCTTGTAACAATTACACGCCTCTTCTGTTTTTTAAGGGAGTCCTCCGACCAAAACATTTGAGCGAACCGGCATACCTCACCTACAAGGATAATGCCTGGCGGTGTAATATTCTCCTCTTCTACCTTTTTCTCTAATTCCTGTAATGTTGCATAGATTACCTTTTGTCTAGAGGTCGCACCCTCCTGTATGACAGCAGTCGGACAATCCGGACTCTTGCCTGCTGCTAATAATCCTGTTGTAATCTCTCTTACCTTCCCAATCCCCATTAAAAAAATTAACGTAGTATCTTTTAGTGCTACTAATGTCTGGTAGTCAATGCCCATTGTCTGCTGCTTTCTGTGATGCGCCGTTACTACATAAAACGCACTGGAAATGCCTCGCGCCGTTACCGGAATTCCCGCACATTCCGGCACAGCAATGGGAGACGTAACACCCGGAACCACCTCATAGGCAATATTTTTTTGCCTTAACACTGCAATCTCTTCTTCTCCTCTTCCAAATACAAAAGGGTCGCCCCCCTTAAGACGAACAACCCGCTTTCCTTCCAACGCCTTTTCGCATAACAACTCATTGACTACCTCTTGTGACATCTTATGATATCCACTGCATTTTCCAACGTCGATACACTCTGCCTGTTCGTTAATCAAAAGAAGCACGGACACATCCACAAGCCGGTCATATAACACAACCTCTGCCTCTTTTAAAATACGTTCTCCCTTTCTCGTAAGTAAGTCGGCACTCCCAGGTCCGGCACCGACTAACCATACCTTTCCGCTCATAACCGCTCCTTTAACTCCTATATCTTTTTCTCATATATTTAGCAAAAGAAACCCCAGATGCTTCCGGATCCTCCTTATCTGCAATAATGGTCTCTTTATAAAAGTGATTGGTATCTTCTCTATAAAATAATCCTGACAAATACAACTTATTATTTTTTATTTGGCCATAAGCTGCCACTGGTGAGGTACACGACCCACCTAACTCCTTGACATAAGCACGTTCCGCTGTAGCAATCATGGCAGTCTCCTGATCATTTATGGCTTGTAATAAGGAAGCATCAGTTTCTTTTCTTGCCTGGATTGCCAAAACTCCCTGGCCTGCTGCCGGTAGGATTTCATCAGTCTCAAAATACATTCCAATTCTATTTTCCAGGCCTACCCGCTGTAATCCTGCTGCTGCAAGTAAGATTGCATCAAACTCACCATCTTCCAGTTTTCTTAGGCGTGTGATAATATTTCCTCTTACCTCTTCGACCCTTGCTTCCTTATACAGTGCCTGAAGCTGAACTCGCCTTCGTATGCTGGAAGTGCCTACCCGCATATTGCGAAAATGATTTAATCCATCGAAACAGCCTTTCTTAAACACAACCACATCTCTTGGATCTCCTCGTTTTGGCATTGCCACAATTGGCAGTTTTTCCGGCACCTCCATTGGAATGTCTTTTAAGCTATGTACTGCAAAATCAATCTTCTCTTCACACAAGGCTTCCTCTAATTCTTTCACAAATAATCCTTTATTGGTCACCATGTCCACTGATTGTGTCTGCAAGCGGTCTCCCGATGTCTTAAATGTCTTTATTTCCACTTCAAGTGTTGGATCTTCTTTTTGAAGCTGGGCAATCACAAGCTTTGTCTGTGCAATTGCTAGCTTGCTTTCCCTGCTCCCCACGACTAATTTATTCATCTTCCTACCCTTCTAACAATTACAACCCTGGCTTCACAATAGTTTATACATATGTATGACAAAGCATGGGGTGTTTATAACGTTATTTTTTGTTGAGTAGTAAGTTGGGGGATCGGCCATGGCACTGGATTACTTTAATGGCTCTTTTGAGGAAGCTTGGTTCTTTGTAAGTGGAGACTTTTCAGAACCTTCTGGCCGCGCCATGCAACTGGCCCCTTACCTGCTTATCTCTTTTAGATCCTGTAGCATTTATCATTCTTGCTCCTTTTACTTTTTGGGTATAGAGCTAAGAAAAACAGTCCCTATACCCAATTCCACACTGAATTTTTTGAATTTTTTTTCTTTTGGGTATACACAGAGATTTTTCCTTCCCTATACCCACAGATTCAGCATTTTGTGGGTATACATGAGGATATTCTCCCCTCTATACCCAATAAGCCTTATATTTGATATTTTTAATCACGATTTTGGGTATACAGCGTTAAAATGTGTACTCTATACCCAATCGACTTCGTCCATCCAAAGATTCAAAAAATAGGACAAATTTCGCTAAATCATTATCAGTCAACGCCAAAACAAAAAGAGAAAAAGGAAGCTTCCCTCGCAACGCTATACCGCAATTGCGTGGAAACTCCCTTCTCTATTTAAATTCAAAACTTTACCTATTCATATTACGCGCATCAATTAAGTGTGCTACCCACGGATAACCTTGTTATTCTCAAGTATTACCATATCGAAGGACTCATCGCCTACAAGGTAAGTGCGTCGTTTCAATTCATCTACCAATGCTTTCCGATCGGCAAACTTGGATACTTGATATGCATTGCAGTAGTCTACCTTTTCAATAAATAACACATAGCCATCCTCTTGAAGAAGAACGCCTGAGTGTCCAATAAATGCAAGATTATCAAGTGGGGATTGAAGCACTACGTTAATTAAGGATGCCTTTCCTTCTTGGAATGTTACGCCTCGCTCTGTCCAAGCATTTGGAAATGCATTTTCAAACTCTTCTTGTGTCTTTACTGATGAGATATCCACTTCATCGAAGACAGCACTATATTTATAGATATCTGGCTTGATCTGCTCAAACATCTTGTCTGATTCAATCTGATCCATATCCATCAAGATATAGCTGCCATAATCGGTATGGTCCTTTGCCTTAATTAGTCCATCCATTAATAAAAATGATGTTAGACGGCTGTTGGAATCCCCTTGATTCTCATGGGTTTCATCCCAGGCGATGGCCATATCATCATTTTGATACGTTGTATCATAATTTAAGTCCTTTAAATGAGCCCATTGTCCTGTGAGACCAACATCTTCCTTCATCGTCCCATTAAAATCATTTACCCAGGAAAAGAACGTGTCCACATTGGATAGATTGGCCTCCTGCATAAATGGCTTTAGCTCCTTCTCAGCTTCCTCATTTACAAGATTGTTATACACATTAAGTTCCACTTTATTCTCTTGCTGATCGGCTGTATCATTATTGGAGTTTCCCTTACCTGATGAACATCCTGTCAAGACTGCCATCATACATGCACAAAGCATTAGTTTTCTAAATTTCATAATATCCCTTCCTACCTGTTAAATTTTCTAGTTCACATCAATCCAATTATTCATTTATTCGACAGTAATCCCTATCATTATTGTAGGTATAAATGACATTTACTATTCATTTATTAAAATGGACCCTATTGGTTTAAGACTTACTCTCTACTCCAAAGGATCCATACTCACTACTGTTTCATTTTTTTCTTGGTTACATACATCGCTTGATCCGCTTTCAAAAATACATCCTCATAAGATATATCGGTCGCAGAATTGTAACTGGCCATACCATATGCAATTTCCAAATCATTATTTTTACAGGCATTCACAAACTGCTGTATTCTATCAAATCTCTGCTTATATTCGCTATCCTCTAAAATTACAACGAACTCATCTCCACCGATTCGATATAATTTATTCTTGCCAAAGACTTTACTAAGCAAGCTGCATGAAGACAGAATTAAGTTATCCCCTTCATCGTGTCCCATTGTATCATTAGTCGTCTTTAGGTTATTGATGTCGAATACAATAATAGCAAACTTACTATGTTTTATGATTTTTTCTTCCACCGCACTTACCTTTTCTAAGTAGGCTGCACGATTTAATACCCCAGTCAGCGCATCCTTATACGCCATTTCCTTTAGCACGTGTACTCTTGTGGTCTCCGTGACATAATGCTTGATTGTATTTATAATTTCATAAAACTGAATGCAGAGGAATATGATAAATCCTACTCTAAACCAGAACATTCCTGGCTGAACTTCAAAATAAATTCCGAATAGATCTATAAACATCCCAAGAGAAAGGCAAACGCTTGATAAAATCAGCATATTCAGACTGCTATCTTGATTTCTATGTTTCTCCCATAGAATCGATCCTACGGTAACTCCACCTCCAATTAATCCAAATACATATACTGTAATATATACGTCATAATAGTCCATTCTTCCGGTATATTGTAAGATGGTGGCTACAATAATTGTCAGAAAGAAGCACACCGCATCTGCTAACACAAAATATCTTACCTTGCTGTTTAAGCTGATGCCATAAAACCAAAGTAGGAAAAATGCTGTAAATAACAGTGTCAACATATCCAGGCTATTATTAAATACTCCCGATGGAAATAAATAATACTGTATGTCGAAATCGATAAAGAACCATATCCCGCTAAATAAGCATAATCCTGAGAATACGGCTACTCGTTCGAACGATTGTTTCATATAATAGCTAATAACGGTGAAAATTGTCGTCATAATTCCCATGCATAAAATAAACATGGAAAAGAAACTATTGATTAGTTTATTTCTCATATTAGAAATAACTAGGCTGCTATCAGAACCATAATACATTTGGTGAAAAAACTTCTCAAATGTAGTATTTACATGATTTGTGTAGCAATTGATCAGGGTTATTTCCACTTTGTCAGTTGTCTTAATTCCTTCCGAACAAAATGTTCCCCATAGATTTCCCGGTGATTTGGCATACGATGGCATTGTTCCATTTTGTCCGATGGAATATACCTGCTTTCCATTCACCTTGATCTCCACTTTCATATTGTCAATTCTAAGAATGACCAACATGTTTTCCCCTATATCCTCTGTAAAATTCCCTATAACCTTTATTGTATTCATACCTTTTACTTTAAACTTGGTATCTTTATTAAGTACATGGCTTTCACCATCATCATTTATGTAATACTTGCCTATAATACTGACTTCTTTACTTTCCGTATTTCCCCTAGGATAGGACTTTTCCTGTGACCACGTCATACACATAAGCACTGTAATGCAAAGAACCGTGCATGCAACTATACTATAAAAGATATTCTTTACATGGTTATATTTCATATTAACACTCCTAGTGTTTTATCTTAAGATTCTCTATCAATTATACACGAATAATGTAGTATTAACAATTATATTTTGTATTCTTGTCGAAATAATCAAAAAAAGGCATTAAGTATTACTTCTTTCATACTTAATGCCTTTCCTCTATAATTCTTTGCCGTTGGTACGAATTACATTCTGGTACCAGTAGAAACTGTCCTTCTTAATTCGTTTTAACTGTTTTTCATCGTGGTCTTCACGGTCGATATAAATAAATCCATAACGCTTCTTAAATCCCTGGTGAGAACTTAGGATATCCATCACAGACCATGGGCTGTAACCCATAACTTCTACACCATCTTCGATTGCCAGGCCGATTGCCTTGATATGCTCACGGATATAGTCAATTCGATAGTCATCGTGGATTTTATTATCTTCTGTCAACACATCTACGGCACCTAGGCCATTTTCTGTAATGATCAGTGGCAGACGATAACGACGATAATACTCATTTAACACAATACGAAGTCCATTTGGGTCAATTTGCGCACCATATGCACTAGCTGTAAGGTTTTCATTTTTCTCATCTCTGAAATATCCATACTGGTCAAAGTCTACTTGATTTCCACGGAACGCACGCTCTCCAATTGGATGAGTTTCTTCCACAGGAAGAAAGCTTGCACAAAGGGTACGGTAGTAATTTACCGCAATATAATCCATCTTTGCACTCTTAAGAAGGGCTTCGTCTCCCTCTTCCATTACAGGAACGATGTTTCTCTCTTTTAAATATCTCATATAGTAGCCCGGATATTTTCCTGTGAAATGCATCTCAAGGCAGTAGTCCGTCTTAAATGCATCGTTCATCTTGGCTGCCCATACATCCTCCGGCTTATTTGTAAGCGGATACGTACAAGTAGAAGAAACGGCCGGACCAATCTTGCCATCTTTCACGATAGCATGGCAGGCATTGACTGCAAGAGCATGGGCAAGGAACATATGGTAATCCATCTGCGCACGTACCTTGTCTGCCTGATATAAATCCTCTTCCTCAATGTTCATTCGTTCATCCACGCGGATCATCAGGTTCTGTTCATTATGCACCTGCCAGTATTCTACACGATCACCAAATGCTTCAAAACAGATTTTTGCATAGCGTTCAAATGCATAGATAGACTCTCTGCTTTCCCAACCGTTATACTTTTCTACCAATGCATATGGCAAGTCAAAATGATATAACGTTACAAAAGGCTTAATGCCATGTTCTAAGAGACAGTTAATTACATTATTATAGAACTCGATTCCTGCCTGATTTACTTCGCCATCTCCATCCGGAATGATACGAGCCCAGGAAATAGAAAAACGGTAGATTTCCATTCCCAGTTCCTTCATTAACTTAATATCTTCTCTATAATTATGATAAAAATCACTTGCTACTTTCGTATCTGCCTGTAAATGTGATCTCTTAAATGAGTTTACATCGGCAACTGTCTTTCCTTTTCCGTCTTCGTCCCAGGCACCTTCAATCTGAAATGCCGAGGAAGAAGCTCCCCATAGGAAATCCTTAGGGAATGTTACTGCTTCCTTCATTCATATCCTCCTAGCTGATCACTAATAATTCTTTGTCGTTATCTACTGCGCCAACGATTGACTGAACGTTTTCATAGTCATCCGTATTTAAGACGATGATTGGTGTTGTCATATCATAGCCTGCCGCCTTGATTGCATCCATATCAAATCGCATGATTGGTGTGCCACGCTTTACCGTCTCGCCTTGTTCCACACATTTTGTGAAATGGGCTCCATTTAACTTCACCGTATCAATTCCGATATGGATCATAATCTCTGCTCCATTTTCAAGAGTAAGACAGATTGCATGTAGTGTATCATAGATCAAGGTTACTGTACAATCTTCCGGTGCTACCACTTCTCCAACAGAAGGAATGACTGCTCCACCTTTTCCTAGTGCTGCCGATGCAAATGCTTCGTCTTTTACCTCGCTTAATAAAATGGCTTCTCCAGTCATAGGAGAGTGCATCGTTACTGTTTTTTCTCCATCATTATGCCCTGTTTCTTCTGTCTTTTCTACTATTCTATCTTCTTTTTTATCTTCTTCAAATCCAACGATATACGTAAGGATTGCTGCACCAAAGAAGGCAATTGCAATACCTACCAAATAGAATAAGAATTTTGTCATGCCAAATGCCGCATACGTAAAGATCGTAAGCACACCATTATTGGCAAAGGCATCTCCATAGACATTACCAAATCCCATAACCGCACCACCAACAGCACCTGCAATGATTGCGCAGATCATTGGCTTTTTATATCGTAAGTTACAGCCGTAAATTGCCGGCTCCGTTACACCAACAAGGGCTGCTGCAATGGTTCCTGAAAGTGCTACCTGTTTTAATTCTTTATTCTTAGTCTTAAGCATAACGCCAAGAGCTGCACCGCCTTGTGCGAAGTTTGCAGATCCTGCAAATGCCAAGATATTCTGTTTTCCGTATAATGCCACATCATTTAACCCAATTGGGATTAACGCACGATGTGCACCAAAGATAACAAATACACCCCAAAGTCCACCGATCAAGGCTCCTCCAAGAACTGGACTTACGCCAATGATAAAACCATAGGCAGCTGCAATAATGTTACCAATATAAATTCCGATTGGTCCAAGAAGGCATAAGGTAAGCGGTATCATAATTAATAATTCAAGTCCGGGAACAAGGATTAACTGCACCACTTCCGGAACAAAACGTTTTAATAGTCGTTCTAAATACGCCATTACGATAATGGCAAGGATAATTGGAATTACAGACTCCGTATAGGAAAATACTTTTACGGCATCTCCCATTGCCCAGGCACCCTTTGTAATTGGGATACCAAAAATATTAGATGCAACACTTACATCTTGGATTAACGCATCAATTGCCGGATAGCATAAGCTTCCCCCAATTACCATGGCAATGACTTGATTGCATTTTAATGCTTTCGCTGTTGTCATCGCTAAGAAGATTGGGAAGAAATAAAAGATTACCTGGCTGGCAGCATAAAGGATCGTGTACGTATCAGTAACACTGATATCCACGCCTCTTCGTATCATAATGAGTTTTGCCGCAGTAAGTAAGCCTTTGATCAATCCTGCTGCCGCAATTGCCGGTACTAATGGAGTAAAGATCTGCGTAATGATCTGTAAGATTCTCTGACCGATTGGCTGTTTTTTACCGGTATCTCTGGATGCTTCTTTATCCACTTCCTTGTTTCCTGCTTCGTTGTTTCGAATTGCTTCAATGGCATCAAAGATATTGTTTACCTTTGCTCCGCAAACTACTTGTAATTCGCCATTTGCAGAGACCACACTTATCACGCCTTCAATCCTTCCTAAGACACCTTTGTCTGCTTTTGACTCATCTTTTAAAACAAAACGAAGTCTTGTAAAGCAATGTGTGAGGTCTTTGATATTGTCCTCACCGCCCACATTCTGTAAAATATCTTGGGCGATTTGTTTATAATCCATAATGTTCTCCTAGCTATTTTTACTTTATAATTTACATTTTCTGTATTATATCAGCATAATATTCTAATTAACAGACTTTACTTTTCGAAAAATAGTAATACTTGATAACAAAAAAAGCTCACTTTATTTTAAAGTAAGCTTTTTACTGCAATAACAGGTATTTTATTTTTATTGACTTTTTTTCTCATTCTCATAAACCCATTTTTTCTTATGCCAGACTTCGTTTATTAAATACAAATATTCCAAGCAAGGAACAGATAATTAAGATACCTCCGGTAACAACCCCAAAATGCAAAAAGAAATCTGAGCTCAGGCTCATCTTATCAATCGAATCTAATACATCAGGCAATGAGTATCCAGATAAATCAATCTTTAATCGTTCTTCAATCAATGCATTGATCATATTGCCGCATATACTTAAGCCCAATGACACTACTAAGCTTAATACGGTATTTCGAAACAGGGTGGTAACAAGATGTGTGATACAGGCAATGCCAATTAAATAAATCAATTGAAGAAAATAGGATTCCACAAGGGAAATACCGGTTCCCACCGTTACATCTCCTTCTCCCATTCCTCCAAGCTTAATGTAGGCACCAATGCCTCCTGCTACCATTGCCACCAAAAGAGTGACTGCAACCATGACAAAGATGGATAACATTCTTGCTAAATAAATTGATGGCAGAGATACCCCGCTACTCACAATATTCTTCATTGTTTTTGCATTATAGTCTAAGATTGTCAAGGATACTACCATGATGATGATGATGAATGAAAATATATCACTAGTTTCAAATAAATAATTCTTCACACTTGTTGCACTAAACAATACCGGCACAAACGCGCCACCTCCAAACGCTAAAATCGTTAGAAGGATAAAAGTCTTCATGGATGTCAGATGAACAATTTTATACAGTTCTGCTTTAAATATCTTAATCAACAGAATCACCTCCTACTAAAGAAACGAAATAGTCTTCCAGTTCCTTATCCTTGCCATTAATTTCACTGGCTGCGATTTGTTTGATTACTTTTCCTTTGTCAATAAATATGTATTTTGATGCTATCTTAGACATTTCTCCAAGAATATGGCTGGAGATTAATATTGTCGTATTCCTCTTCTTCACCACGTTCTCTAGTACTTGTCGAACTTCTCGAATTGCAATTGGATCAAGTCCGTTAATTGGCTCGTCCAATATAAGTATTTTAGGATCTCCCAACAGTGCGCAGGCAATTCCAAGCTTCTGCCGCATTCCTAATGAGTATTTCTTTACTTTTTTGTCCTTTTGTGCATCGAGATTTACTTCTTTTAATGCTGCAAGCAATTCCTCTTTTTCCGAATGACCAATCATTAGTCCTCTGATTTTAATATTTTCATACGCCGTCAACGAATCATAGAACTCAGGAGTCTCAATAATGGAACCGATCTGACTGCGCTCTTCTGATAATCCATCTGCCATGTTCTTTCCTAAAATGACAATGTCCCCTGATGTTGGCTTCACCATATTCAGTAACATTTTCATGATCGTAGTCTTTCCTGCGCCATTTCTTCCAATCAGGCCACAAATTTCTCCTTTGCCCACATTAAAACTAACATTGTCCGCTGCTAAAAATCCTCCGTACTTTTTTGATAATCGACTTACTTGTATGACATTTTCGCCATTCTTCAAAAACATCACCTTCTATTATTTTTTTCGCTCAATGCATTTACATTTTATTCCTTTTTCTATCTTTCATCAAGCAATTTTTGATTTTTAAACAGCCAGACTCTAATATCAGAGTCCGGCTGTTTATAGCGTATCTGTAATCTTCCACAGCTTTTACATCTTGGTTTTCTGTCTTTTGAAATTCTTTTTACCTTATTTCTTCTATAACACACAAAGAAGTAAAAAAGGAGCTTCCTTATCACTAAGAAAACTCCTCTTAAACTATATATTATAAATTCTTTTGATTCTAGACAGCTTTTCGCCCATCGGCTTTCGAAGAACCAATAAGAATACCACGTTAGATACCGCATAGATTACCATAAATGGAAGCGACGTGCTGACTTTCACAACAAACCTTGCAAATACAAAAGACCCATCTAAAGCTAGTGTAGACCACACATCCATAATCAAGGAATAAGCAATTCCTGCAATGATGCCATAGATGGTAAGTCCAATCTTGCTTCGTAAGAACCCCTGCAGCAGTCTTCCACCTGCCACAAATCCAATCAGCCCCCATGCGATCATTTGAAATGGTGTCCAAGGTCCCTGTCCAAATACCATATTGGAAACAAGGGCAGCCATTGCACCTGTCACAAGGCCCGCCTCACTTCCAAAATACAGTCCCGTCAGCACTACGATTGCAGTAACCGGCTTAAACCCTGGTATTGGAAGAAACAAGAAGCGTCCCAACGTACAAAGGGCAATCATAATGGATAATAACACGATACGCCTAGTAGAAATCTTCTTCTCCTCAAAGGAAAGCATATAAATCAGACAGACACTAATCGAAATAATTAGTGCAACGGCATAATAACGCCTGTCATTAAATCCTACAATTCCAATGGCAATACTCCCTGGAATAACTCCAAAGAGTAATAGCCGCCTGATTAGTTTTGATAACACCAGATTACCTCCTCGCATGTAATCGCATCGCTTACAAACTCTCTAGCAATACGACTTGCCTGAGTGGTAAAGAAACGGCTGTTCTTAAGCACATTTCTTGGAGTATCCATGGCAATGATCTGATGGTCAAAGAATAATCCCAATCGGTCGGAAATGGATGCTGCAAATTCCACATCATGAGTAACCATTAAGATGGTCATTCCCTCATCATTTAATGCCTTTAATAACTCTTGTAAGGATTTTTTTGTTGTTCCATCCAATCCCTTAGTCGGCTCATCCAAAATCAAAATCTTAGGGTTTAGTAACAGCACCTTGGCAAGCCCTGCACGCTGCTGCTCACCGCCACTTAGGTCATATGGATGCTTCTCTAGTACATGGGTAATTCCAAGCTTCTCTGCAAGCTCATAAATCACAAGCTCTAATTCCTTCTTCGTACAATCCCTGACATTGCCCATCTCAAGCAAGTCTTCAAAGACAGTATTTTTTACAAATAACGAAGTTGGATTTTGAGGAAGGTAGGCAAGATTATCTACATATAGGGAATTGCCTTTGTAAGCACTGATTTTCTTTCCGTTAATAAAGCATTTTCCGCTATATGGCCTTTTCTGTCCGGATAATACGGATAACAAGGTCGTCTTACCGGAACCATTACCACCTAACAGGGAATAAATCTTTCCGCTTTCCACCGTTAAGGACACCCCTTTTAAGATATCCTCTCCTCCACGGTCATACCTAAAATACAATTCTTTTAGACGGATTGCTTCTTCTTTGATGTCTGCAGCCTGAAGCAGTTCTTTCTCTTCTAACTTATTTGGAACGACTCCCTGCTGCTTTAATGTTCTAAGATATTCACGGCCTTCCTTCTCTGTCAGTGGACAATTTCCCCCACGATGAATGCCATGATAGATTTTTACGGCACTTGGCACGCTGTACTCCAACGCTTCTACCTTATCCTTCAACACCTCTCTTGGTGCTCCATCTAAAATGACTTTTCCTTCCTCAAGCACGATCAGGCGGTCTGCCACGCCTAATACTTCTTCTAAATGATGTTCTACCATAACGATGGTAAGCCCTAACTGCTCATTTAATTTCTTTACGGTCTGAATAAACTCCGCTGCCATAATCGGGTCTAACTGGGCTGTCGGTTCATCTAAAAGCAGGATATTGGGCTCCATAACAAGGACAGAAGCTAAATTCAAGATCTGCTTTTGACCACCGGAAAGTTCGGATGTCTTCTTGTGGAACCAATGCTCAATTCCAAAATAATGGGCCATTTCTGCCACCTTAAAGCGGATGAGATCAGTCTTTACCCCCATATTTTCAAGACCAAAGGCAAGCTCATGCCATACCTCATCTGTTACGATCTGGGCATCCGGATTTTGCATCACATAGCCAATCTGGCTTGGAAGATACTCAATCTTTCTTCCCTCTTTATAAAACTCAATACTTCCTGATAAATCGCCTGCTTTTGTAAGTTCCTTTTTTAAGAGACGAAGAAGTGTCGTCTTACCGCAGCCAGACTCTCCACATATCACGACAAACTCCCCTTCCTTTACATTAAAAGAACAGTTGTCTAAGATTCGTTTTTCCTGGTCCACATAAGAAAACGTTACATCTTTGACTGTAATACATTCCATTTCATTTTCTCCTTAATCTCTAAGCAAATCGGCATGGCTGCCAAACTCACAAAACATATATAGTAAATCCATTGTCTTGGATTGATTTCCAAATTCATTATCGTTGGATAATAAGAAAAGGCAAACGCATCCGCCATTGCTCCCACATAAAAAATGCCTGCAATCACTACAAGCCAGAATAGTCTGACTCTGTCTGCACCACCAAAACGGTAAATTGTAAAGCTTGAACGTCTTCCCTGTCCATAACCTCTTGCATTCATGGAGTCCGCCGTAGTCACTCCCTGTTCCAAGGACCAGGTAATCAGTGAGTCAAACACACGGATCTTGGATAACACTTGATCCATATAGCTGTGCTTGCTGTACATCCCCATGGTTCTCTGCATGTCAGATACGGATTTTGCCTGACGCTTTAATTTTGGTACAAATCCAAGCGCCATAGATAACAATAAGGCAAGCTTTGGACTGATTTTTTGAAATAAATATAAAAACTGATTAATTCGAAAGACTTCGGCAAAGCAACGGCTGTATGCAAATACTGCTGCCATCTTTCCGCCCATTGCTGCGCCATAGAGAATCGCTTCCTTCGTCACTGCATTTCCATTTAAGAAAAACAGCACGGTTTGTCCCTTATGGCTAAACAGGGGATTGGTCACCATAATAATAAGCGCAAGCACCAGGTAAAATACCAGGTTCTTCACCCATTCATTACGGCTGAGTAAAAAATATAACCAGCCAATGCTTCCAACTACCGCACCAAGTATAATGATGGGCTGATCAAAGCACATGCTGATGATCAACATATTTACATAAAAGAAAAATGTCACCAATGGATGCCAGTGGGTTATAAAGCTCATATCCTTACTCTCTTCCTATATCTTTTCCAAGGTCGCATGTATAGCGAAATGCGACCTTATCACCATCTTTTAACGTGTACTTGCTGGTACCGTAGTCTGGAATTTTCTCATTTACCGTATACATCCAGCCGCTTAATGACCCGGCTGAAAATTCATATAAATGATTGATGCCCTGAATGTACACGCTTCCATAAGCATTTCCATCGGCTCCTTGGTATTCCATCTGAATTTTATTTTCCTTCGTTGCCTTTTCTAGCAAGGCAAATGCACTGTCGCCTTCCTTCATCTGATACGTTGTTTCCTTTAGGATTACGCCGTCTTTTGGCACATATGTCTCACTCTGCAGGCTTTTATCTAACTTATCATAGTTGGTAAGCAACGTATCACAGTAAATGCCAATGGATACCTCAATCGTCTTTCCTGTTTCTCCATTATCTGCATTGTAATACTCATCTACCGACTGGAACTTGATCTTGCTTACTGCAAATGCAGCAATTGCCACTAATAAAAGATAAATGACAACTCTTTTATATCTTTTTCGTTTCATATTACTCCTTATTGGAACTGATAAAGAGGACTTTCTTCATTTACAAATCGGTCGTACGCAATTAGTGCATACAATGCCTGCTCACTGGCAATTGCATTGGATTCATCATTCTCGTTTGTATGAGAAAATCCTCCGTCCGGATTTAGAAATGTCACTAAGCCATCGATTACCGTGTTACCATTCTTTATAAATCGTTGATCTTGTTGTAGATCAATTCCAAGTGCTGTTAACGCTACGATTACCTGAGATACTGTCTCACTGCTTTCTGTATTCTGATCGATGAATGTTCCGTTATCTGTCTGAATTCCAGAAAGATAAGTAAGCGCCTTATCTACTGCAATCTTTACTTCCTCTTTTTTCTGATATGGTGCTAAGGCTGTTAATGCCATTGCAGTAATATCCGCACTTTCCTGTCCGGGAACTAAGGCAAATGCACCATTCTTTTGTTGATAAGTAAGTATTTTCGCTATCATATCATCACGTGTCTCATACGCATCCTGTGGCACATTGTAGTCTTTGCTGTCTAATAAAATAAGCGCCCAGATATAGCCGTTAATGCCCTGTGCATCTAGCTCATTTGTATTTCCACGGTTATACGTTCCATCACTTACAAGGTCAAATAATCGTTCTCCTACCATTACATTGGATGGGTCTATTCCAAGTGCCTGTAATGTAAGTCCAATTCGATGCCATTCCGTCGCCTTATTCTCATCAAGGCCACCGGTTGTTACATATCGTTCCTTAATATTTTGAAGCAATGCTTCCTTATAAATGTCGTACTGATCCTCTACGCCCATTCTGGCCAAGCAAAATACAAACCAGTCACCACTTGAAGTCCCTGCCTGCTTTGCATACTCTTCTGTAATAAGTGGATTACTCCTCGTTACCCCTAAGGACTCCTTCTTCCAATTAACTACATCCTCCATCATATCATTAATCTTTACAATGTTTTCCGGCGACTTACGTCTTCTTGATGAAGTAATTCCAATTGCAATAACAAGAAGAACTGCTAAGATAAGCAGAATCGTAATCTTCTTTTTATTTTGTTTTTTCATTTTGCTAACTTCTCCTTCGTCGGCTTATGCATCATATCCTAAACATAATGTATATTTTAATAGCACATGATCGCCTGCCTTTAACTCATACTCAGACATGCCTACGTTGGCATATGTTCCATTAACACTATAACGCCAACCGGAGTACTTTGTAAAATCAAATTCTCCAAGACTTCCACTTTTATATTTGGTAATCTTAAGTTTTACATCATTTTCTTCTAAAATATTTAGTACTCTTTGAGGAACTGCTGGGTCTTTCACAAGGTTCGCCTTAGTGATTGCTTGCAAATAAAACGTACTGTCAATACTTCCTGTGTTACTCCAGCCAAATCCTTCTTGTTTAAGTCCACGAGTAATTGTTGCTGCCGCAGTTTCCCCTTGCTTCAACTCTACTTTTGCATTCTTTACATAAGTTCCATTTCCAATTACGCTTGCATCTATGGTAAACGTAATTGCTGGTGCTTTCGGAGCTTCTGTTATCACAGGCTTTGGGGTTGGCGCCTCTGTAGGCTTCTTCGTTGGGACCGTCGTAGGTTTCTTTGTTGATGCTACTGTAGGTTTCTTTGTTGGCGCTTCCGTAGGCTTTGCTGTTGCCGGTTTTGTCGTTACCAATTCTCCTGGATGTTTGGTTGGATTTGCTGTTGCTGTAGATGCATGGCTTACCACCGGCTGATTTGTATTAGCAGGATTGGTTGCTGATGCTGACATAGTTGGTGACTGCGTTACGCCAGTCGCTAAAGGTCCTTCACTAGCTGCTGGAGTTGCAGTTCCTTTCGGCTCCATCGTTGCTTTGGGAGTCTCACTTGGTGTTGCCTCTTGCGACCTCTCCATACTCGGTGTAGCGGTTACCCCTGCTGCTCCCGGCTGCTGAGCGTCCATACTTGGCTGTTCACTTGCCTTTGCTTCTTCTGTCTGTTTATCTACACTAGCTGTATTTCCTTTTCCAGCGAATGCTTGTTTATATATGACTGTTCCAACCATCATGGCCAGTACGATACATAAAACTGCAATAATTATAGGTCTTGCTCCCCTGTTTTTCATATCCTTACCTCTTAACTTTTATTTAATTTCCTTGAAGTAAGCTGGACGTAAACGTTAAGATCGATTTCTTGCTATACAAAACAAATGGGAGTCCCTTAAAAAGTACCTTGTAGAAACAATCGCCATAAAGCTGGCGACGAAATACAATAGTACTGCTTTTGGAAGCTCCCAAGTACACTTATATAAAAATTCGTTCTACCGTTCTCCATTACCCAAGAACTTCTTCACCATATTGGCAGGTCTCCTGACTTATGCTTCACCCTTCAAAGATCCTTCCTGCTTAGACTTCTAGGCAGTGGTTATTTTCTTTGTCGTCCGCAATTACAGTAGAGGTCGCTGTGGAGGATTTTCACCTCGCTTCCCTTATTAAGAACGCTAATTCACCAATATTGTCTTAAGTTGTAACTTATCATAACATAGGCTGGTTTCATGTTTCAACCCTTACTTAGCTAGAATCCCAGTCTTTTCTTAAGTTCCGCCTCCTCTAAAAAGAAGGTATAACCAATCATGTCACGACTGATTGTAGCATCTCCCTCACAACAACATCCCAGATTTTCCACTTCAAATGTCTTCTCCGTCAGATTTTTAATCCTCCCAGAATGAATCCTCCCATCCTCCTCATAATAAACAAGAACCCCATTCTGTACCCCATCTTTTCTACTCTTCTCCATCATTATATTAACTCCTTTACACATTTATGTAATATAGCATCCAACCCCCACCCTCAAATTATACCTAGCAATCACACAAAGTGGCTGCCGCATTATAAACTACAATAAGGCTTGCCATTAAAATATTCACAGCCTACAGAAAAATAAAAGGAGTTCCTAACAATAAATTGTCAAGGAACCTCCCTTTTATTTTTTCGAAAACCTACTATATTTTAATGACAAGCTTTTTCACAAATTCAATATTTGCGGCAGTCCCGTCCTTACTCCATGTCCTTTGGAAGGATTAGGTTTAAAACAATTGCCATAATGAATACGACAGCAACACAATTTTCAGCAAATACACTGCGTAAGATCTCAGGGAAAATTATAAAGATATCAGGTACTTGGGTAAAGCCGATGCCCACGCTTAACGAAAGGGCAACGATTAATAAGTTTCTCTGATTATAACCACATTTTGCAACCATATGTAGTCCGCTTACTACAATGGAACCGAACATAATTAATGTACATCCGCCAAGAACCGGTTCAGGAAGTGTCGCTAATAAGTTACCGAAGAATGGAAATAATCCTGCAATTACCATAATAATCGCACCCATAAGGATGGTAAAACGATTTACTACCTTTGTCATGGCAACAAGGCCGACGTTCTGGCTAAAGGATGTAATTGGAAGACATCCAAATAAAGAAGATACCGCACTGACAAATCCGTCGCATGCAACCGATCCGCTGATTTCATTTTCCGTTGGCTCACGATCAAGCGCTGTCTCGGATAATGCGGAAGTATCACCAATCGTCTCCGTCGCAGAAACCAAGAAGATTAATACTACTGACACGATTGCATTTATATTGAATTCCGGCTTAAATGGCAAGAATTCTGGTAAAGAGATTACGCCACTGTTTAATACTGCAGAGAAATCCACCTTTCCCATGCAGATTGCGACGATATATCCTACAACTAATCCTGCAAGAACTGCTAACTGTTTAAAGTACTGCTTTGCGAAGATTGTAAATAACAAACATACAAGTAATGTAATGGTTCCTAACGCTAAGTTGGATGCTGAACCGAAGTCTGCACTTCCATTTCCGCCACCAAAGGAATGAGCCCCTACATTTAACAAAGAAAAACCAATTGCAGTAACTACTGTTGCTGAAACGATTGGAGTAATTAATCCTCTCCAGTATTTTGCAAACAAACCAAGGAATCCTTCAATTAGACCGCCAACTAATACTGCGCCTACAATTGCATTATATCCATACTTTACGCCAATGGTAATAAATACAGAAACAAAGGTAAAACTAATCCCCATAACAATTGGTAATCTGGAACCTATTTTCCAGACTGGATAAAGTTGAATGATTGATCCGATTCCGGCTATTAACATGGCGCATTGGATTAACCTTGCTGTCTCCTCGCCAGAAAGTCCGGTAGCCTGGGCTACAATGATAATTGGTGTGATGTTGGCTACAAACATGGCTAACACATGTTGAAGACCGAATGGAATTGCTTTAGAAATTGGAACTTTACCATCTAACTGGTAGATATTTGATACGCTTACTCCTGTATCCAACTGATTGGATTGAACTGTACTATTTGTCATCTCTGACCTCCATGCATATTCCGCATGACCGTATAATAAGCCTCTAAATAGATATGTAATAAGAAAATCTAGTTCTTTTTGAAACCAGACCATTTACAAAACTCTATATCGTAGTCAAATCATTTAAGGCGATTTGGTAGAAACTGTTGAACCATATCATCAACGTTATACGATGCATTGCTTTAATCTTTTAGATATATTAATTCATATCTCGACATTTGTCTACAGATTTTTTGTCATTTCAAACATTTAAATTCATATCCTTTATTTTTCCAGACTGGAAGCACAATCTTTAACGCCTCCAACATCCGCTCTGGAGCCTCATTTTTCCCTCTTCCATCATGCAGGCAAATAATATCTCCCGACTTTGTACGTCGTAATAATTTTTCTGCAATACTTCCCTTCGTCGTATTTGCCCTCCAATCTGCCACCGTTACATTTGGAAATACCAGCCTCATCCCATATTTTCTAAAGAAAGACAACATGGAAAGATTGACGCAACCCCAGGCAGGACAGACCATACGAGCCGTACTATTTATTTTTTTTAAGATAATATAAGCCTCTGAAAGCTGTTCCTCTGTCGTATACGGATCCATAAACAAAGCATTTCGATGGGTCAGACAGTGAAGCTGAATGCTATGCCCTTCTTTTCTCATACGCTTGATCATAATCGGATTATTGATTGCATCAGAAGCAATCACGAAAAATGTAGCCTTTATCTCATACTTATGTAGCAATTCCAACAACTGTCCAGTATAACGAATATCAGGACCATCTTGAAAGGTAAGGTATAAGACACGCCCCTTCTCCCAAATCTTGTAGCTGCAGTCATGCTTAGATTTCCATCTTAAAAAGATCGTGGGAAGCAGGCTATACCAGGTAAGCAACCCAAGAAAGATGCCGAATATCATGTGTAACCCCTTTTTCACATTTTTCATACCCTTCCCCTCTGTCTTGCTTATTTTCTATATTACAAGTTATGGAACATCAAAAAGAAATAGTACCGCTTAGGCACTCATTTGGGACACCCACATATAATGAATTGTAGTAAAAAAAAGACAGGTGACTTTATGGATACTAACTATGACAATCAATCTGAATCTGAGCAAGTAGATTCTGTGCAAATAGATTCTACTCAAGTTGACGAGCAGCAAACTGACAACACTCAAGTAGACTCTCAACAAATTGATGAAACACAAGTGGACTCTGAACAGATAGAAGTAGAAGAAGAAGAACAAGTGGATTCTCAAGAAGTAGATAATCAGGAATATGATGAAACGTATGCTGACTATGAGCAAGAGGATTTTGATCAATTTGATTATGAGCAGCTTGACTATGAGCAACTCGAAAATCAAGACTACGATGAAGATGAGGATGACTATGATGTAGAAGCTACCAACTGGAGAATTGGAATTTATCCTCCAGGATGTGGCCCTTATGGATGTCCTGGCCTTGGCTGGGGTCCTTACAGATGCGGTCCATTCGGATGCACTGGCTATAACAACTGGAATCGTCCAGGCTGGAATCGTGGACGTAGATGGAACCAAAACTGGAATCGTCCAGGCTGGAACAGAAGACCTTGGTAAATTTCAGGTAAATGCGTATCTTATCCCCCTATTTTGGGGGAGATCTTAATCTATAGGAAAGAGGCACTAATCATTTCCTTCGGTGCTGGATGAAAGCCTGATTTCATCCAAAGCTTGTCGACTTTTTCGACAAGCTAAAAAGAGTGGATTACCGTTATTCGCGGCAATCCACTCTTTTCTTTTTTCGTACTGTTATTAAATAACATTCCATAATGATTTTATCTGACTAACCATTCCAGCTGTCGTTCTAATCGTCCCTAACAATCAAAACATGCTATGAATTCTGCCCGTGCAGTAAAATCACTAATTACTTCACCCTTTGTCATATGTATTTCACACGGGGTCCCACGCCCATGTATTTCATATGATAGTTACTACATATAATCGTTTCTATTTTTGTCTTTTGTGGTTTGTTTCTCTTTTTCGCTTCGCTTTAGCAATGAAGTTCACCGTAACCTCCCTAAGTCCTAAGTGTTCCCTCTTTCTGCCCCCGCAGTCTAAAGCTTGGCATATATATTAAATTTCTCCCCTGTAAACGTATGCTAATTGCATACAAACGCCGAGATGTACATAAAAAAAGAGAATGCTATAAAAATTTGGTTAAAGCATACTAGTTAACCGAAGTTTTACGACATTCTCAATATTGTTATTCATAAATTATTGAAAGTAACAAAAAGTATAATGTACTCTTTGGCAACTGGCTGACATGGTATTTCTTAATACGTTAGTCCCTATAGCTTTGCGTCCCTAGATTTATCTAGGTTTGCCTATTAAGTTTTATTAATACGCTCAAACTATAACATAAAATAAAACATAATGCAAGAGAAATTTTACATTTTTTCAATTTCTCTACAATTTTCCTGTTCACATACTTCTTTAATCTTTTCTTTCTGTTCTAAAAATACCCGCACGATATTTGGATCGAAATGCGTCCCTTTTGATTCCTCTATAATACGAAATGCCCGTTCATATTCCATGGATTCCTTATAGCAACGCTTACTTATTAATGCATCAAATACATCCGCAACAGCCATTATTCTTGCACTGATTGGAATCATCTCCCCTGATGCTCCTGTTGGATACCCTGTCCCATCCCATTTTTCATGATGGAATAATGCGACATCTTTTGCCACCTGGATAAATTCCTTTTCTTCCAATGCAGTTAAGGACTTGGTAATAATCTCAGCTCCTGCTATTGCATGTGTCTTAATCTGAGTCATTTCCTCCTCTGTCAGTCTTCCTGGCTTACATAAAATGCTGTCTGGGATTCTTATCTTTCCAATATCATGAAGCGGTGCCGCCTGACAAATACGCTCACATAATTCTTCTGTCATTTCTTCCTTATATAGACTGCCCTGCTGCATTCCCTCCACGATAACCCTAACAATCTCACTAGTACGCTTCACATGCTGCCCCGTACTGTTATCTCTTGATTCAATTAAATCTGCAAAGCTTCCAATTGTGTTCTGTTGGAGAGAGATGATTTTTTGACTATGAGCAGTAAGTCTTGCCAAGAAACTCTCTGTTCTTGAGCTCAATAACATGATGGCTAAAAATAATGCCACATATTCAATGGTATATGCTGCAGAAAATGAAAGTGCCCAATGTAGTGCATCATAGTCTGGAAAATCAAGCCTAACCGCCTCTTCTGCCCGGGCAAATACAGCAATTAGCATCATAAAATAGCTGACTACTGATACCTTCATGGTAAACTTACGATCCAAATAAGCACAGCTGATTACTGGAACTAAAATATATGTAATATTAATTCCCATTGTAGCTTTCATGCCTAGAACCATAATAATTACTTCAATTGCAATCATTGTTATGTATCTTAGATAATTCTCATTAATACTGGTTTTGCTAAGTAGAGAGAGACATATATTCGTACAAAAACATACAATCCAAAATCCTACTACATACCTGTTTTCTACAGAAAATAGATCTATATATGAAAAAAACAGCACAAATGACGGCAAAATCATAAGATACCACATGGTACTATGTATCAATTTATTAACTTCTCTTGTATTCGTCCTCTTCGTTGTTTTATCAAAACTTTCTCTTTTGTTTTTTGTTTCTATCATAGTTCCTCCTGCCACATTTCAAATGCTTTTATACATCTGCTGTGACTCAAAAATACTTTATATAATTACTTATCGTTTCATTTGATACTATACATTAGCATTTTTTCACATGTATTTTTTCCCAAATATTTTCTTTTTGCTACTAAATCCATAAAAATTACCAAAATTTTTATAGTATCAATCGAATCTTTTTTGTATACTTCTATGTCGGATTATGATATTATGGGAAAGCATTTTAAACAATTAGGAGGATTTATCGTGAATAACGAAACTAAAGTAAAAGTAGTTACAGCTGACCCATCCGCTTTAGGACTTTTTGGTTTAGCAATCATTACATTAGTAGCTTCATCTCAAAAACTTGGGATTACTTCTGGTGTATCTCTCGTTTTACCATGGGCTATCTTTTTAGGTGCTTCTGCGCAGTTAATGGCCAGTATAAACGACTTTAAACATAACAATACATTTGGTGCTACAGCATTCGGTGCTTATGCATTCTTCTGGTACGCAATGGGCTTCACTTGGATGATTCAAAATGGCGTATTCGGTGAAGCGTTAGCTTCTTCCGTAGATTCAAAACAATTAGGTTTTGCATTCCTTGGATACTTAGTATTCACTATCTTTATGACAATCGGTGCAATGGAAACTCACAAAGTATTATTTACAATCTTTGTTTTAATCGATTTCTTATTCATCGGTTTAGCTTTAAGCTCATTCGGTATCATGACACATGCAACTCATATGCTTGCTGCTTATGCTGAATTAGGTATTGCAATCATGTCCTTCTACGGATGCGGTGCTGCAGTATTAAACACTCACTTCGGTAAAGTTTTCTTACCAGTAGGTAAACCATTCGGAATCTTCAAGTAAGGTTGAGACCGTCGGGAATTTTGAAAATACCCTGAAGTTTATTGAAAAGCGTGTATGACTTTCTTGCATGCCATTGTCTTTCCGCTACCTCTACAGTTGACTGCGTTTTGTGCGCTGAGTTCAAACACCTTTGGTGTCTGCCCTCCTCGTACAAAAACTGTTCAACAGTAACGGTAGAGGAAAGACAATACGGCATTGCAAGAAACCATACACGCTTTTTTCAGTTTACGAGGTATTTTCAAAAATCCCGACTAATCTACTCTACGGCTACCGCAAAGTTTTTAAATACATAATCCCAAAATCACACCATCCTGCCCTAGTTCTGTTGTCCTTAGGAAACTCGTCTTTTGGGGAAGGTATGTCCTTTATACCTTCCTCCCCGGGGCTGGCGCATGGATTTCTTCCGTCGGCTTGTCATTAAAATTTCATAATCTACATAAAAAGAAAAAGGAGTTCCTAACTATCTAATTGTACTTCCTCTACCGTTACTGTTACTTCCAAATATCCGATAGGGGCAAACACCGCAGGTGTATGACAATATCGAATATTTGAAAGTGACTGTAGAGGTAGCGGAAGAACAATAGATTGTTATGGAAGCTCCCTTTTCTTTTTTCGTTAAACTACAGAATTTTAATGTCAAATCTCTTCAACACCAAACTCTGCGCCAGCCCATCCTAAGCTTTTTTAACTACGGATGATTTTAACTTCATTGCACCGAAACCGTCGATTTTACAATCGATGTTATGGCCGTCTGCTGCGTCTGGTACTAAACGGATGCTTTTAACTTTTGTTCCGATCTTGATAGAACCTGAAGCACCTTTTACTTTTAAATCTTTAACGATTGTTACAGCGTCACCATCGTTTAAAACGTTTCCGTTTACATCTTTGATTACATCTTCAGCTTCTGCTTCTGCAGCTGTTGCAGACCATTCGTGTGCACATTCTGGGCAAACAAATAAGCTACCGTCTTCGTAAGTATATTCTGAATTACATTTTGGGCAATTTGGTAAATGTTCCATTATTATGATTCTCCATTCATTTTTTCTGAAAGTATCAATCGATACCGTTCTATTTGAGATAATATTCTATCATATTCTCAGCAACTTAACAATCCTTAGTATATGCCAAAAAACGTTGTAGCAATCTAATCATAGGATTTTTCCATATTTCATATAATTAGATAGCTATTTTATTTTACAGGAGGCTAGTATGGACTTTATCAATTGTTGCAATACGTTCACGGATTCTTTAATTATAAATACAATTCAATTTTGGTCTGAAAATTCTTATGAGCACATCGATGTGCTGCTAAATGGGTTTGGAGAGGCAGGTGCCGTCCTGCAATCCTGTTTTCGAGACACTCTGACTGATCTGTTTCTTGAATTCGAAACCATTTATAATACTTCCAAATCAACCAGTGATTCCAAAGGAATCAAAGCTCTTCTAAAAAAATTCTTAAGCCAGAACCAGCAGTTTCTTGGCATTTTGCAACGTCTAAAATTTGAAGGATTTAATGGATACCCTATTTTATATGAAAGCGTTTATCACTTTATTTATGAACAGCAGTATGTTGCAGACCTGTTTCGGCCGCTTGGCTTTATCGTTAATAAACACGCTTGTTCAGTTATTGTAAATACCTGTTACAAGACCAATAGCTATATCCAGACCAACCTGGAATGCATCTACAATAAT
Source organism: bacterium (assembly GCA_030539495.1). GTDB lineage: Bacteria > Bacillota > Clostridia > Lachnospirales > Lachnospiraceae > KM106-2. The sequence goes on along the minus strand of JAUNRX010000003.1, from coordinate 38,712 downwards.
ATCTATTTTTGGAGTCTGATTGGCGCTGAACATACCTCCATTATCGCAACCGTCTCACCCGAGGAGGAACAACTCCCTCAGTCTACCAAGATTTTGCTTACGGACTTTGCCAATAACTTTAACTCCATTAATTATCAATTATCGACCATTTACTGTCGGCTAAATAAGAATAATCTTTTGAATACCTTTGATGAGTTTGTGAATATCAATAATGATTTCTTGCTTACCCTACTTAATTTTAGCGACCCGGATTCTTCGTTTATTCCACTTAGTCTTCGGTGTAAGCTTCCTGACCTGTTTTACAGTATTCTAAACCATTTGATTGCCGAACACAGCTATATTAAGACCATTTCTAGCGACTTTAAGCGCTTCTTTGAGTAAAGAAACAGGCTGTTGCAGTACATATTTCATACTTCTACGACAGCCTTTTCTTCTTCCCTTAATTATAAATCTGTGTCATACCATTCTCTCCAACGTTCTGCTGCCTCCGGATCAGTCTCTTGAAGCTGCCTGATATGTTCCTGCCGTTTCTCAAGCAAATGCATAAATTCTTCTGGGTGCTTCTTCTTAAACTGCTCGGCAACATAATGACGATGGGACTTTAAAATATCCATTGCATTGACATTTAATCTCTTTAGTTTTTCTTCATTCTTCTGTCGACGTCGCTCAATCAATTCCTCAATGGTCAGTTCATCACGTCCTGTAATTTTTGCAATATCTATTAAATGTAATTCCAAACGTTTCAGGAATTCATCTTCATCAAATAAACCAAGCTTGCCCCACGTGGAAGTGACATCTTCCTCAAACAAACCGGATAGTGTGGTCTCGTCGCTTGCTTGTAAACGTGATAAATATTCTTTTGTTAAATGCTCCATATAGTCCTCGGCATCTTTTCCAAATGCCCATTCGATCTCCTGTAATGCATCAATTGATTCTAAATTGTTCTCTGGCCGCTCGACTTCTTCCAATGGATAAGGCCTATGATATCCTGCATCCTTAAGTGCCAGTGTAATCGTTCTTCGAACCACTCCACTTTCTATTAAATGCTGCATTTCAAGACTTCGGAGCTGATCATTTACGGCTCCTACATGCCCAGTAAGATACATATCAACACCTTGCTTCTGCATATTATGACAAAGAATCTCTAAACGCTCTGCCGCCGTCACATCAATATTACTAATTCCACCAGCATCTACAATTACATTTTTTGTATCGCCCTTTATCGACTTTTCAATATCCTCACAAAATGTCTTGATATTGGCAAAGAAGAGATTTCCTCCAAAACGATAAATCACGGTATTCTTTATTGGCCTTGCTTTTCGATTTCTATCCAAGTCATAAAAGCCCTCCTCTCCCGGAATAATGCCAAGGAAACCTCTTGGAGGCTCCACTGCACGAATAATTACATCCACGAACGACAGCACTCCGCCAATAATAACGCCATATAAAGTACCAAGAAGCAGTACTCCAAAAAAGGCCGCCATAAAGATCATAAACTCTGTCCGGTTTATTTTCCAAAGCTTAATTGCCAGATGCAGCTCTACCACGCTGATTAATGCAGATATGATAATCGCAGTAAGAACCGGCACTGGAAGATATCCGATAAATCCTGTTCCAAATAACAAAATCAGCACCATTGTAATTCCTGCCACGATGGACATTACCTTGGTCTTGCTTCCAAACTGTTCTCCTATGCTTGTCCTTGATACGCTGCCATTCACAGGGATACAGCCGGTAAATGCACTTGCAAAGTTTCCTGCAGAATATGCTAAAATCTCTCGATTATCATTTAGCTTATATCCATTTTTCAGTGCAAAATTATTGGAGGAAAGCAATGTCTCGGCCATAATTACAATAGCAATCGTAAGACTGGACGTAAGACCATGCTTTAGTTCCATTGCCGAAAAGTCTGGTATTACAAGAGATGGCAGGCCTGGCTCCACTTTAGAAAGCATAACTACCCCATATCTTTCTAAATGGATGCTCTTTGTCAGGATTGCTCCCAATACCATCACCACGATTGCCATTGGAAACTTTGGAACGAGTTTCTTTGAAATCAAAATAATCACCAGTGTTGCAAGTCCTAATCCCAATGACACTCCATTGATTTTATTTGATGCATGGGCAATCTCCTCAATTAATTCAAATAATTCTCCTTCTCCGGATGGTGATCCCATAAGCTTTGGTATCTGCATTAAAATAATGGTACAGGCAATTCCGCTGATAAATCCTCCCATTACCGGTGTTGAAATAAAGTCTACAAATTTTCCTGCCTTCAATACATAAAAGAGAAGCAGCCAGCATGCAGTATAAAACGTAATGACTGGTACAATTGCCAATGCCTCATTGGAATATGCCTCATATCCAAGGTTTGCAAGCAGACCGCCGACCAATGCTGCTGGTGCCGCATCCACCCCAAATACCATTTGCGGCGAAGTAGAGACCAATGCAAAGATTAAGATAGGAAATACGGAACCATATAATCCATAGACTGCCGGAAGTCCTGCTACCTGGGTATATCCAATAGAGATTGGTATGGACATTAATGCCACAATAATTCCTGCAAACAGATCACTACCTAAATATTTCATAGTATAAGATTTAAACATTTCAAAGTTTCTCCTTAGTCTTTTCCTCTATTTTTTCTTCTACCTAAATTATTTACTACATTGTTTACTATCTTATTATCTCTAGTGAATGATTTTTTAAATACATTCTAATGGCTGTTTGTAAAATAAAGTTTAGTCTAAACTGCCCTTCCCTACGTATAATGTAGTAAAAGTAACCTTTTAGGATATTAAAATGAAATATATGGACTTAGATATCACAAATAATGCTGTTGCCGAAACTTGCTCTATCGATTCTGGCAACGTGCGTAATCTAAGGTTGAAATGGTTGATTAAGACCAAATATATTATCTCTGGAACCCCAATAATTCGAGGAAACTTTGTCTATTTTTCTGATTGGGGAGGAAATATCTATTGTGCAAATAAATATAGTGGCGATTTGAACTGGAAACTCCATCTCTATACTGCTCCTGCTTCCCTTTCCACAAATGACTGTACGCCTCCCTATCAATGGTGTGGTTTTGCAGGAAGCGGGCTTATTATCAACAATATCTGGTATATTGCCAGCTGTGGCGGTACATCCGGCTCTCCCCTTAAAAATGGTTCTCCTGCCAAGCTGTATGCCATTGATATCAATACTGCCCGCATGCTATTTTGCAATACCATTACAGACTCTGAGTGGGGAAGTTCACTTGCAAAACTATTGTATTTTGACGGACTTATTTATCTTGGCATCTGCGGCGTGGATCAAAGGGCAAAGGCTCTTGCTGCTTCCTATTGTGTTCCATTTAAATCTCAGACAAAGGGAATGGTTCTTGCCATAAAGGCTTCCAATGGTATGACAGCATGGAGTGTTACTACCAGCACACTTCTTCCGGAGGATCTTCCAACTGCCACAGGAGCCGGCATCTATTCTTCCTTTACTCTTTGTCCTAAGACTGGCATGCTTTACTTTGGAACCGGTGCCAATTATGGACTTCCTAGCAGTTCCACCAGCAACTCTTTAGTTTCCTTAAACTATAAAAGTGGAGACTATATATGGCACTATAAGACTAATCTGAGCAAACTCCCGGCTCCAGATTCCTGCAACTTGATGGACGATTATTATGCCCCAGGTCCGCAGGTTTTTGATTATTATCATGATGAGGATCGGGTTCCTGCCATTGGAATTGCCAGTAATGATGGATATTACTATATCCTAAATCGAGTAACCGGCCTTCTTTTAAAGAAGATTAAGCTTTATATAGGTAAAGCTCCCGATTCTACTGTCACTGGATATGCCAATGCGGGCGGCACTCCTGCCATTTTGGATGGTAAAATCTATATTGCCTGCAACAATGGTATTCTTGGTGGTCGGCCTGACTATAAGTCAATACAGTCTACGTCAATTTCCTGTATTGATGCCGCATCGTCTAATCTTCTTTGGCTCCAGGTTCAGGATGGTTTTACTTGGAATAATGCCGGCGTATTATGTAATGACACTTATCTTGTTGGTAATATTAACGGAAATCTAATTGCCTATGATACAACAACTGGCGATTTATTAAGCTATAACAAGATTTGTAATGCTTCGATTGCATCTTCACTCCTTGCTGATGAGTACTCAATTTATGTTGGATGCGGTGTTCCGAAGTCCCTTGGGGGACGGCCTCTTTGTGGTTTATACTGTTATTCCGTCCGGTAGGGGGGGGCTTTTGCACTTGGCATAGATTGAGATTGCTTTTTTTGTAGAAAAATCCTCTTTTGGGTTACGAAATATCAATAGGAGGGCGTGCATACCGATGTTTTCTCCTTCCTCTACAGAGGGGCATATGTTTCCTGCTGTCAGACACCTTCGGTGTTTGCCTTCAGGAGACATATTGTCCCTCTGTAACGTCAGAGAGAAAACATCTGGTATTGCACTGACCCTCCTATTGATATTCTGTAGGCTGTGAGATTTTTCTACAAAGCAATCTTTAAGTCTTTGGGTGCAAAAGCCGTTCTACGGAATAGCTTCGCTATTCCTACGCAAAACCGTAGATTTCCTAAAAGAAAATATATATGGCTAGTGACGCGGACTGTCACCTAACGGTGAGGCGCGGCTGGGGATTGGACTTCCGGCAAGTGCTTAAAAAGATTTCCTAAAAGAAAATATTTCACAAGGATGAAAAACCGACGCGTGTCTCCGCGGACTGTCACCTTCGGTGAGGCGCGGCTGGGTTAGGGTAGACGGTAGACTTTGAAGTAAAAGGAATATAAGTCCTAAAAGCAGGGGTATGTATAATAAATTTAGGCAACAAAAAAGGAGCCGCTGGGGACGGCTCCTTTTTTGTTGATTTTAGGCTATCAAATTTTTCTTATTCTTCTGTTATGATTTTTGCTTGTTCTCTGTTTACATAAAACTTTTTATTGAATACATAAGTGATTACGATTGTTGCAACTACTGCTACACCATTGGAGATGTTTGGTGCAATTCTAAAGCCTTCTGGAGCTTGTAGAATGTAAGTTACACAAATGTAAGTCATAAAGATTGCTGGAATCATTGTAACCCAACGAGTTTTGTTGTTTTTAATTAAGAAAGCTGTTGCAGTCCATAAGAAGATTGTTGCTAGTGTTTGATTTGACCATGCGAAGTATCTCCAAATGATGTTGAAGTCTACTTGATTTAAGATGATACAAATCACGAATAATGGGATAGCGATTAAAAATCTGTTTATAATGCTGTCTTGCTTAATCTTGAATGCATCTGCAATTGTAAGTCTTGCACTTCTGAATGCAGTATCACCACTTGTGATTGGGCATGCTACTACACCAAGTACTGCTAAGATTGCACCGAATGTTCCAAGTAATCCTTTAGAGATTGTGGAAACTACACCGGAAACACCTTGAGTGTTGATTGCATTGCTTAAGCTTAATGTATCTCCGAAGAAAGAAATTGCTACTGCGCACCAAACTAATGCTACGATACCTTCAACTATCATTGCGCCGAAGAATACCTTTTTACATTCATCTTCACGTTGTACACATCTTGCCATCATTGGAGATTGTGTTGCGTGGAAACCACTTAATGCACCACAAGCGATTGTAGTGAATAAGAATGGGAATACGCTAAGTCCTGAAGGATGTAAGTTTTTAAGTGTCAATTCCATCATTGGTTTAACACCTGTGATATCGTTGTAGATCATACCACCACATAAACCAACTGCCATTATTAATAATGCCGCACCGAATAACGGATAGATTTTACCGATTACCTTATCAACAGGTAATACAGTAGCTACGATATAGTAGATAATGATGATAATTGTCCAAACCAACAAGCTCTTTCCTGTCATTGTGGAAAGTAAAGCTGCTGGGGAGTTAACAAATACTGTACCTACTAAGATTAATAATACAACTGAGAATACTCTCATGATCATCATCATAGTCTTACCTAAGTAAAGGCCTACTAATTCAGAAACAGACGCTCCATCATGTCTTAAAGAAATAAGACCGGATAAGTAATCGTGTACTGCTCCTGCAAAAACACAACCGAAAGTAATCCATAAAAATGCAACTGGTCCAAATAACGCACCGGAAATTGCACCAAAGATTGGTCCTGTTCCTGCGATATTTAAGAATTGAATTAAGAATACTTTATGCCAAGGCATTGGTACGTAATCTACTCCATCTTGCAATCTTGTTGCTGGTGTTTCACCTTTTTCATTTGTTCCTACTAATCTATCGATATATTTACCATATGTAAAGTATCCGATAATTAAGATCGCGAGGCATCCAAAAAATGTCTTCATATATATTTCTCCTATAAGTAAAAATTGGGGCTTAATAAATATTTTTTCTAATTATACAATCTGCCCTGATTTATATTGTAATTATATTTCTTTTTATGCATATTTTCAACAAATTTCGACATGGTAAATTATGTATTCTTAATTATCTACAATTTTTTACAAACACATAGACATTATTTTTATTGTTCAAAATAAAAGACAAGGAAAAAATGACCTATTCCTTGTCTAATTGTTACAATTTGCCCAGTATTTAATTGTATTTTTTTAAATACATTGTACAATTTCACGTACAATCCAGCTAATCCTCATTATCTTCCTCAGAATAGATCACACTACCCAATTTCTCCTCTTCTTCCTCTATTTCTTTTCCAAGTCTTGGATTTATTGCAACTAAAAATAGATTTATGAAATTGAGCAGTACAAAAAATATGACATAAGTTGCGATAAAAATTTCAATATCACCAAATAATTTAAATATTTTTTCCAGCCATTCATGTCCCATCTTGTTAAAATAATCGGATAATTTATAAGCTGCCAATGTGGCAATTGCCAATGGGAATGTAAATGCTGCATAAGAAGGCTTAAATCCTTCTTTAAATAATCGATAAATATACGTATAGACAACAATAAGCAAGAGCAATCCTGTAATGATTAGCCATGATAACATATAGACATTTGGTTCATCAACAATCGTCAATATACCTACAATGCCCAGTGGCGCTGGTGAACATACTATTCCGACTGTAGGAAGCTTTACATCATCCAATATTTCGCTTCTGAATACGATATACAGAACCACTGGCAATAGCCCTGTATAAAAGATAAAGCCAAACATCAGCATAAAATGGGCAATTGGCGGAATAATACCACCCATACTCTTGCTCGCCACACTTCCGGTAATCATTCCGGTATAGACGATAAAGCAAGTTGGCATAATATTGCTGAATTTCCCTTCCATAATACGCACTACTGTGTAAAATACCACAATTGCATAATGGTATACCACAATAATAAGCCATACTATACTGCAGATCCTAGGTGCATAGGGATAAAAATAGGAAGTTAACAACCACACAACCATACCCATCGTTGGATAAAAAGTTCCTGTCACTGGATTTTTTAGCTCAGAATACATCCTCTTTGGATACAAAATCAATCTCGTTATCATTAGTAAAATCATTATACATGCAATAAAGATGGAAATTGGCTTCAAATAATTGATATCTTTTATTATCCAGCAGTTACTCAATGTGATAAATGCCAGAGAAGTACCACTAATTCCAATATGCATATTCTCTAACTTTTTGATTGCATCTCTCATAAGTAGTTCCTCGATTACTTGTTATTTCAACTAGTTACTACTTATTTTCCCTTTATTTCTACTTATTATTAGTAAAGCTAACATGTATCTCTTTCCAACTTTTTTATTCTTTATTTTTTATTTACAGAAACGGTGGAGCTTCCCATTGGTATTTTTTCATATCCACTTTTCCATCCTCCACTGGGATGCCATCTTCTTTCAGCAGCCTAACCTGTTCATTTTCCCCGCCAAATGCAAATGCTTTGGAGACATTGCCATCTTTGGTCACCACACGATAACATGGAATGCCCTCGGGATCAGGATTTACATGAAGAGCATATCCTACAATCCTGGCCCAGTTTCGGTTTCCTGCTAGTGTGGCAACTTGTCCATACGTCGCTACGGTTCCTCTCGGTATCAGCTTTACAACTTCATAGATTCGTTCAAATGTATTTAACTCTTTTCCCATCACATTAATCTCCTTATTTTCAAACTTTTCTTACATTTATCATAACATTGTCTATCTTTTTTTACTATTTACTTGTAATTTTCATTTTTTGTCTGTATGATAACTTCATCCTTTTAGAGAGGAGTTATATTTATGTTAAATCAAAAGGATCAAGCATTTTTAATTGAACATTTTTCATTCTGGAATCACTTAAGCGAGGCTCAGCAAACACTTTTGCTTTCCAATACGACCGCCTCTTCTTATAAAAAGGGCGAATCCCTCCATAGCGCAGATTATGACTGCATGGGTGTCCTTCTTATAAAAAATGGTTCCATAAGAAATTATATTATTTCAGAGGAAGGCCGTGAGGTAAACCTTTACCGCTTAGAAGCCGGTGGCATCAGCATTCTTTCTGCCTCCTGCGTCTTGCGCCCAATCACCTTTGATATTCATATAGAAGCAGAAACTGACTGTGAAATTCTGCAGTTAAGTCCGCAGATTTTTTCCAGACTCACCAATGAAAATATTTATGTGGAAGCATTCTCCTACCAGCTAGTGTCGGAATGTTTCTCCGAAGTTATGTGCGCCATGAAGCAAATACTATTTACCAGTTTCGATCGCCGTCTAGCGACTTTCCTGCTCGAAGAAGCAGACAAAAATAATACCGACACGGTTCACATGACTCACGAACAAATTTCCAAATACCTAGGCACCGCACGTGAGGTAGTCTCCCGCATGCTAAACCACTTCGCCAAAAAGGGCTATGTAGAACTTTCCCGTGGCGACATAAAAATCACCAACTCCGCCATGCTAAGCCGCCTATAACCTGCACTTGCAATCCTTATACTTTATACATTTAACATTTGTAGCTTTTAAGTCCTTTACGCTTTTATGCCTTTGGGGAAGCTTCCGCTTTTGCGTAAGAATAGCTTCGCTATTCTTGTAAAACGGGCTTTTCCACTCGTAAGCCTGCGTCGAGTGTTTTTTAGAAAAATTATCACAACCTACAGAATATCAACCGGAGGGCGCAGTGCAATACTGCATGTTTTTCCTCTGACATTACAAAAAACGGCTTCTGTATACTGAAGGCAAACACCGTAAGGTGTCTGACAGCAGAATACAGAAGCCGTTTTTTTGTAGAGGAAGGGAAAAACATCAGTATGCACTCCCCCTCCCGGTTGATATTTCGTCAAACTATATAATTTTTCTAAAAAACACTCTCTCACTTACTCCAAGTGGAAAAGCCCTTTTCCTTAAACGTTTAACATTTCAAGGATTTCATTTTTAGGTTTCACACCGATTGAAGTGTTAACTGCTTCACCATCTTTAAATACGATTAAAGTTGGGATTGTCATTACTCTATATCTTTGAGCTAATTCTGGATGATCATCTACATTTACTTTGCAGATTTTTGCATCTGTTACTTCGCCTGCAAGTTCTTCAATTACTGGAAGTAACATTTTGCAAGGTCCACACCATTCTGCCCAGAAATCTAATAATACAGGCTTATCAGATTGTAATACCTCAGCTTCAAAATTGTCTTTTGTTATGTGTAATGCTGCCATTTTTCATTCTCCTTATTGTACATTTCTACAAGTTATGATTTTATTATAACCATTTTTCTATTTTTTTCTGTGACAATGTTACAAAACTTCGGACAAGTTTCTATTTTTTATAAAAAACGGTTGCATAATCGAAAACTTTTCATATAATATATATCATACGAGGTTTTAACCTTATCTTGGTAAATGGTTTATATTTTACCAGCCAAAGAATTTTTGACCAATTTTAGAACGCCAATCCGTTCTATCAAATTACGGCCATACGGACAGCCAGGTCAAATGCCGATTGGCAACTTTGTTGCCTTATTGATTGAGCAAATTGCTCAAATTTTATAAGTTGGTTACTTACAACCGTAAAATGGTGTGCACTAAGCACTATCACTTGTGAAACAATCAATAAGAGTATTAAAAGTAATTCTTTTGCTATATAGACTCTAACTACCCCTAAGATATTGGTGTAATCTCTTTTTTTATGCCAATGGAATATTGTGTAGCAACTTATAACAAGTGATATGTGGACTGCTCTTCTTGCACTCCATCTATCACTTGTTTTATTTTTCAGGCACCACATCAGACAACGTGTTAAGTCACTTTGTCATTTATAGCGTTATTAGCACTTTTAAAATTGGTAAAGGAGTCATGATCGTGGAGAATAAACTAAAACTGTATGGATTTAATAATCTGACCAAATCGTTAAGCTTTAATATTTATGATGTCTGCTATGCAAAGACAAGATGTGAACAGCAAGACTATATCGCCTATATTGACGAACAGTATAATTCAGACCGACTTACTCAGATAATGTATAAATTAACAGAAATGATTGGAGCACATGTCCTTAATGTCTCAAAGCAAGACTATGATCCCCAAGGAGCCAGCGTCACCTTTCTAATCGCGGAAGGCTCGATGCTCCCGGGAAATACCGATACGGTAGTGGCACATTTGGATAAAAGCCATGTAACCGTCCACACCTATCCGGAATATCATCCGGAAACCTCTTTGGCAACCTTCCGTGTGGACATCGATGTGGCGACCTGTGGAGAAATCACCCCTCTTTCTACGTTAGATTATCTAATCAGCAGCTTTGACTCTGATATCATCACCATGGACTACCGTGTACGTGGCTTTACAAGAGATGTACGTGGAAAGAAATTATTTATGGACCACAAGATTACGTCCATACAAGAATATATTAGCAATAAGACGTTAAAACATTATAACGCCATTGATATGAATCTCTACCAATGTAATCTGTTTCATACAAAATTAATGGTCAAGGATATTGACCTGCAAAACTACTTATTTAACACCAATATATACGAACTGCCTCAAAGCCTTCGTCGTAAGATTACAAATAATATTCGCCGAGAAATGATTGAGATTTTCTCAGGCAGTAATGTTTTTTAGGAGGATACACAAATTGAACTTGGATCAAACAAAAGCGCCCATCAAGGAGGCGTTGGAACATTTTAAACTTATGAGGGTTGTGCCATTTGACGTTCCAGGCCATAAGCATGGAAAGGGAAATCCGGAACTGACTAATTTTTTGGGTACCGATTGTATGAATGTGGATGTCAACTCCATGAAACCATTAGATAACCTCTGCCACCCCGTTTCCGTTATTGCCGAGGCAGAAAAGCTGGCCGCAGATGCCTTTGGTGCTGCCCATACTTTCTTTATGGTTGGCGGAACCACTTCTGCGGTACAGACCATGGTACTGACTACAACCAAACGTGGAGACAAGATTATCCTGCCTCGAAACGTGCACCGCAGCGTAATCAATGCCATTGTTTTAAATGGAGCAATTCCTGTATACATAAATCCACAGACCAATCATGAACTTGGCATTTCCCTAGGAATGAGCGTTCGCGATGTAGACGATGCAATCAAAGCCCATCCAGATGCCAAAGCCATTTTTGTAAATAATCCAACTTATTATGGAATCTGCTCCAATCTAAAAGCAATCGTTGAGCTTGCCCATGCACATAACATGCTGGCATTAGTAGACGAGGCCCACGGAACTCATTTTTACTTCGGAGAAAACATGCCTATGACTGCAATGGCTGCCGGTGCCGATATGGCTTCCGTCAGTATGCATAAGTCCGGAGGCTCATTAACGCAAAGCTCTTTTTTGCTTACTGGTCCCAATGTTAACCCGGGCTACGTAAGACAGATTATTAATCTGACCCAAACAACAAGTGGTTCTTATCTTTTAATGTCTAGCCTTGATATTTCTAGAAAGAATTTAGCACTTCACGGAAAGGAAATCTTTAATAAAGTAACCAAATTAGCTGAATATGCTCGTTCGGAAATCAATGAGATTGGCGATTACTATGCCTATTCAAAGGAACTGATCAATGGAGACAGCGTCTTTGACTTTGACCATACCAAACTTTCGATCAATACCCTTCCCATCGGACTTGCCGGCATCGAAGTATACGACATTCTGCGAGATGAATATGATATTCAGATTGAATTTGGAGACCTTGGAAATATCCTTGCCTATATCAGCGTAGGTGACCGCCCAAGAGACTTAGAACGGTTAGTAGGTGCCCTTTCTGAAATTCGAAGACGCTATAAGAAAGAAAAGACAAACTTATTTACCCATGAATATATCAATCCTCTGGTGATCCACTCACCACAACATGCCTTTTATGCGGAAAAATGCTCCATTCCTATTATGGAAAGCGCCGGAAAAGTATCCGCAGAGTTTGTCATGTGTTATCCTCCAGGAATTCCGATCCTTGCCCCTGGCGAACAGATTACTGAGGAAATCCTAGACTATATCGATTATGCCAAAGAAAAGGGCTGTTCCTTGACCGGCCCTGAGGACATGAAGATTGAATACATCAATATTATAAAGGAGGAAATGTAATGGAATTATGGTTTACAGAAAAGCATACAAAGAATGTAGAGTTATCCATCAAGGTAGACCGCCAGTTATATTCAGCGCAAAGCGAGTTTCAGCGAATTGATATTTTTGACTCTCCGGAATTCGGACGTTTCCTTACTTTGGACGGCTATATGATGCTTACCGAAAAAGATGAGTTTATTTATCATGAAATGATTGTACATGTTCCTATGTCCGTCCATCCAAATGTAAAAAAAGTATTAGTGATTGGTGCCGGAGATGGCGGGGTAATTCGTGAACTGACCCGCTATCAGACGCTGGAACATATCGACCTTGTAGAAATCGATGAAATGGTCGTAAACGTCTGCAAGGAATATCTTCCCCTTACTTCCTGCTCCATGGAAGATCCCAGAGTTCACATTACCTACCAGGATGGATTAAAGTTCGTGCGTCGACGTCAAAATGAATACGACCTGATCATTGTAGATTCCACGGATCCTTTTGGTCCTGGAGAAGGTCTATTTACCAAAGAATTCTATGGAAACTGCTATAAGGCACTAAAAGACGACGGTATTATGGTTAATCAGCATGAAAGTCCTTTTTATAAAGACGATGCCATTGCCATGCAGCGTGCCCATAAACGAATTATTGAGTCATTCCCAATCAGCAAGGTATACCAAGCGCATATTCCAACCTACCCTTCGGGCCACTGGCTGTTTGGATTTGCCTCAAAGAAATATCATCCAATCTACGACTTTGATGCATTACGCTTTAAATCCCTTGGCCTTAAGACCAAGTACTATAACTGCCAATTACACATTGGTGCATTTGCACTTCCAAACTATGTAGAGGAGCTATTAGAAGATGTTGAATAAAGACAATACACTCTCACGAAATGTTGAGACATTTCTAGGATGCGAAAATGAATATGAAGAGTCAAAGATTGTGTTATTTGGAGCACCTTTTGACTCCACCACTTCATTTCGTCCGGGTACCCGGTTTGCAAGCCGTACCATGCGAGCTGAATCCTATGGCTTAGAAACGTACAGTCCCTATCTTGATAAAGACATGGAGGACTACTGTTATTTTGATGGCGGAGACCTAGAACTTTGCTTCGGAAGCAGTGAAATTGCCCTTAACCAGATCGAAACATTTAGTGACAAGATTGTTTCCGACGGTAAGCTTCCACTAATGATTGGCGGGGAGCACTTAGTAACCTTAGGAAGCTTTCGTTCCGTACTAAAAAAATATCCGGATGTTCATATTATCCATTTTGATGCCCATACTGATCTGCGTGAAGAATATTTAGGCGTCAAGCTTTCCCATGCCTCGGTGATCCGCCGTATCTGGGATTTGATTGGAGATCACCGCATCCATCAATTTGGTATCCGATCTGGAGAACGAGAAGAGTTCCAGTGGGCGAAAACACATACTCATCTGCATCCATTTACCTTTAATGGACTGGATGAGACCATTGCCAAACTAAAAGATACGCCAATCTATTTTACCATTGATTTAGACGTCCTAGACCCTTCCATCTTTCCCGGAACAGGAACTCCGGAAGCCGGAGGAGTTAGCTTTATGGAGCTTCTATCTGCGATACGAAAAGTATGCCAGCTAAACATTGTGGGCTGCGATTTAAATGAATTGTCACCAATGTTAGATGCCTCAGGGGCATCTACTGCTGTTGCTTGTAAAGTGTTACGAGAATTCTTGTTATCACTTAGTAAATAAACTTTATCTTAATGAAAAACATAATCTTAGGAGGATTTTAAAATGGGAAAAGCCCTTATTATCGGATGTGGAGGCGTTGCTAATGTTGCCATCCACAAATGCTGCCAAAATAGCGAGGTATTTACAGAAATCATGATTGCGAGTCGTACAAAGAGCAAATGTGACGCTGTAAAAGAAAAATTAGAGAAGACCACTGCAACAAAGATACATACTGCCAAAGTAGATGCTGACCATGTAGATGAGCTGATTGCCTTAATCAATAAATTCAAGCCAGACGTAGTGCTAAACCTAGCGCTTCCATATCAAGACCTAACAATTATGGATGCCTGCCTTGCAACAAAGACAAACTACGTGGATACTGCCAACTACGAACCTATCGATACTGCAAAATTCGAATATAGCTGGCAATGGGCATATCGTGAAAAATTCAAAGAAGCCGGAATTACAGCTCTTTTAGGAAGCGGCTTTGATCCAGGGGTTACCGGCGTATTCTCTGCTTATGCATTAAAACATGAATTTGATGAGATCAACTATATTGATATCTTAGACTGTAATGCCGGCGACCACGGTTATCCTTTTGCAACAAACTTCAATCCTGAGATCAATATCCGTGAAGTCAGTGCCAACGGCAGCTACTGGGAAGATGGCCATTTTGTTGAAACAAAACCAATGGAAATCAAACGTGTCTACAATTTCCCTGAAATCGGCGAAAAAGATATGTACTTATTACATCATGAGGAATTAGAATCCCTAGCACTAAATATGCCGGGCATTAAACGTATCCGTTTCTTTATGACCTTTGGCCAAAGCTACCTTACTCATTTAAAATGCTTAGAAAATGTAGGTATGACTTCCATCGAACCAATTGAATATGAAGGAAAGCAAATCGTTCCTCTTCAATTCTTAAAGGCTGTCCTTCCTGATCCAGCCTCCCTTGGTCCAAGAACAGTTGGAAAGACCAATATCGGCTGCATCTTCAAGGGTAAAAAGGACGGAAAAGAAAAGACTTACTACTTATATAATGTGTGTGATCATCAAGAATGTTATAAAGAAGTGGAATCACAGGCAATTTCTTATACAACCGGTGTTCCTGCCATGATCGGTGCCATGATGTTGATGACAAAGACTTGGGATAAAAAAGGTGTATTTAATATCGAAGAATTTGATCCAGATCCATTTATGGATGCCTTAAATAAATGGGGACTTCCTTGGAAAGAAAGCTTTACTCCAGAGATGGTGGACTAGTCCATGAAGAACTATGTGAAAAATGTACCCACTCCGGCATATGTGGTGGATGAAGCCCTTGTAGAAAAAAACCTTGCCATCCTAACTTCCGTTATGGAACGCACAGGGTGTAAGATTCTATTGGCACAAAAGGCATTCTCCATGTTCTCCATGTATCCACAGATTGCAGCCTCCCTATGTGGCACAACAGCAAGCGGGCTCTACGAAGCCCGTCTTGGCCATGAGGAGTTTGGCGGAGAGACCCATGTCTTCTCCCCTGCCTATAAAGAAGAAGATATGGACGAATTACTTACGTATTGTGACCATATCGTGTTTAATTCCATTTCCCAGTACGAAAGATATGCACCACTTGTGCACAAAAGGGGAAAACAATGTGGATTACGTCTAAATCCTGAATGCTCCACTCAGGAAGGGCATGCCATTTATGATCCATGTGCTCCCGGCTCCCGGCTCGGCGTTACTAAAGATGCCTTTGACTTTTCTAGACTAGAAGGCATTGATGGGTTCCATATCCATACTCTTTGCGAACAGAATAGTGACTCTCTTGCAAAAACCATTACTGCACTGGAGGACAAATTTGGTGACTATCTTGGGAAAGTAAAATGGATCAATCTTGGCGGCGGCCATCATATTACAAGAGAAGATTATGATCTCCAGCTATTAATTGACATTATTCTTCACCTAAAGAATACATATGGTGTAGATATTTATCTGGAACCGGGAGAAGCCGTCGTACTAAATGCAGGATTTCTTGTATCAAAGGTGTTAGAACTTGTAGAAAATAATATTTCTATTGCAATCCTAGATACCTCCGCTGCCTGTCATATGCCAGATGTGCTGGAAATGCCGTATCGCCCGGAAATCATTGGTGCCAAAACTCCTGATGATCCTGCGTATCCTTATACTTACCGTCTTGCCGGCCCTACCTGCCTTGCAGGAGATAGTATCGGTGATTATTCCTTTGCTAAGCCCTTGCAGATTGGAGATTATTTAATTTTCTGCGATATGGCGCTTTACTCCATGGTAAAGAACAATACCTTTAACGGCATGCCACTCCCTGCCATCGTCATCCATACAAAAGACGGGGAAAATAAAGTAGTTAAGACCTTTGGATACGAAGACTTTAAAGGACGTTTATCGTAGCCACACGGTCTATGATCAAATAGGGCTATAAAAATATGGTGTAAAATCAAGACTCTCTTATGATTTTACACCATATTTTTTTCAATCTATTCTATCTAGATTTCCGCATCATACCATTCTTTCCATTTATTTAAGAGGAGCGGATCCTCTCCTTCTAATCTCTTCAAATGTTCATTTCGCTTCTCCATCCAGTGTTCAAATGCCTCCGGATTTAATTGCATTAGCTGCATCGCAAGTTCATGCCTATGACGTTTTAATGTCTGGCTTACCTTCTTATTTATTTGCTCAATCTTTGTCTGATTATACTGTCTCCTTTCCTCAATCATCTGTTCAATCTCGCTTTCCTTACACCCTGTGCTCTTTGCAATCTCTTGTAAATGCATTTCCAATCGTTCCAGTAACTCATCCTCATCGTAAAGACTTACTTTCCCCCATCCCGAGGCAAAGATTCCTTCTTTAATATCTGTAATGGCCTCCTTCTTATGTTTCTCTAACTGTAACAAATACTGGGTTGTAATCTTCTCCATCTCTTGATTGGCATCTTTTCCAAATGCCCATTCAAATTCCTGTAAGACATAGTTTTCTTCCTCCGGACTTTCCTCTCTTTCGTTCTGCTGCCCTTCTTCTATTTCATAAGGCTTATGATATCCGGCACCACGAAGTGCCAAAGAAATCGTTCTTCTGACAACGCCCTCCTGCACAAGATGACCAATTCCCAGTGCCCGCATCTGATCATTTACCACTCCGATATGGCCTGTAATATAGAAACGAATGCCTTTCTTCTTTAAATTAGTATATAAAAGCTCCAATCGCTCCGCCGCAGTCACATCAATATTTCCAATGCCGCTGGCATCTACGATTACAACCTTGGTATCCGGCTTTATGGCATGTTCAATATCCTCCTGGAACGTACTGATATTGGCAAAAAATAAATTTCCACCAAATCGATAAATAACCGTATTCTTTATCGGCTTTGCCCTACGATTTCGTTCTAGATTATAAAATCCCTCTTTTTCAGGAATTATGCCCACAAATGTTCTTGGCGGTTCCACTGCACGGATAATGACGGCAACAAAGGACAGTACTCCGCCAATAATTACGCCATATAAAGAACCGAAGAATAAAACTCCAATCATCGCTGCCATAAAGATTAGAAATTCTGTTCGGTTCACTCTCCATAGCTTAATAGCCAAAGATACCTCTACTACCGAACATAGAGCAGAAATAATAATTGCAGTCAGCACTGGTACCGGAAGATATCCAATTACTCCTGTCCCAAATAATAAGACAAGCACCATAGTAATTGCTGCAACAATTGACATAACCTGAGTCTTTGCCTCAAACTGCTCAGCCATTACCGTTCTCGATACGCTTCCACTGACCGGTGCACACCCTGTAAATGCTGAGACCACATTTCCGGCTGCATAGGCTAATAACTCTCGATTTTGATTTAACTGATATCCATTTTTAAATGCAAAATTATTGGATGACAGCAATGTCTCTGCCATAATTACGATGGCTATGGTCAGGCTCAAGGTAATCACCTGCTTGATATCAATCGCTTCAAAATGGAGCATATGAAACTTTGGCAGTCCCGGCTCAACCTTTGCAAGCATGACCACTCCATAGCTGCTTAGATTAACAACCTTAGAAATAATCGCACTGATGATCATTAAGACAATTGCCATCGGAAACTTTGGCAAATATCGTTTGCCTAAGAAAATCAAAATAAGCGTAGCTAGTCCAAGGCACAATGATAACATATGTATATGGGTCGCATTTTTAGCGATGTCGGTCACAAGCTCAACGACTTCTCCCTTTCCTGCTGCTCCTCCCATTAATTTTGGTATCTGCATCAATATGATACTAATAGAAATCCCACTAATAAATCCGCCCATAACCGGAGTCGATATAAAGTTTACAAACTTCCCTGCCCTTAAGAAATAAAAGAGCAACAACCAGCAGGCAGCAAAGAATGTCAGCACCGGAATATACTCCATCGCCTTCTCAGAACTTGCTGCCACTCCCATGGTCGCCATCAATCCACCAACCATGGCTGCCGGTGCTGCATCCACTCCAAATACTACTTGTGGTGAAGTTGTTAAAAATGCAAATACTAAGATTGGCAGAACTGATCCATATAGTCCATATACCGGCGGAAGTCCTGCCACCAACGTGTATCCCATGGAAATCGGAATGGACATTGCTGCCACGATCACTCCTGCCACGATATCTTTTGCTAAATACTTCATATGATATCCTTTAATCAAAGAAAATCCCCCCCTACATTTCTTCCTTACTCTTAATTATATCAGTAAAATTTTGGAATTAAAGTTTTGTCTCTTTCATTCGCTTCTTTTTTATTTTGTGTGAAATTTTCTTGACAAATTGTATTTTTTCATGTACTATAGGAGTATATATTTTAGATGTCTATGTTGATTCACATATTTTTGTAAGTCATAATCTAATAATTATGCTTTACAAAAATATGTGATTTTTTACTTTTCACCCAGAATATAAATTTAATAATAATGGAGGTATCTTATAATGAATAAAGGTACTGTAAAATGGTTTAACTCTGAAAAAGGTTTTGGTTTCATCACTAACGACGAAACTAACGAAGACATCTTCGTACACTTCACTGGAATCGCTTCTGAAGGTTTCAAAACTTTAGAAGAAAACCAAAAAGTTACTTTCGATATCATCGAAGGAAACCGTGGAGAACAAGCTGTAAACGTAACTGTAGCTTAGTTTGAATTTTAAAAGCAAGATCATCGTATGATGGCCTTGCTTTTTTTTATTTACGCGAACAACGAGCCAAAGTCATGTATACATGACCTTGGCGACTGTCGCGATAA
This sequence comes from bacterium, assembly GCA_030539495.1. Taxonomy (GTDB): domain Bacteria; phylum Bacillota; class Clostridia; order Lachnospirales; family Lachnospiraceae; genus KM106-2. The sequence continues at coordinate 19,234 of JAUNRX010000003.1, read as the reverse complement.
CGAGAGAAACTCGCAGAGCGTGTTTCTTCTCGTTGTTTACTTCTCTTCCTCTTCTTATGTAACATTCAAATTCTTTTAAGAACGCAGTCTTCCCATGCCTTCCTTCCCGGCTGGCGCTCCATAAACTAAAATAAGGTTTATCATTAAAATATTCTCAACCTACAGTAAAAAAATATGAGTCCCCGGAAGAACAATATTGTTATTACGGGAACTCATACTTTTTTATCGTAAATCTACATTATTTTAATGATAAACCTTTTCAGTCTACCTAAAATGCGCCAGCTAAAAATTATTTAGCTTGAGCAAGACATTTGTTTACAGCTTTCATGATGGCATCTGTAGTGATTGTTGCACCAGAGATTGCATCTACGCCTTTTGTACCGTTAGCAGCGATGATATTGTCAACGATTGTTTTACCATGAACGCCACCGATTGAAGGTGTTTCCTTAGAGTAATCAGCATCGATCTTAGTGATCTTTCCACCTTTGATTGTTACAGAAACAGGGATGTCTCCTTCAATACCTTTTGCAGATGCAGTGTAAGTACCGTCTTTTAATCCTTCAGCAGTCATAGCTGCATCTTCTTTGGATGTAACTGGAGTAGTACTTGAACCAACACCAGTCTTAACTGTACCATCTGCAACTAATTTATCTACTGCATGGATAGCGAATGTTAAAGTACGTCCGCATGCAATACCAGGCATTAATTCAGGATAGTTGTTTGCGAACATAGAACCGGAACAGTCACCTGTTACATATAAACCTTCTAATACTTCACCATCAGCTTTCATAGCTTGCATATCATCATTGATACGGATACCATCACATGTAGTAAGTAAGCTTCCGCCTAACCAACCACCGTAGAATGGTCCTTTTTTGATTGCAGATAATGTATAAGCTGGTTTACCAAACTCTTCATCTACTTGTTTTTCATAGTATTCATTATATTTTTTAACGGAATTTAAGAATGCTTTTTTCGCATCGCCTTCAAATCCTAATTTGTCAGCTAATTCTTCAATTGTATCCGCCTTTTTAAGGTATCCGTCTTTTACATTTTGACCAATGTATCCGTCTTCCTCCATAATTTGAGCTCCACGCATACGAGTTTGTGCGGAACATCCTAATGTATTGAAGCGTTGAACGTCTTCTAAGATATTACTATCAAAGATTTGTGCATAAACCCCACCCTTTTGGGATGCAGCAGCGAAAGAAATATCATTGTATGGACAATATTCACTTGCGAAACGTACACCATCACGGTTTACTTTCATAAATGGTTGAGTACCTGGATTGAACTGTCTTACTTTACCACGGAAATGTTTATTTCCATTTTCATCTACTTCATAACCAGCATCAACGCCTGGATCTACAAGACCACGGTCGAAGATCATTGGAGCACTTTCGATATCTTTTGCTGCACCAGCCCATATAGCCGCTTTGATACCTTGACCACGGTTAGATGGATGGTAACTTACTGCTGTTACACAAGCTGCAGTTGTTGGAGCAATTTGTTCGATCATATCTGGGTTACCAGCATAACCACCAGTTGCTAATAATACTGCATTTGCCTCTACTTTTACGTATTCTTCTGTTTCAACGTTTTGGAAGATGGCACCTGTAATTTTTTCATTTTCTTTAACTAATTCTACTAATGCATATCCAAAGTCAATGCCGTAGCCTTTTTTCGTAATTACATCTTCAAATACTTTGTTACGGCTCCAGTCAGCATACTTGGAATCTTTCTTTGGATGCCAGTAATGTTCTACTGCTGGGCGGTAGTATGTTGTAGCACCTTCAGCATCATGACCAGTATCAGTTGTGAAGTCACATTCGAAATCGTATTTCTTTAAGATTGGTGATACATAATCATGCATTGCTGCAGATTCTTTAATAAATACGTTTAATACTCTTTGATCGATCTTACCAGATGCATAACGAGAGAACTCACTACGTAATCTAGGTACATCAACGCTTAAACCAGCTTTTTTACAGTCCTTAGAGTTAACTGCTGCATACCATTTTCTAGTATCACAGATTACTGGATTTTGTTCTACTAAACGGAAATCGATTCCTAAGTCAGCTGCTTTTACTGCTGCCATTAAACCGCCGTTACCAGCACCAATGATTAAAAGATCTGTTTTCCAAGTATCTTTAATATTGCTTGTGCTGATTGCTGGTGCTTCACCTAACCAGTTAGCTGTTCCTGTAGTTGTTGTTTGTGCTGCATTATTATTTGCATTATTAGTACTTTCAGCTGGTGTGTTTGGTGTTTCTTCTTTTGAAGAACATCCACCTAAAAGTCCCATAGTTGTTAAACTTAAGGCACCTGCTGCAGTACCTTTTAAAAAGTCGCGACGAGAAATACTCATGTTAACTTCCTCCTTAGGGTTTTTTCTTATGTTAAAATGTTAATTTCGTAACAGGAATGTTAAAATAGTAACACTTATGACCATATAATACTAGATTAGTTATATTTTTGTCAATTTCTTTTTTTATTTGTCGAAAATTGTTGAAAAAATTATACTGCCATGGTATTATCTTCTTATAAATTTTGATTAATTTTTGTTATTTTTACCAAATTCATTTGTAAATAATTGTATTGATAAAAAAATATCATTAATTTTTCATTACTTAAACAGCTACATTACGTTAGCCTAAATTATTTTTCAGAGGTAATAAAACATGAATATTAGCTTTATGGAAATCATGGTGATCTGCATTGTAGCACTTGTAGTTCTTGGACCAGACAAGCTCCCAACCTACGCACACAAGCTAGGTGTCGGACTTAAAGAGTTTAAGAAAGTGACTAGCGATTTAACCAATGATATTAAAGAAAACATGGTGGAACCATTAAATGAAGCTGCCAAACCATTAAAAGAAGCGGTAGAACCGATCACAGAAATTCAAAAAGATGTGAAGGAATCGTTAACTGATGTTACAAAATCTATCAACAATATTGGAAAAGAATAAATTTTAACAAGAAAGAGGTATCTTATATTATGAAAATCAGTATGCAAGAATTATTAATCATTTTAATGATCGTTGTGATCATCTTTGGACCACGCCAAATCCCTAAATTAAGCAAAATGTTTGGCAAGACTGTACGTAACTTCAAAGATGGAGTAAATAATACAAATGAAGATGAACTTGAAATCTAGAAAGAAAAAAGCAAAAGAAGGTGCAATGAACCTTCGCGCGCATCTTAAGGAACTGAGAAATCGAATTATCATTTGTCTTCTCTCCTTAGTCGTTGGGTTTATCGCCGTATTCCAGTTTTCTGACGAAATCATTCAGTACTTAACGTCCTTAGGTGCTTCCATTGGCTATCATTTTGTATATATTTCTGCGCAGGAACTCTTTGTGCAGTATATGAAAGTTGGCTTTATCGGAGCCTTATGCCTCGCATCACCGATTATCATTTTCCAAATTGCGAGATTTATTGCTCCCGGACTTAAGAAAAGCGAAAATATCGTTATGATGTTTTCTATTATCTTTGGATTTGTATTTTTCATTGTGGGCGTAGTCTTCGCTTTAAAGATTACGGTACCATTTATGTTAGATTTCTTCTATAAGATCAATACAAACTCCGATATTTCGTCTTCCATTACAATCGAAAATTATATTGGCATGCTACTCACTGTTTTCTTAATTTTTGGTATTGTATTTGAACTTCCGGTTATTACGGTAATTCTTACACAAATGGGATTCCTAAGACCTGAATGGATGGTAAAGGCTAGACCGGCAGCAATCGTTGCTATCTTTGTATTAGGTGCCATTATTACACCACCGGATATTATTTCCCAGTGTCTGTTAGCAGGCCCAATGATTGTGTTATATCAAGTAAGTATCTATTTATGTATGTTCTTTGTTCGAAAGAAAGATAAGGCAAGAGCCAAAGAAGACCAGGAGTAATCTAGTCTCAGCTTGTCGACAAAGTCAACAAGCTTTGGATGAAATCAGGCTTTCATCCAGCACCGAAGGAAATGATTAGTGCTCATTCGTGCAAGTCCTAAAAAGACAGGACCTATTTGTACTAATCCGATATCCGAAAAGCACGGTTTTCGGATATCGATTAAAATGAAAACCAATGGTTTTCAAACTTTCCCCCAAGTAGTCACTGGAGAGAGTGCAAAATTTTATTTGCCTACAGTCTGAGACGTTCCGCTAAAATAACGGAACGTCTTTTTTTATTTCTCTTTATTTGTCAAACGACGAATATACTCATTAATATATTCAGAGTCTCCTAGATAGGAAGTAACATCCTCTCCTTGTTTATGAAGTTTCAAGATTGCATTACGTCTTAATACATTCTTCCCTCTCCATCCGCAGGAAGTTTTACTCATCTTCTCTTTAAAATATTTATTATCCATTTCGGCATATACTTTCGCATCCTCATTCATATACGAAAGGGTCTGGAATTCTGGAATTGGACTCTTTCCAGCCATCTCATTATATGGACATTTCAACTGGCAAAAATCACAGCCAAATACATTTCCCTTTAACAGGCCAATTTCCTGATCACTAATCTCCTTCTTCTGTGTCAGATAAGACAGACAGATATTCGGATTTTTTCGATTGGCATTAATCGATTTGGTCGGACATTCGCCATAACATCTGGAACAATCGCCACACTCCTTATGGAGGCTGATTTCTCCTATCATTCGGCTATCCTCAGCTCCCAAATCCAAATCTGTAATAATCTCACCTAAAAATACATACGAGCCATACTTCTCAGTTATGATCATATTATTTCGTCCAATAAACCCAACTCCTGCAAGGTAAGCGATATAACGCTCCGGAAGGGTATTGCTGTCCACGAAACCTTCTGCATTTCCACCAAGACTTTGGATATATTCGCAGACCTGATCTAAATAACCATGCACCACTCGATGATAATCATATCGTTTTGTATAAATGGAAAATCCATTTTCCTGTTCCTCCTCATCATCGACATAAGGAAAGGCAATGGAAATAATAGATTTTCCATCCTCCATATAATGTGCCGGATTTATTCGTTTCTCTATATCATTTTCTTCGAATTCATTCTGTAATTTCTTTTCCTGACGCTCTTGATAAAAGCCCCTTAGCTCCTCAAATGTGCGGCAGGGAATGACTCCTACTGTATCCAACCCAATAGAATTACAAAATGAAATAATTTTTTCTTTCATCATTTATTCACCGTTTTCTTCTTTCTTACGATGTATTATTACATGAAAGCTATTATTTTTCCAGCCTTATTTTTAAAGAGTCCCTTTCTACCATCGTTCTGGCAATAGCTCGTCCAAAGTTACTACCTTATGTTTTAGACGAATCTTACAGTTTAAGTTCTTTGGATTAATCTGATACATAAACTCACGACATCTTCCACATGGTGGTACAATTCCGGTATCCGCACTTACTGCCACAATCTTGTCAATGCGATTTTCCCCTGCCGTAACCATTGCCGCAATGGCTGCATGTTCTGCACAAAATCCCATAGAACATGGCGTATCAATACAGACTCCTTTATATACATTTCCTTGGTCTGTCACCAGTGCACATGCAACCGAACCTGCAGATGAGGTAGCGGATAACTCTCTCGGATCAAGCGTATCATTTGCAATTACAAGTAATTCCTCAAAATCCATAACTGTTCCCCCTTTTTACACTTTCTAACTCTTCTTTCAGATAATTAAGTACTTCTTCTCTTTTCTGTGGCACCTCATGTCCTAATAAATAACGGTCAAATGGTATCTCCTCTATGTAGTCAATCAGCTGTGCTAGACGACCTTCGTCATAGTTTCCTCCATTTTCATAATAATCTTCACAGTCTGCATCCCCTACTGCTAACGTCTTTTCCTCTGGCAGATAAATAAATAATGCATCCCTGGAATGGGTAGAGTCATGGCACATCAACTTACAGTGAACGCCTCCAAGATCTACTTCCATCTCATTCTGCACTGATATTTGTGCTTGTACCACCTTAATCTTTGATAAGTTGGGATACACTTTTAAAATACAGTCATTACAGAAGGCAATATCCTCTCCCATTTGTTCTCGCTGTCTCATTTTTTCTTCCGTCCATTCCCACTTCATTACCTCCCTTAACTTTTGGTTGGTCTGATTAGAGGCTATGGTCTGTCCACTCACTGCATGAAGTCCAAAAGTATGGTCCCAATGCCAATGAGTGAGCACCGTATAATCTGGCTTTCTTAGCCCTTTCCTGTCAAGTTCCTTATAAAATAACCTTACATGTTCCTCCGAATTTCCTGCATCAATTGCAAGGCTCTTTTTATCTCCTTTTATGTAATATAAAAATGGCTGGTCCGTCTCTTCTTTTCCTTCTAAATAATAAATTCGTTTCGTTAATTGCTTCAGCATTTCTTTCTCCTTACTGTTCTCCTAGGTCAAAGTATTCCTCTTTTAGGATTGAATACCAGCAGGCATCGCAAATCCCTTGATTGTTCCAGTCAGACTTTCGCAAAGTCCCCTCATACTGCATGGCACATTTCTGCATTACCTTGCCGGAGTTCTCATTTCTCGGATCATGCCGGCTTTCTACTCGATTTACTTCTACTTCTTCCATAAAGAACTGAATGACCCTTGCCAATGCCTCTGAAGTAATTCCCTGGTTCCACCAGTCTCTGCCGATACAGTACCCGACATGAACTGATCCAATGTCCGTATTACATTTTGCTGCACCAATTGCACCAATCACTTCTCCGATTTCTTTTAGCTCAATGGCCCATTGATAGGTATCTGGCTGTTGATAGGAATCTATAAGCGATGCTACATACGCTTTCGTTTCTTCCATGTATTCATGAGGCGACCACATTAAATACTTGGTAACCTCAGGGTCATTTGCCCAATTTCTATACATCACGACTGCATCTTGGTCTCTAAACTTTCGTAATACCAACCGCCCGGTATATAGCGTCTTCGTACCTAAATGATTCATCTTATATCCTCCTTCTCTCCCTGCATTTCCAGTATTTGTAACTATCTTTATCATACCATAGGCACACTTATTTAAAAATACTTTAATTCTATAACTACTTTAATAAAAATAGCATTTTCCAATTATTCCGTATATTTTTAAGGATATCACCAATACTGAAAGAAAAACATTGGAGGAATTACTATGTTTAAGGTAAATGAAGAACGATGTATTGGCTGTTACCAGTGCGTGAATGACTGCCCTGTCCGTGATATCTTGATGAAGGATAATAAAAAGGCATATATAAGAAATGAGACCTGTATCAAGTGCGGGCACTGTATTGCTATCTGTCCCGTAGAAGCCGTCTCCACCGACACTTATGATATGGAGGATGTAAAACCATACGAAAAAGAAAGTTTTAATATTGAACCGGAAGTGTTAATGAACTTTATTAAATTTCGTCGAAGTGTTCGAAGATATAAAGAAAAGCCGGTTGAGAAAGAGCTAATTGAAAAGGTAATCGAAGCCGGACGTTTTACTCAGACAAGCACAAATTCTCAAGATGTGTCCTATGTCGTACTTCAAAAGGAGCTGCCTGCATTTAAGGATACAGTTATGGAAGTCCTGTATCAAAAGAGTCAGGCCATTCTAAAAAATATGACCGATGAAACGATGCATCTAAAACGCTACGCCCTGCTTTGGGAGCTTATGTATAAAGGCTATCAAATAGATAAGGTGAAAAATGATGGGCTATTCTATAATGCCCCAGTCGCTGTCTTAATCTGTTCCAATGCTGCCGTAAATGCCTCTCTTGCAGCATCCAATATGTCCTTGATGGTACATGCTCTTGGTCTTGGCGGCTATATGAATGGCTTTGTCATCCATGCCCTTTCCGATCAGCCTGAACTGCTTGCTAAGTTTGGAGTACCGGAAGGAAAGCAATTAAACTGCTGCCTAGTCTTTGGCCATCCAAGTGTCACTTACAAACGTACTGTTCCAAGAAAAGAAGCTTCTATCGAATGGCGATAGCGCTTTTAAAAAGGCAAGGGAATTTTACTCCCTTGCCTTTTTTCACCTTATCTATCTTCTTAAATTTGTTCCAATAATTCGTTAATTAAGGCCTTTTCTGCTAAGCCATCGGAGAACGCGGTTGCACTTCCGGTTGCTGCTCCAAGTCTTAGTGCATACTCATACTCTCCCGTTTCCAGATAGCCTGCCAAAAAGCCTGCCACCATGGAATCTCCTGCACCTACAGAGTTTCTTACTACTCCATTTGGAACTCCAATCTTATAATCCTTTCCTGTTTCATCTACCAAAATTGCCCCCTCACCTGCCATGGAAACCAATACATTTCTTGCTCCTAACTTCTGAAGCTCTTTTGCATAATGAATAATTTCCTCGTCTGTCTTTACCGTAACCCCAAATAACTCGCCAAGTTCATAATTATTTGGCTTAATCAAAAATGGATGATATTTTAACACATTATGTAGCAAGTCTTTGGTTGCATCTACTACGACATCAACTTTTTTTGCCTTTACCAATTCCATAATCTTTTCATAACTGTCATCCGGGAGCGTATTTGGAATACTTCCTGCAAGTACCAAAAGATCCCCCTCTTCTAATCTGCTGATTCGATCAAACAAAGCCTTTAATGCTTCCTTGGTAATCATAGGTCCTTGGCCATTGATCTCACTTTCTTCCTTGGACTTGATTTTAACATTAATACGGCTCATGCCCTCTTGCAAATGAATAAACTCTGTAGTGACCCCCGCTTTCTTTACTCCTGACTCAATTTCATTTCCTGTAAATCCTGCCACAAATCCTAAGGCAATACTTTCATATCCTAGTTCTTTTAGTAAAATAGAGACATTGATTCCCTTTCCACCATAAAAGACATTCTCTTTTGTTGTTCTATTTACCATTCCCAACGTAAGGTCTTCCACCCCGACAACATAGTCTAATGCTGGGTTAAATGTGACTGTGTAGATCATTAGAGCACCTCATTTCTTTATTACCTAAATCTTACATTAGCAATGTTTTTCCGTCAATATTTTCTTATGTGCATAGTTTTGTGTCCCCTCGAATAGTCATATAGTATAACCATCCTATTTTGGAGGAATTGCTATGTCATTTTGTAATAATGGGCCGGAATGCTTAAACCAGCCATTTTGCGTGGATCTTCCTTATCCACCAATTAAAGTCCAAAAACAAAACAGCTATTATGGATGCCTGGTCTATGAAGATTATGCCGGGGAAGGCTCTGAACTGACCGCCTCATCCATGTATCTGTATCATAGTATTGTAACTGCTTCTATGAATGAAGAGATTTCCTGCCTGTTAAAACGAATTGGAATTGCTGAACTAACCCATATTGCAATGCTAGGAAAACTATTAAATGCCTTAGGCTGCAGCCCAAAATTCCAGACCATCACCGATGGTAACCAGACCGATTGGAATGCCTCCTGTCTCAGCTATAATGCTTCCTTAAAATCCATTCTTTTAGCATTTATTAAAGGCGAGGAAGCTGCCATCGGCCAATACCAAGACCACATCAACAAAATCAATGACCCCTGCATCAACGCCGTCCTAGAACGAATCGTCCTAGACGAACAACTCCACTATTCCACTCTCCAATACTACTACGACAAATGTATCAGCCACTAACTCATACCTTCCCGAGTGGGCTTCTGCTTCGAGAACTAAATTAAGTTTGGCATTAAAATACCACAACCTACAGTAAACTAAAAGGGGAGTTTCTAGCAATACTAACTTGTAATAGTATTGCTACGAAATCTCTCCTTTATTTTATCGTAACCCTACAGCTATTTTAATGTGAAACCTTCCTCTTTCTGCCCTTAGCGTCAGCCCCTCTTTCGCCCCTGCGTAATGCGACGAATAGAATCA
>JAUNRX010000003.1:3435-9315 GCA_030539495.1 bacterium | reverse complement strand
CTGCCCTTAGCGTCAGCCCCTCTTTCGCCCCTGCGTAATGCGACGAATAGAATCAACTGATAACCCATATCGCTCTGCCAATTTCTCATAACTATCACCACCTAGAAAATCACGTATTATATTTTCATTTCGTTCGCGATAGTATGCCCTTGCACCGGTTCCTTCCCCCCATTTTCGTTTTTCCTCTGGCTGTGGAATGTAGATATTCTCTCCCACCACATATTTCTGGACTTCCCTTAGCAATTGTTCCGGCAATATGGACGATGCATTTTTATATTTCATATGCCTTTCCCTCTATTCCTTATTGTTTTTGTTTTGGTCCTCCAAGAAATGTTTCAGATCCGGATAAATCTTGACTGGAACTTCATGTTCTTTTAGAACTGCAAGAATATACTCCTCGATTTCTTCTGCTTTTTGTTTATATCCTTTTAAGTTATGTACGTCAAATACTCCTAATAAATCCATGCGATTTAATCCAAATTCCTTTTCCAGCTCATCAAATTCAATCTGCAAATAACATCCAAGCTCATAACTGCTAAATGTATCTCCCTGTGCGGCATAATAGTCGAACCTACGGAAACTATATCGTGCTTCATAATACCAAGATGCCAAATCCTCATAATTATAGTTGCGCTCCTCTGTTGTTTTCTCTATCCTTGCTAACAAAAAGTCTCTTACTGATTGGATTAAACCATGTACAGCATTTTGAACTTCCTGAACAGTCGTCCCGCTGATTACCAAATTGCAACGTATTTCAAAATCCTCTGGATGTTCCTTCATGCCTATAACTTCATACACATACTGTTCCTTGCCAAATCGTCCATTGATATACGTTCCATTGTAGGTTGCGAGCGCATAGGATAAATACATCATAATGCCACCTGCTGCCTTTCGAACCTCACTAAGATTTTTGCTAAATGCCATGGATTTATAGATTTCCATAACCGCTTCCACCTTCTCCATTGCCTTCTTCTCTCGATATGACTGCTCTTTTAAACGTTCTCTTACGGTCTGCTGCAAATCAAGGAAACGCTGCTCCTCTTCCTTTGTCCTTGCATACAGCACGACGCCATTCATAAATGCGAAGGTGATTCGTTCATTTAAATCCGCAATTCCTTCTAATCGTTCCCATGAGATTGGAAACAAATCATATCCCATATCCTCAATGACAAAGGTCTGCGACAGCTGATATCCCCGATCGGTTGCCGGAATAAAGAAATCAAATGCTATATTCTGATTGTCCGTTGGAATTTTACAACCACCCTTTTGTCCAATTAATAATGCCACATCTTCTTTATACTCATTTTTAATCGTATCGATTGCCCAGTCAATTAACTCTTGATCTATATCTTTCATACTACTTCCTCCTATTCCTATTTGCTAAATCAAAAACGTTTTTGTTTATGTTTAAATTGTACTTAAGATAGAAATCATTTACAAGTTAACGAATCCTTGTAATTGTTCTTTCCCATTTCCTGCACAATACAAAACTGCTAAAAAAACTGATATAAAATGGTACAATTCCTTAATTTCCTTTCTTTTTTTCATAGTATTTGTTCTGTATAATAAGCCAAAAGAAAACTATTACCTTTGGAGGTTTACTATGAATACGAAAGCACTTGGAAAAAGCTATTATAAGACGTTTTCTTCTGGCATTGAACGAGAATGGGCGATTACCAACGGTATCGGCGGATATGCCGGCAGTTCCATTATTGGTGCAAACACGAGAAAACATCATGGGCTTTTAATTGCCAGCCTGCATGCTCCTGTTAAACGCTATCTTCTTCTTTCTAAGATTAACGAGAGCCTTTGCATTGGAGGGAGAACCTATTCCCTAGCTACCAATCAACGTCCCGGTGATGTGAATGAAGAAGGACAGCGCTATCTGCAACGGTTCCTATATGATGGCCTTCCACAGTTTGTCTACTGTGTCGCTGGTGTTTTCCTAACAAAGACAGTCAGCTTTGAATATGGGAAAAATACCGTTGCCATTCAGTATGAAATTGAAAATCAAAAAGAGGAGACTACCTTTGCTTTTGTTCCTTTCTTTAATTATCGTGATCATGGAGAACGAAGCGAGCGCGCAGACTTACAATTTGTACATACTCATACGAAAGATACGATTTCTCTGACTCCTGAAAAAAATAAGGAGCTATCCATACAGTTCTATACCAGTGAAGGAGTGATTTCACCACGAGATGAGGTATTTGATGTTGACCTGGTTCTTCAAACCGAGATCAATACAGGAATGACAAGTATCGATAACAACTTTACTCCCTATGAAGTAACGGTATCCTTACAACCATTTGAAAAGAAACGAATCTCTGTGATCTGCTCCATTGAACCGGAATTCGAAAAAGATGCTGCTGTTACCATTGCAGCCGAGAAAAATCGAAAAGAGAATCTAATTTATCAGGCCGGACTGAGCGATTCGTTTGCCAATGACTTAGTGCTTGCGGCTGACCAATTTATTGTAAACAGGGCCTCCACCAGTGGAAAGACCATTCTTGCAGGACTTCCTTGGTTTACAGATTGGGGCAGAGATACGATGATCGCCTTACAAGGACTTACCTTGGTTACGAAACGGTTTGAAGATGCCAAAAGTATCTTACGTACCTTTGCTGCCTATGTTCATCATGGACTTGTGCCTAATATGTTTCCGGATGAGGGATTAGATCCACTATATAATACTGCGGATGCCTCTCTATGGTACTTCCACTCCGTACACCAATATCTTTCCTACTGCAACACTCCTGAGGCTTATGACTTTGTTCAAGAAGAACTTTATCCAAAACTAGTAGAAATCATTGCCGCTTATAAACAAGGAACTGACTTTTCCATTTATATGGAGGAGGATGGTCTAATTCATGCTGGCGGTGGACTTGACCAAGTCACTTGGATGGATGTCCGCGTAGGAGACTGGGTTGTCACTCCACGTCATGGAAAACCGGTAGAAATCAATGCTCTCTGGTATAATGCCTTAAAGATAATGGAGGAGTTGTCAAAACGATTCAAGCAACCATACAAAGAGTATGAAGAGCTGGCGAAAAAAGTGAAAGACTCGTTTAATCAACAATTTTGGAATGAAGATAAGAACTGTCTATTTGATGTTATATCTGAGGAATATAAGGATGATAAAATTCGTCCAAATCAGATTTATGCGGTTTCCCTTCCTTACACTATGCTTTCTGAGGAACGCGAAAAACATGTCGTGGATACTGTTCTTTCTGAACTCTATGCAAATTATGGCCTCCGCTCCTTATCGCCATTGGATAACGAGTATATTGGACGTTACTTTGGAAAGCTTCATGATCGGGATGCTGCCTACCATCAAGGCACTGCCTGGGCTTACCCACTGGGAGCCTTGATCACTGCCTATGTAAAAGTCCATCACAAAAGTCCGGAAAGTATTGCATTTGCAAGAAAATTACTTGCTCCTATGGAAGACCATCTTATGGATGGCTGTATCGGTTCCATTGCAGAAATCTTTGATGGGGATGAGCCAAACCTTTCTAGAGGCTGCTATGCTCAGGCTTGGAGCGTTGGAGAAATCTTACGTGCCTATGTAGAAGATGTCCTTATGAATAAATAAAAAAAGAGCCAGAAACCATCTATTTATAAAGATGAGTTCTGGTTCTTTTTTTATATCAAGTCACGTAATCTAAGATCTGTAACCCCCTGATTGATCCCTAGTTCTACTCGTTTTACCTTGGCATTTCCACGATATTCTTTTCTTACCTTATCGCGGATTGCAGTTCCTTTATTATAACCATGAATTACTCGAATGACATACACATCTTTTCCAGCTCTTTTTACTCTACTGTCGATACATGCCTTTGCCTGAATCCATGTCATATTATGGACATCTAATTCTACTATTCCTGTATTTTGCATTCTTTCTCCTTATTCTCTAGCTCAAACCAAGAAAACTTAGCCTTTCCCTCGCATTTACTTCCATTGCCTGTTGCATAAAGGGCTATATAATTGCCGGTAAATCTTCCGCCAACCTCTGTTGTGAGATAGGCCGTTTCTCCTTGACCAAGTTGGTTAATCGTTGTTTCCTTTTCTCCATAACCAAATGTATACCACTCTTCATTACCTGCAAGTTCAAGCACCACATGATCTTTTTCATAAGGAATCATGGCTTCTATCTTCCATAAGGATCCGATGCTCCTTCGAACAATAATCACACGTTGTCCCTCTAACCTAGTTAGTGCTATTTCATAATGATGGGATGCATTCATATAGATCGTGAGTCCCGCTTCTTCGTTCTCTTTTATTGGATCAAACGTAAGATGAGTCCTTGCAACAAAGGTATGCTGTTCCTGACGTCGTCCCAGCCACGCTAGGGAATCCTTTTCTGACAGGCCAACCTCATTTCCTACAAGATATATACCATCCTCTTTTAGGCTTACCAGTCCCTCAACCGGATTATAAAGAGAATTCCATACATAATCTAGCTTTCCCTGGGCAAAGTAATCTCTTACTGGTTTCTTTTTAAATGGTACTTGTGGAAGACAATCTGCCTCCATCTCTATCCCTATGGTACCATGGTCCCCCATAATTGGCCAGCCTTCTTTGTCCCACTGAACTTTTAAAAGCATGGTCTCTCTTCCAAGATTATGCTTAAATGGATAGCCAATGGTTCGAATTCCAAGACATACGGCCCACCATTCTCCTCTATTATCCTGTACTAAGTCTGCATGGCCCACCGCCTTGATTGGTAGGGAGGTGCTGCGATTGGTAAGAACCGGATTATCAGGACACGCTTCATAAGGTCCAAATACCTCTTTACTTCTGGCAACGGTAAGCATATGACCATATTCGGTACCACCTTCGGATATAAATAAATAGTACCAGTCCCCAATGTGATACATATGAGGCCCCTCGGGATCATTTCCACCAGTACCTGCCCATATATTTCTTCTTTCTCCAATTGCTTTTCCTGTAGCAATGTCAATTTGGCTTACAAAGATTTCTCCGTAAGCTCCTATGTAATAAACCTTTCCATCCTCATCGAAAAATAAAGAAGGATCAATTCCTGGCAAGTCTAAGAATATGGGATCGGACCATTCTCCATAAATATCTTTTGTCCAAATTAAGAAGTTTCCTTCGTCAGCTCCTCCATATGCTACATTGGTACATACCACATAAAAGATACCATTGTTGTAACGAATCGTTGGTGCATAGGTTCCCGTGCAGTTTGGAAACCCTTTTCTAAGCGTCAGCTGGCTATTTCGAGTAATGCAATGTCCAATCTGTTCCCAATGGATTAGATCCTTACTATGAAAAAGAGGCAATGCCGGAAAATATTCAAATGAACTATTTACAAGATAAAAGTCTTCTCCCACTCTACAGATAGTTGGGTCTGGATGCATTCCGGGTATAATCGGATTCATGTATTTCATATGTATTTCCTCCCATAAAGGAAGGGCCCTTCACCATGGCCCTTTCCAAATATTGTATTTTGTTTTATTTTACTAGGTTTACTAATCTTGTGTCAATTACTCCGTCCTTATTTGCGAAATTACATGCAATTTCATTATCCTCTTCTTCTGCATCATATACTACAATACTACGATTTACCTTTTTATTCTTTTCCTCGTCAATTACATGTTCCTCTACAATAAGATATTCTGTAGCTTTTTGTAATTTTAATGTTTTCTCCTCATACTCTGAGACATTTACATTTCCTGTCTTCTCATTAAAGTCTTTCTTCTTATAGGTCGTGCTGGCAATCACTTGGTCTTTTCCGTTCATTTGTTTTACCACAACACTCTCTGCCTCATCGATCGGTTGAACTGTTAATTTTACTACACAGCCCGTTACCTCTTCTTTTCCATTTATGGTCTCATTATAACTTTCTTTAAGCGTCTGTGT
>JAUNRX010000003.1:0-3335 GCA_030539495.1 bacterium | reverse complement strand
TAAGCTCCGCAAAGCTGGTCACCTTGTCCAATCCCAGGCGTTGCAGAAGCATCCACTGCCGTAATTTCCTTTTGTGGCGCCTCTTTCTTTGCCAGCTGACACCCAGTCGTTCCTGCCAAAAGGCTTACAAGTAATGCACAGCCTACTGTGGTTTTCATTTTGTTATTCATGGTCTTCCTCCTCCAAATTTCCATCAAATTTTAAGATATCTCCTGCTTCGCAATCAAGATAGTAACAGATTTTATTTAGTGTCTGAAAACGGACACCTTTTGCTTTTCCACTTCGTAATATTGATAAGTTCGCCTCTGTAATCCCAACTAACTTACATAACTCTTTTGCTGTCATTTGCTTTCGCTTTAATACTTCATCTAAATATACGCAAATTGCCATTTACTCGCCACCTTACTTCTGTTTTGTTACCTATATAATCATTTGCTTATCCTCATAGAGCTCGTTACTTGTCTTAAAATAGTTTGCTAATAACATGGATACATAGGCGATCACCAATGGAAAGATTGGTACTGTCATTGTAAACTTCACATTTGACAAATTACTTGCCAAAACTAATTGTAATAGGTTACCACTAATACAGCTGATCAGTGTTATATACACAGTAATTTTCCCTGCCCATGATAATGCTTTCGCCGTTTCTACAGTATCCTCACTATACTGCTCTTTTCGTAGCTGTGCCAGCAAGGCTACTGCCTTTACAAGCAAAAGGATTAGAAATACTGATGGCAGCATATTGAGACACTCTATTATAAAATAATATCCTTTGGTCATTTCCTTTCCCTGCGCAACCTTTCTTGTTACAATCTCAATCAGGTTCATGCTTTCAACTACCGTAAGAAATGCTGTATATCCGTAAGTAAGGATGGTAAGCAGGTTTTGTAAATGTCTTACCAGCCCACTTTCCTGCTGACCTTGTTCCATATTCTTTAGGCATTTGATCATAATATAAGAAGCTAGTAACAGATAAAATAATAAGCTTAGTGTATACTTTCCAATCTGCTGTATGCCAGTTTCTCCAAATCCTTGATGAAATAGCTCAGGTATAAATTCCGGATTAATAAAATAATACAAGCTAAAAAATAGATAAGCAGAAAGTAATACAAGCATCCAATGTATAGACTGTATTTTTCTTTTTTTAATTATATTTGGTATGTATAGTAAAAGTGGCAACAAGCAAATAAGCACATACAATAGGACTGCGCCTACATTTCCAACGGATGATGATAAGGACATGGCTCTAAGTCCCTTTCCTAATAGCTCAAATGGTGCATACAAAAGCTGATAGGTCTCTTTTACTTCTGCTAAGAAATACAATGCTATGCTTAACAGTCCACATAAAATCGCCTCGCTCCACAAAAATACTGGCATCTTTTTCGATTTCATAGTTCTACCTCTTTTCCATAAGTTCGTATTTATTTTTTGAATTAATTATCGTTTTACAATAATTATATCGCTATTATAGAAATAAAATTATCGTTTGTCAATAATTCCTTTCACGTGCCTTACTATTTTTTACTCTGTTACCACTTTTTACCTTTGTCTTTCTTTCTATTATTTGGTATTATTAGCAACATGTCCACGGGATAAATACTCATGTCCGCAACAGACGGACTGTCTTTGGAGGAACTACATATGAAAGAAAAAAAGCTAGGTTTATTGACAAAATTGCTTCTTGGAATTCTAAGCGGTATGCTGATCGGATCTCTAGGAAGTCTATTACACATTGAAAATACAATTGTTTTTAAAAGTATTGTTCGTGCATTTGCAACCTTTACATCGTTATTCTCTACCTTCTTAAGCTTCATCATTCCACTGCTGATCGTATCTTTCGTTGCAGTCGGACTTGCTGACCTTGGGAAAAAGGCAAACAAGCTTTTCGGTGTTACCTTATTAATTGCTTATCTTTCAACTATTATTGCAGGCTTTACTGCATTTGTATTGGGAAAAGGAATTCTTCCTTCCTTAATCAAACCTATCGAAACAACAGAAATTACAGCTGCCTCTTTTGAAGCATTTTTCACTATTACTGCTGATCCAATCTTCGGCGTAATGACTGCCTTAATCCTTGCATTCTTATTAGGCCTTGGAATGGCAAATAGCAAAAGCACTGCATTATTAAACTGCGTTCGTGATTTACAAGGAATTATCAGTGCAACCTTAAACAAGGTAATCATTCCATTAATTCCAATCCATATCGCAGGACTATTCTGTAAGATTGCTGCGGAAGGCGAACTTCTTCCAACAATCAAAATGTTTATCAAGCTTTATGTAATGATCTTAGTATTCCAATGGGGATATATTTTACTTCAATTTATCTTTACTTCCGTATTTACAAAAGAAAACCAAGTGAAGAAATTAAAGAATATCATTCCTGCTTATGTGACCGCACTTGGTACTCAATCCAGTGCTTCCACGATCCCAGTCAACTTAGACTGCGCCAAGAAAAATGGAATTAAAAGCGATATTGCAGATTTTGTAATTCCATTAGGTGCTACCATCCATCTTGCTGGTGATACGATCTGCCTTGTCATTGGTGCAATGGGGATTATGTTAGCAAACGGACTTACTCCAACACTCTCCATGTTTACCCCATTTATCTTTATGTTAGGCGTAACCATGGTGGCAGCTCCTGGTGTTCCTGGTGGCGGCGTTATGGCAGCTCTTGGTCTAATCACTTCCTTGCTTGGATTTACAGAACCAATGCAGCAATTAATTATCTCCTTACATTTCTCACAAGACAGCTTCGGTACTGCTTGTAATGTAACCGGGGATCAGGCAATTGCAGCCCTTGTAAATAAGATTGATGGCTCTGATCAGGCTTCCGAAGTAGAATATGCAGAAGCGTAAAAAAGCTTATATATGTAAAAAAAAGAGCTTCACAAAAACGGTTATTCGTTCTTGTGAAGCTCTTTTTTTATGATCGACTACTCTTCTTCCTCGCAGCAGTCCTTCTCTTCGTCTTCTTTGTCTTCTTTGTCTTTTTTCTTTTTGTCTTTTTCTGGTTTCTGACATGAACCTGCTGCATAATTATTGCAACCATTTCCGCTCATTATATTTAACCCTTTTTTCATTGGTGAAAATAAGAATCCAATCACGATGCCAGCCAAAGCAGTAACACTTACCATTAGTATCTTATCGTCCAAATCCCAATCCTTTGTGAATAAGTTTTTGATAAAATCACACATGCTACAAACTCCCTTCTGCTTTCTTTGCTATCATACTAGTATTTTCGTATTCCCATTAAACTATGTATTTTTCGCTACGTATCCTATTGCTTATTATACTCTTGTTTTCTAGAATTTTATAGTACAAAGTGTGCGTTC
>JAUNRX010000036.1:16375-29823 GCA_030539495.1 bacterium | reverse complement strand
TCGCTGAGAGAGAGATGAGTTCGGTCTGGGTCTTAAAAGAACGGAGGAGGGCCTCCGGGACTACCCTAGCGGCTGAAACGGAAGGTTGTGAAAGCAAGACGCGTAAAGCTTCTTGCTTTTGAGGCTTTTGTGTGTGGCTGGTCGCTTAGAGAGAGATGAGACAGTCTGGGTCTTAAAAGAGCGGAGGGGGGCCTCCGGACTACCCTAGTGGCTGAAATGGAAGAGTGTGAGTTTGGAGAGAAGGAATTGTTTTCCTAGATAGTGTTATGTTATACTTTTCTTGTAAAATATGATATAGGAGGAGTTAAATGGATAATTGTATCTTTTGTAAGATTGCAAAACATCAACAAAAGGCATTTATTGTATATGAGGATGAGAAGGTGATTGCTTTTTTAGATTCCGATCCAATTAATACGGGGCATGTTTTGCTTGTGCCGAAGGAGCATTTTCTAGATGTAGATGATTTACCTGAGGAGCTACTTGTGCATATAGCGAAGGTTTCGCAGAAAATAGTGAAGGCAATAAAAGCAAACTATCATCCTGAGGGGTACAGTGTAATACAGTGTGGTGGTATGTTTAACGATATCGGTCATTATCATCTACATTTATTTCCTAGATATCAGGGAGACGGGTTTGAATGGAAAGATACGGTACTGGAATCACAGTGTTCAGAAAAGATTGCAGAGCAGCTTGCTAAAAGCATATAACCGAAGATGAGAAGATACAGGATATGTTTAACAGAATTATTTCCAAAGATGTATTGTCTGTCACAGCAGCTTAACGACTATGTGGGAAAAGTAATAAATGAGTAAAGTAGATGAATTATGAAAAACAAGGGAGGAAGAGGTAATGCAGATAACATTTCGAACTGCATCACTGTCAGATTTACAAGAAATCAATCAATTGGTTCAGGATGCCATAGATACCATGAACAACTTACAGATATTTCAGTGGGATGAGAGGTATCCGGATCAAGAAATCTTACAAGAAGATATTGAGAAGGAAGAACTTTATGTTGGGCTTGTTGATGGCCATATCGCAGTAATCTATGTATTAAATAGAGAGGCTGATTTAGAGTATGACGATGCAAAATGGAGATTTGAAAATAGGCCATTCTATGTATTGCACCGATTGTGTGTGGCACCTTCTTATCAAAAATGTGGTATTGCCAGAAAAACAGTACTACACATTGAGGAAGAGCTAAGGTCTAAGGGAATTGAGGCAATTCGATTAGATGTCTTTTCCAAAAATCCATATGCGTTGAGATTGTATGATCATCTTGGATTTACGAAGGTTGGTCACGCAGACTGGAGAAAAGGAAGATTTTATCTGATGGAAAAATATATTTAGTACATAGTAAGGAGGTCCGAATGAAAATAGAACGACTGCAATTAAGGGAGTTAAGCATTAAGGAGATAGATCAAATCAAGTCATTCTTTACAAATGTTTTTACAAATGAGCCTTGGAACGATGACTGGAGTGATGGGGAGCAGCTTCATTCCTATATTATGGATTTGATTGGGAATAGAAACTCACTGGTACTTGCCTTATTTGAAGAAGAACAAATGGTAGGGCTTACAATGGGAAATATAAAGCATTGGTACACAGGGACAGAGTACTATATCGATGAACTTTGTATTAAGCGAGAAGAACAAGGAAAAGGTTTAGGGACACAGTTTCTTAGAGTTATAGAGGAATATCTTGTGTCAAAAGGGGTATCTCAGATTTTCTTGCAGACAGAACGGACTATGCCTGCTTATGAATTTTATAAGAAGAATGGATTTTGTGAATTGAATGATCATGTTTCCTTTTATAAAGAGTGTAATAATGGAAGTAAAAGCGTATCAATTACTGAAAAGGGGGAAGAGGTGATTGGTTAAGGATAATACAACGCCTATGAGCGCAAATGAGTACGACAAGGAGATAATTAACACAATTCCTTATTATCCGGAATTTTATAGTCAGACAATTGATGTAATTGAGCAGTGTGGATTTACAAAGATTGAGTGGCTAGATTTAGGTTGTGGAACAGGGGAACTAGCGGGAATCGCTTTTCGCAACTTTTCCAATGTGAGATTTGTCCTTGTAGACCCATCCGATAAGATGCTAGACCAGGCAAAGGCGAAGCTGAAAAATGAAGCCATTGAATATTACTGTTGCAGTTCAACGATGATTACATTTGAAGATCAATTTAATGTTGTTACCGCAATCCAGTCACATCATTATTTAAAGGAAGCAGAAAGAATAAAAGCAACAGAAGCTGTCTATCATGCATTAAAAAATGGTGGTATTTATATCTGTTTTGAAAATGTAATTCCGGAGGACGAGGAAGTTAAAGAAACGGAATTGGCAAGATGGGGAAGATATCAGCAAAGACATGGAAAATCAAAAGAGGAAGCGAAAGCACATAATGCAAGATGCGGAGTAAATTATTTTCCGCTGACAGTAAATCAGCACATACAATTATTAAAGCAAATAGGATTTAAAAAAGTACATATATTCTGGTATAGCTACATGCAGATGGGCATCTATGGAATAAAATAATAAAAAGGACTGAATACGAGAATCAGTCCTTTTTTATTTATGCAACTATCTTGTTAGTATCGTGTGTCAAAAACTCCTTATTGGCGTTCAAACGCTTCTTCACAGTAAATGCAACGATAAATACGTTTTTCTTTATTAGTTAATTTAAATACGTGTGGTAATTCCTGCTCGATGGAAGTGATACAACGAGGGTTCTTACATTTAATAATGTTTGTTACCTCCGTAGGAAGAACAGGATTCTTCTTAATTACGATTTCTCCATTTTCAATAATGTTGATCGTAAGCTGGTCGTCAAGAACAGCAAGCATGTTGATGTTCTCTTTAATTGGGCCATCAATCTTAATAATGTCCTTATGGCCCATTTTGTTGGATTTGGCATTCATAATAATTGCCACCGTACATGTTGCTTTATCTAATTTAAGGTAATGATAGATATCCATGGCCTTACCAGCCTTGATATGATCGATTACAATACCATTTCCTAATCCACTAATGTTTAACATGGTCGATTTACCTCCAATAATGTCATGATTAGAGCCATACGTGCATAAACACCATACTGTGCCTGTTTGAAATATACTGCACGAGGGTCATTGTCAACTTCCGTACTGATTTCATTTACACGAGGAAGTGGATGAAGTACTAACATATCGTCTTTGGCATATTTCATTTTCTGCATATCCAAGATAAATAAATCTTTTAAACGAACATAGTCATCTTCATTGAAGAAACGTTCTTTCTGCACTCTTGTCATATATAATAAGTCAAGTTCAGGCATTACATCTTCAAGGACATTAACTTCCTTATATTCAATATTATGTTCGTCCAACACTTCTTCGCGGATATAAGTAGGAATTCTTAATTCTTCTGGGGAGATAAGTACAAATTTAATGTTCTCATAGCGAACGAGAGCATTAATTAAGGAATGAACAGTACGACCAAACTTTAAATCGCCGCACAAACCAACGGTAAGATTGTTTAGTCTTCCTTTAAGATTTTTAATAGTAAGTAGATCGGTTAATGTCTGTGTTGGATGATTATGTCCACCATCACCAGCATTAATAACAGGAATTGTAGAATATTTCGCTGCAACCATTGGAGCACCTTCTTTAGGATGACGCATCGCACAAATGTCAGCATAACTTGAAATAACTCGGATTGTATCGGCAACGCTTTCGCCTTTTGCCGCGCTAGAGGAATCTGCAGAAGAGAAACCAAGGACATTGCCGCCAAGATTCATCATGGCTGCTTCAAAGGATAATCGGGTTCTTGTACTAGGTTCGTAAAATAATGTTGCAAGTTTTTGTCCATCACATACATGGGCAAATTTTTTCGGGTCAGCAATAATTTCTTCTGCCAAGGATAAAACATCATCCAGCTCTTTCGTGGATAGATCTAAAGGACTAATAATGTGTTTCATAGGTGCCTCCTTATTTTCCTTAAAATGATAAATTTTTCAACTATATATTGTAATGTAACAGTTACGTAATTACAACAATAAAATTAGAAAAGTTTCATAAAAATACTTTTTTAAACATATTCTGCCCATTCTTTAGTTGCAATCTTAATGAGAACTCTTTATAATATAGAACAAAGTATCTTTGACACATTAGCATGACGAAGTGTCATTGTACATGAGTAATACTATACAAGGAGGACTCGCATGATTAAATTATTTGATAAAGGTGCCTTTTTAATTAACGGTACTGAATTGGTAGAAGAAACAAACGAGGCAGCTTCAATTTTAGCTTCCAAACTAGGAACACCAGTATTCAAGGAAGAAGCTAAAAAAAATACAATGGCATACTCTATTTTAGAAGCACATAATACCTCTGGTAATATGGATTCACTTAAGATTAAATTTGATAAATTAACCTCTCACGATATTACCTTCGTTGGTATCCTACAGACAGCAAGAGCGTCAGGACTTGAACGTTTCCCTGTTCCTTATGCATTAACAAACTGTCATAACAGTTTATGCGCAGTAGGCGGAACTATTAACGAAGATGATCATGTATTTGGTCTTGACTGTGCAAAAAAATACGGCGGCATCTATGTACCACCTCATCAAGCAGTTATTCACCAATTTGCACGTGAAATGCTGGCAGCAGGCGGTAAGATGATCTTAGGATCTGACTCCCATACAAGATACGGTGCCCTTGGTACCATGGCAATGGGTGAAGGCGGTCCTGAAATCGTAAAACAATTACTTGAAAGAACGTATGATATCAATATGCCAGGCGTAGTTGGTGTGTATTTAACTGGTAAGCCACAAAGAGGCGTAGGCCCTCAGGATGTTGCTTTAGCAATTATTGGAGCTGTATTTGCCAATGGATACGTAAAAAACAAGGTAATGGAATTTGTCGGAGACGGCGTACATAATTTAAGCGTTGACTATCGTATTGGTATCGATGTAATGACAACAGAAACAACCTGTCTTTCTTCTATCTGGACGACAGATGACTTGGTAAAAGATTTCTATGAAATCCATGGAAGAAAAGATGATTATAAACAACTCGAGCCAGGAAAAGTGGCATACTACGATGGCATGGTTTATGTAGATTTATCTGAAATCAAGCCAATGATCGCAATGCCATTCCATCCAAGCAATGTGTACACAATTGAAGAGCTAAATGCAAACCTTTACGATATTCTTGATGATGTCGAAAAGAAAGCATTAGTTTCTCTTGATAACAACAAAATCAATTACACATTAAAAGACAAAGTTCGCAATGGTAGATTATATATTGAACAAGGTGTAATCGCAGGTTGTGCCGGCGGTGGATTTGAAAATATCTGTGATGCAGCAGATATCTTAAAAGGAAAATACATTGGAAATGATGAGTTCTCATTAAGTGTTTACCCAGCAAGTCAGCCAATCTTTATGGAACTTGTGAAAAATGGCCGTGTGGCTTCTCTTATGGAAACAGGTGCAACAATCCGTACTGCATTCTGTGGTCCTTGCTTTGGTGCAGGGGATGTACCAGCAAACAATGGCTTAAGTATCCGTCACTCCACTAGAAACTTCCCTAACCGTGAAGGTTCTAAGATTACCAATGGACAGATTGCTTCTGTTGCACTTATGGATGCTCGTTCCATCGCTGCAACTGCTGCAAATAAAGGCTTCCTTACTCCAGCAACGGATGTGGATGTAGATTTTTCAAAACCAAACTATTTCTTTGACTCTAATATTTACAAGAACCGTGTTTACAACGGCGTTGGAAAAGCAGAGCCAGAACATGAAATTAAATTTGGACCAAATATCGTTGACTGGCCAGCAATGGTTAGCTTAACTAACGACATGGTATTAAAAGTAACTGCAGAAATCCATGATCCTGTTACAACGACAGATGAATTAATTCCTTCCGGAGAAACTTCTTCTTATCGTTCTAACCCATTAGGCCTTGCAGAATTTACATTATCCCGTAAGGATCCTGAATATGTTGGACGTGCAAAAGAAATTCAAAAAGCAGAAAAAGCTAGAATTGCAGGAGAAGACATCTTTGCTGCAAATGACGAAGTAAAAGCAGTCTTTGATAAGATTAATACCAAATTTACAATAAATCCAAAAGAAACTGAAATCGGTTCTTTAATCTATGCAGTAAAACCAGGCGATGGTTCTGCCAGAGAACAAGCTGCAAGCTGCCAGAAAGTATTAGGTGGTCTTGCCAATATCGCCAAAGAATACGCAACAAAACGTTATCGTTCCAACTTAATCAACTGGGGCATGCTTCCTTTCACATTTGGTGAGGACATTCCATTTGCACTTGGTGATTATATCTTAATTAAAGATGTAAAGGAAGCCATTGCAAATAAAGAACCAGTGATCAAAGCATACGTAGTAAAAGACGAATTAGTAGAATTCGATTTGTCAGTAGGTGACTTAACAGACGACGAACGAGAAATCATTCTACAAGGCTGTTTAATCAACTACTATAAAAGCCAAAATAAATAGTCTAGCTGTCGCTGATTAGGTTGTTGCAAGGTTTTTTATTAAAATACTTGTAGTTTTATGAGAAAATAAATGGGAGCTTCCGTAACAATACATTTGTATTGTTAGGAGCTCCCATTTATTTTTTTAAGGTTAAGTGTATTTTAATGAAAAGCATTTTTAAAAGTAAAGTATTATGTAATATATGGAGAACAAGATAGTTAGTATTGACATTTGATGTCATAATAGGTATGCTAAAGAATGGAATTAAAAAATACTATTCATGCAGTATTCTGTACGAATGAGGGAAAAAAATGAAGAGAAATAAACAGTTATCGATTGTAAGTATTGTTGCAATGGGGATTGGGGCAGCGCTATTTTTCGTATTAGGGCGTTTTGCAGCTATTCCTACATTTATACCAAATACTACGATTAACATTCAATATGCAATTTTAGCATTATTTGCAGTAATCTACGGGCCAATCGTAAGCTGTTATGCCGGATTTATCGGGCATACACTGATCGACTTGTCCTGGGGATCTCCATGGTGGAGCTGGATCATCGCAACTGCAGTATTTGGCCTAATTGTTGGGCTATGCAGAAAATGGATCTATGTACAAGGTGCAAGCTTTGAGACAATGGAAATTGTCAAGTTTAATATAGTTCAGGTCTTTGCGCACTGTATCGCATGGGGCGTGGTTGCGCCGACGCTGGACATCCTGATTTATAATGAACCTGTTGCCAAATTATATGCACAGGGAATTGCAGCGGGTATTTCCAATGCACTTACTACAGGCATTATCGGATCAATCCTATTAATAGCCTATTCAAAGACGAAGACGAAAAAAGGCAGCTTACAAAAAGAAGCTTAATGCGCATAGTCTGATATGGCCGTCTACCAGGGCGGTCATATTTTATCTATTTCATGGGAAATGCCTGTGAAAGGATGAAAAAACACCCCTAAAAAGGGCTTATGATGCACACTTTGTTCCATAAAGAGTGGCTGATACGTTAGGAGTAATAATTTGAGAGAAACACTTATATCATTTGAACATTATACATTTCAATACCACGTTCAATCTGAGCCTACTTTAAGAGATATCAATCTTCAAATTAAGAAGGGTGAGCGTGTAATCATTGTTGGCTCTTCCGGTAGTGGGAAAAGTACCCTTGGACATTGTCTAAATGGTCTTAATCCTTTTAGTTATCATGGAGAGTCTACTGGTAAACTCACAATTTGTGGAGTGGAAGCAAAAAAATCAAGTATTTTTGAGTTAAGTCAGTATGTTGGAACTGTTCTTCAGGATACCGATGGCCAGTTTATCGGCATGACAGTACTTGAAGATGTTGCATTTGCAATGGAAAATGACTGTGTTCCCAAAGAGGAACTGATTGCTAGGACAGAACGCGAAGCATCTATGCTTCAATTGACGGAGTTTTTAAATCACTCACCACATCAATTATCCGGTGGACAGAAACAACGAGTTTCCATGGCAGGTGTGCTAGTAAAGAAAATTCCTATTCTTTTATTTGATGAACCACTTGCAAATCTTGATCCGGCAGCTGGAAAAGAAGCGATTAAGTTAATTGACCAGATTCAAAAAGAAACAGAGGCAGCCGTGGTGATTATCGAACACCGCCTAGAAGATGCCCTTTATATGGGAGCGGACCGTATTGTATTAATGGAAGAAGGACGCATCATTGCGGACTTGCCACCGGCAGAAATCTTTGCCAAGGACTATTTGGTACAGGCAGGAATTCGTGAGCCATTATATATTACTGCATTAAAATATGCAGGAGTTACTCTTTCTCCAGAAATGGGACTTCAAAGAATTGAAGACCTTCAGCTTGATGAAGTGCAGAAAGAACAAGTAAGACTGTGGTTTGGCCAAGAGGAAGCTGGAAAATCCAAGGAAGAGAAAGAAATCATTTTAAGTGTTGAGAACTTAGGCTTTGGCTACAAACAAGGAATAAGCACTTTAAATGATGTTAGTTTCGAAATCCATGAAGGAGAAATGGTCAGCATCGTTGGTAAAAATGGAGCAGGAAAGAGTACGCTTGCAAAGCTTTTATGCGGATTCCAGAAGGCAGAAGATGGTGTGATCCGTTACCGTGGACGCGACATTGCTACGGATACCATTAAGGAACGTGCCAAATATATCGGCTACGTAATGCAAAATCCAAATCAGATGATCAGCAGACCAATGATTTATGATGAAGTGGCATTAAGTCTTCGTGGACTTGAATTGTCAGAAGAACAAATGCAGGAGAGAGTATTTAAGGCATTAAAGATCTGCGGTCTTTATGAATATCGTAACTGGCCGGTACAGGCGCTTAGCTACGGTCAGAAGAAGCGTGTGACGATTGCAAGTATCCTTGTACAAGAACCGGAAATCCTTATTTTAGATGAACCGACTGCAGGACAGGACTTCAGACACTATACAGAGATCATGGAGTTCTTGAAAGAACTGAACAAACAAGGAATTACGGTAATCATCATTACCCATGACATGCATTTGATGCTTGAATATGCGGAAAGAACGATTACATTTGCAGAAGGAAGAATGATTGCAGATACGACTCCGGTACGTTTATTTGCAAATACCGAAATGATTGAAAAGGCAAGCTTAAAGGAGACGTCCTTATTTAATCTTGCTAATCTTTGCGGTATCGATCCAGAAGCATATATAAATACATTTATTGAACGAGACAGAAAGGAAAGAGAAGCATGACAACATCCCTTTCTTTTATAGAAAAAGATTCATTTATTCATAACCTGACAGGAAGCACGAAGATGGTATTCTTCCTCCTTTGGAGTATTGCGGCCATGATCACGTATGATACTAGAATTTTAGCTGTAATGTTAGTTGCAGGCATCGCCATTTTCAGAGTTTCCAAGCTGGAGTGGAAGGATGTCAAAGTGGCTGTGAATTTCATGTTAGTCTTAATCGCCATGAATATGGTGGGTATCTATATCTTTGCTCCGGAGCAAGGCGTGGAGATCTACGGAACGAGACATGAGATTGTTCACTTTATCGGACGTTATTCGATTGTGACAGAACAGTTATTCTACCTTTTAAACTTTACACTAAAATATTTAGCGGTAATGCCGGTTGCATTGGTATTTATCCTTGCAACGAACCCAAGTGAATTTGCAGCCAGCCTAAATGGGATTGGTGTAAATTATAAGATTGGTTATGCGGTTTCCATCGCCCTTCGCTACATTCCTGATGTGCAGAGAGATTTCCATGAGATTTCACAGGCGCAGCAGGCAAGAGGTATTGACTTAAGCAGCAAGGACAGCCTTGTAAGCCGTATGAAGAATTCGGCAGCAATTCTGTTCCCGCTTGTCTTATCCAGCCTTCACCGCATTGAGACGATTTCCAATGCCATGGAGCTTCGTGGATTTGGTAAGAAGAGAAAGCGTACATGGATCGTACAGAAAAACTTTAGAAAACAAGATTTCTTTGTAGTTGTCGTTGCGTGCGTCATTCTTGCAATTTCTGTGGGGATGATTACTTACACTGGCAGCAGATACTTTAATCCATTTGTATAGAAAAAAATGTCCTAGAACACTTATTTTGAATGTGTTCTAGGGCGTTTTTTGCTTTTCATTCCTATAACAAGAATATTAAAAAAATATAAAAAGTATTAAAAAATACTTTTTATATTCGGCAAAATGATGTAGAATACCTCAGTACAAAAGAAAACAGGAGAGAATATATGAGAAAAAACACGAAATCGATTATTGCACTTAGTTTGTGCATGTCATGTATGGCAAGTTCCATTAGTCCGGCAACTACGTATGCCAAAGGAACAAATATGACAGTGAAGTCTATTGAAGGAACTGGCGTTACATATAATGAAAAAACAGGATATTTTGAAGTGACAGGTGAAATAGATCAGTTAACTGGTACATTAAATGGAATGACAAAAGATGTTACTTCAGTAAGCTACCAAGTTACTGATTCAAAAGGAATTGTTGTAAAAGAAGGTTCTGTAGATCCTGAAAAACAATTCACTATGGATGAGCTTGGCTTTGCATTAGGTGAAAATACACTTAAGATCACGACTGAAACAAAGAGTGGTTCAAAAGATACGTATTTCCCGATTTACAACACTTCAATTGAAAACACATTAAACATGGACGTCGATATGGCAGACAGTGATAATGATGGATTAGTAAACTACTGGGAAGAATTTTTCGGAACAGATAAAAATAAAGCGGACACTGATAACGATGGACTTTCTGATCTGGTTGAAATCACAGTACTTGGGACAGATCCATTAAAATCAGATACTGATGGAAACGGAGTAAAAGACGGCGACGAAGACTTCGACGAAGATGGTTTAACGAACCTTCAAGAAGTAAAAGCAGGAACAGACCCTTGTGCTGTTGACAGCGATGGTGACTCTTTATCCGATTATGATGAAATTAACGTATACGGAACAGATCCAATGAATGAAGATACAGATAATGATGGTGCCAACGATGGATGGGAAGTTGCAGATGGTTTTAATCCAAAGAAAAGAGATAAGAAGTTTGAACTTACAGTAAGTGCAGCAGATAATTCTGCAACACTTTATTCTAAGAAATTAATTGGAAGCGAAGCGCAACACTTCACACTTAACGTGGTAGAAAATGACGTATACAATCTTGCATCTACAGTAGGAGCATTAAGCCAAGTATACGAATTGGGCGAAAATGTGAAAGCAACCCTTTCAATCAAGCATACAAAGAAAAATGATGCAGAAAATCCTCAAATTTACTGCTATGATATTGCAAAACAAAAATTAATCTATTTAAAGTCAACATATAAAGATGGTTATTTATCGGCAAATACAAAAGATGATAAAGAGTCCAGATATATTGTTTTAGATAAGACTGCTTATGATAAATACAGAAAATCAGCTAACAAGAAACCATCTACTTCCGGCAAAGATAGCAACAAGGATGGTATTTCAGATGCAGATGCACAAAGCATGTGTAATGGAACCTTAACAATGGCTACCGGAGAAAAAGTATTTGGAGATGCAACGTACGAAGAAGTACAGAAAAATGCGGATTTTGATGGTGACGGTCTTACAAATGGAGAAGAAATTACAATTGCAACAGATGACGAAGGTACTCGCTATGTAATCTTAAAATCATCTCCAATCCTATTGGATACAGATGGCGATGGTATTAACGATAAAGAAGATACTGCACCATTAGAACGAGGTCTTAAGGATGGTATTGTTGGTACGGTTCAATTATATTCTCGTCATGAAACAGACCAAAGTTTCATGTTAGGGCATGCATTCCTAGTATATACAAGCTATATTAATGGACAATCTCTTGATATTAAAGGGATTAATCGCTCTTATCGTTATGATGAAATGCAAGAAACATATGTAGAACGTTCTGGCGACCATGATATATATGATATGAACCGAGGAGACTATGTATCAATCGGTAATTACCGCTCCGTAGCATTAGATATTATCTATGATATCGTTATGGGTGATTTTGATCAGGCATTTAAAGATAGCGGATTTACAAAACAAAGATCTTATAGTGAAGACTTATGGAAACGTTTTGAACATTATCTAGTAATCAAAGGTTCTTCTATTCTTTTAGAAAAAGGATATCATGAAGCAAGCAAAAATAGTATTCGTTACAATGAAGAAATCTATGCAACGTATGCATATGAAGGATTTATTCAATATCCAAATGCCGTAATTACAAAAGAAGTAACACAAGAACAGTTAGATGCAATCACTGCATTTGCAGAGAAAAACAACTATTATGGGTTATTGACAAATAACTGTTCCTCCATCGCTTCCGGAGCATGGAATGCAGCATTTGACGATACGTTATATGCAAGAGAATCGAAAGGCTTATACTCGATCTTTGATACACCAATGATCTTAAAAGCTCATATTCTTGAAAGAGATGGAGTACAAGTGGATGTAGAAACATTTGGCGTAAGTCTATAATTTATATTGGGAAAGCTTACCGCAATCAAAAGAAGAGGCCCTAAAAATAGAGGAGCCTCTTCTTTTTTGTTATTATTCAGTATGAATAGCGTCAGTTGGACAGCCTTCTGCAGCCTCTTGAGCAGAGTCTTCGAGTTCGCCAGGAACAGGATCAACCACAGCATGTGCTTTCTCATTGTCGTCAAATTCAAAAACTTCAGGGCATGTGGATACACACATTCCACATGAAATGCAAGCGTCTTGATCTACTACTGCTTTCATAGTAATACCTCCTTTAATATAACAAGAATAGTATATGTAAAAAGTATACAATTATACAAAAATGGCTAAGTTTAAGGTGTATGAATTGCTATAAAAAGGTGCCTATGTTATAATGTCATTGATTTACATCTAAAAATACCATAAGTAATAATGTCAGGGAGGAAACGAGATGAATCAGAACGATAATGGCCAAAATGTGTTTCATTGTCAAAATTGCGGTCGTATTATAAGTCCTAGCCATATGTACTGTTCTGCTTGTGGTGCAAAGAACCCATGGTACGGTAGTGATGTGTCGAAGAACACGAATTATGATGACTTACCAGTGATTAATACAGATGAGATATTTGGAAGTTTAGATTATATAGATCGTAAACAAGAAAATAAGAAGAAACAAGAAGAAGATCTTCCGGTAATTAATACCGATGGCTTATTTGATGATGTGCCATTTGCAGATACCACAGGTTATCAAAATAGAACAGTTCCTAATAATACAGCAGCAATGCAGTATTACAGTATGGGGGCGCAGCCAGAGGAAAGAAAAGCAGAAAGACAGCAAAGTCCTTACGAAGCAAATGCTTATCAACAAAATGCCTACCAACAGGCTGAAAAACAGCGAACTATGAACGATCAAGGGGCATCCTATCAGGCGGTAAATAACCAGAGGAAAGGTGATGGCCAGAACAGAGGCAATAATCAGAGTGTGCCGAATGATCAGAATGTAGGAGATCGACAG
>JAUNRX010000036.1:0-16275 GCA_030539495.1 bacterium | reverse complement strand
AAAAACCAAAGAAGTCAAAGAAAAAATTTGTTGTTCTTGGAGTACTTCTTATAGCAGCGATTGCAATTGGTTTAGCTTGTTTCCTTGTTTTTGGAAAAGGCAATAAGAAAGCAGATTTAATGGATATCTGTGGTTACAAGTTTGAAGGTGTCAATGGAAAAGGCACAGTAGCATTTGAATTTAATGAAAACTGTGATTTATATAGTAATTTCTTTATCCAAGATAATATGGATGCATGTGAAGCGTTGAAGAAAGTAACATTTACAGCAACTCCATCAAATGGACTGTCCAACGGGGATACGGTAACGCTTTATGCAGACTACTCTAAAGTGGATTTATCCAGACATGGACTTAAAGTGTCCAATAACACAAAACAGGTGGTGGTATCCGGTCTTGAAGATGCAACTGAGTATGATTTGTTTAAAGATGTTACAGTAAAGTTTGAAGGCTATGACGGAAGTGGGAAAGCATCTATTGATGTAACTAAATGTGATGAATTTACTGCAACGAATGTGAAATATTCCTTTCAAGGGAATTCGGAACAATTAAAAAATGGTGACAAGGTGGTTGTATTGGCACAAGTAGAGCCATCAGCATTGCAAGAAAACAATTATGAAGTCGGGGCAGACACAAAGGAGTTTGCGGTACAAGGCTTACAGGGGACAAAGTCATATGATGTATTTAAGGATATTACGATCTCTTATTCTGGTGCGTCTCCTAGATTAAGTCTGACCATAGACAAGTCATCGGGCGATAGCTTTGTAAAAGATAAGGTTTCTTTTGAACTAAGTAAAAAAGATGGTGTATCAGTAGATGATACAATAACCGTGACTGCAAAATTTGATGAGGACGATGCAAAGTCTGCTGGCTACCAAATTGATACGACAACAAAGACGGTAAAGGTTTCTAATGTTCCAACGTATATGTCCAGTATTACGGCAAAGCAGGCAAACAGCCTAGATAGCAAAATAATGGAACAGATGGAAGACAAAGAAGAAACAAATGGTGATTCTTATGTATTTGATCGTGATCTAGATCAATTATTTGATGATGCCGGACATTATGAATTTGTAAAGGCAACGAAAGAGAAAGCAATTCGTTATTTCTTATATAACAAAGAAAAAGATCAGATTAATTCTTATATTTTAGTCGAAAAGTATACAATTACAGCGGAAAAGGAAGAAACCGGAGAAGTAAAACAGACGATTCTTTATGCAGAGTCCACAATATCTAATATTATTTTAGGCGATGATGGGAAGACAATAACTCATGAGGAGCCATCTTCTATTGTTACCGATACGGATTTGAATTATTTCATCAATCAAGTAAATGGATTAGGATATAAAATCACTTCTGTAAAATAATTGATAACTATTTTAGGTGCAGTTGCATACTATATTACAAGTCAATTTATGAGGTGAAACAAAAAGTGGATACAAAGATATATATCGATGCTGGTCACGGTGGGTATGATAATGGTGCCACCTATAATGGCAGGAAAGAAAAAGATGATAATCTTAAGCTTGCCTTGGCTGTTGGGGATGCTCTTAGAAAAAAAGGAATCGATACCGATTTTACACGTGAAAAAGACGTGTATCAAAGCCCTAGTGAAAAAGCACAGATGGCAAATGAAGGCGATGCAGACTTATTTATATCATTTCATAGAAGTTCGAGCCCAGTACCAAATACAAATGGAGGTGTAGAAGCCTATGTTTATGATACTGGCGGTATAAATGAGCAGTTAGCCAAAAACATAAATGCCAATCTTGAAAAAATCGGATTTAAGAACAATGGTGTCCGTGTAAATAAGAATTTAACCATTCTGAAAAAAACGAATATGCCAGCTGTCTTATTAGATATCGGTTATGTAAACACGGATCAGGATAATAGAGATTTTGATACAAAATTCGACCAGATTGTAAATGCTATTAGTGATGCAATTATAGGCGTAGTAGATAACGAGGATCAGCAGCAGGAAGAAGATACCCCGGACTATGCAATTCAAGTTGGCCTATTTAAAAATCAGGCAAATGCAGCTTCTCTGATTGATGATTTGCAAACAGAGGGATATGATGCCGAACTAGAACCAATGGGTGGATATTATGCAGTAATTATAGGTCGTTATTCAAGCATAGCTGCAGCAGAAAAAGAAGAAGAGAAAATCCAGAACATGGGATATGAAACAATTGTAATTGAACGGTAAGAAAAGTAGGAAAAAGGGCCATCTTGTAAATTGAGATGGTCCTTTTTGAATTTCCAGTGATATCGTGCTAAAGTAAGAAAATAATACTTTAAAAATATAGAATAATCGTATAGAATAAAAGCATACTGGAATAATAAAGAAACGGAGTGATTATATGCCACAGATTATCGACGGAAAGAAAATTTCTGCTGCAATTAAAGAGGAATTAAAAGTTAAGGTAGAAGAATTAAAAAAACAAAATATTGAAATTACATTAGCAGTGATCCAAGTAGGGAATGATCCAGCTAGCTGTGTATATGTTAGAAATAAAAAGAAAGCTTGTGAGTTTATCGGAATCAAGAGCTTATCTTATGAACTTGAAGAAACAACAACAGAAGAAGAACTAATTAAACTTGTGGAAGAGTTAAATGAAAGAGATGACGTAAATGGTATCTTAGTTCAGCTTCCATTACCAAAGCATATTGATGAAGATAAGATCATTATGACAATTAGTCCGAAAAAAGATGTAGACGGATTCCATCCAATGAATGTTGGTGCTTTAAATATTGGACAGCCAGGATTTGTTTCCTGTACTCCAGCAGGTGTCATTCAATTATTGAAACGTTCTAACATTGA
This sequence comes from bacterium, assembly GCA_030539495.1. GTDB lineage: Bacteria > Bacillota > Clostridia > Lachnospirales > Lachnospiraceae > KM106-2. Next base: position 13,457 of record JAUNRX010000036.1, on the reverse strand, counting down.
TATTGAAGGAAAAGAATGTGTTGTCATTGGACGAAGCAATATTGTAGGTAAGCCAATGGGAGCCTTATTATTAAAAGAGAATGGTACAGTAACAATCTGCCATTCCAGAACAAAAGACTTAAAAGAAGTAACAAAGAGAGCTGATATCTTAGTAGTTGCAATTGGTAAACCAAGATTCATTACCAAAGACTATGTAAAAGAAGGTGCAGTGATTATCGATGTCGGTATGCATCGCGGCGAAGATAATAAATTATGCGGAGATGTAGATTACAATGATGTGGCAGATCATGTAAGTGCAATTACTCCAGTTCCAGGCGGAGTTGGACCAATGACAATTGCAATGTTAATGAACAACTGCGTAGAGTCAATCAATTTGTAAGATAATTTATAAGATAAGAGGGAGAGTACATGCTATTCACGGAAGAAATTTATTTCAAAAATGATTTTTACACAGTGCTATTACGTGAAGCAGATAATTTATTAATGGAAGTTGTACGAGAGCACAAGCCAATCTGGAAATCGTATTCCGGAGATGTTATTGCATCCTATGACTTACAAGACTATATGCTTACGCTTCAAGATTTAATCCTTGATAAGCATTTGATGAAGAGAAATGAAAAGTTTTGTGACCGAGAACCTATCATAGATATGGTGACTGGAAACAAGGTCTTTGATAAGCTGAACTGCCCAGTGAAGTATACTGGCAATATCATTGTGGCAAAAGATTTGATCGATACGTTTTCTTTGGAAGAAAACCTAAGTGAGTACCCTTGTTATTGCTATAAGGAAGTGTACGAGCTATGTTTTGATCAAGGATGTCTTACGATGTCCATCGACCATAGCAAAGCCATGGTACGTATTCGAAAGAATATTGAAAAAGGCCTTAGAAATACTAAGAATGCCAAAGATGTTCGCTGTATCAACAAATTCTTAAAGCAAACGTTCTGTCATGATTTTGAAAAGAATCGTAAGTTGAGAACGATTAAGAATAAGGTTTATAAAGTAAAACACAAACTTCATAATGAAGAATAAAAAAAGAGGGGGCTGTCACTTTGTGTGACAAGCCCCCTCTTAATGAGTTTTATTATTGATCTCCAATGGAGTGGACTACGTTGTACGTAGAGCCTTCCGTATAGGATATCTTGATTGTATCACCAACGTTGTATTTTATAATCGAAATTAAATCATTGAGATTAAAGTCGTAAAGTGCATCGTCGCCTTCAAACATTATATAGTAATGAGAATTTCCTTCGATTACGGTATTTACCATCTTGCTGATGACTCCTGTTTTTTCTTTGTCTCCACCAGAAGTATCATTGCTGATGTTGTTGGATTTTAATAAGTTACGGTAAGATTTCTCGCAGTCAGTAATGCTGTCACCGATGGATACAATCGTGTATTTTGAAATGTTAACCATTGCATATTGTTTTACAAGTCCAGCGCTATCTTTTAAAGCAATAAAGTAGGTCGGCTCACCTGCAATATTTAATAATAACGGGAAGGTTGCCTTGTATTGCATTTGTTGTACTTTACCTTCGGCACTTTCCATAGCAGAATGTTCTTCGGCACCGGCAATGGAGTAGTACTTGGTTTCAGCAGTACGCTGGTTCATTAAGACGAACCCTACATTAGAAGCATCTTGTCCAACACTTGTTACGCCGGTATATACCCAGACATCATCGTTAAGGGCGATGTAGTTATAGCCATCTGTCGTCTTAAGGCAGCCCTTTTGGCTGAATAAGGAGTTGATATACCCATTTACAAGAGTTCCGTTGTAATTGTAGTAAGAGATTAATAAATCTGCAGAGAATACGTGATCGACCCAAGCAGGAACTTGGTCAATTGGATAATCTGTTGTTTCGCCTGTAACCGCATTTACAAGAACCGCATTGCGGATGGTTTCACCACCGAAAAGACCAATTGTATAGTCTTTGACAGGACAAATCCAGTAAGGAGTTCCATTGTCATCGATTTCAAAGGATAAATCATCGAAAATGTAAGTTGGGAACTTGAAACGGATATAACGGTAAATATTACGTCCAAAATGATCAGATTTTGTATATTTCATTCCTTCTTCAAGTTTTACGCATTCTACATTTTGACTTGCCATATCGATACGGATATAGGCTGGGATACCAGAAGAAGAGTTGGTAAACCATTTGAATACATTTCCGTACTCTAATGGAGATACTCTGACTGGGCTGTCTTTGTAGTTGATTTGTGTATAATCATCACTAACTTCAAACTGAGAAACATACTCTACCATGTTACCCATTTTTCTTGTACCAAGTAACTGGGCAGACTCTTTGTCAAGACTTGGAATTTCGTTATAAGAAATCTGTTTAATATCGTCAGTAAAGCTGGAATTCTGTATTGTAATTAATTCACGGTATTTTTTTGCATTAATAATAGGAGAAGATAATACATATCCGACTCCGTAGATTAAGATTACTAAAATAGTAAGAGTAAAGCATACTTTGAATGCCTTACTGTCAAATGCATATTTTAATTGTTTTGGATCTACTTGGTCTTTCTTTCGTCCCTTAAAAATATCAACGGTACGTAGACGTAAAAATCCGAAAATAATAGTTGCTGCTACAAGTAAGAAGATAATGGATGTCCAAAATCCTTTACAATGAATATTGATAGCAGGAAGTGTTACATAATAGTATACCCCGAGGACAATAAGCAGCAATACTACTGCAGTCACTATGGAAGTAAATTTTTTATTCTTCATAAAATCCTCCTTTATTGTATGAGTCCCTAGAAAAATCTAACAAAGAGTTCTCATATAGCTATCATAACAAATGGCAGTTAAAAGTCAATCTTATTCCGAATATTGCGATTTCTTTCTTTATTTATGGAATAAAAAATGAATTTCGCAAAATTAACCATATACTTTCTAGGGACGAACGTGTATAATATCAAGGAAAACATAAAATGCAATAATTTTATGTATAAAAATATTTGTATATTTAACTTTACAAAATAGAAGTATGACAGAATGTTAGGAGATTTAGAATGAATATACTTTTTGTATCCTTAGGTTGCGATAAGAACTTAGTTGATAGTGAGGTAATGCTTGGTCTTGTTACGAAAAGAGGATTTAAGATTACGAATAACGAAAACGAGGCAGATGTAATCGTTGTTAATACATGCAGTTTTATTCAAGATGCGAAAGAAGAAAGTATTAATACTATTCTTGAAATGGCAGAATATAAAACAACAGGTCAATTAAAAGCGTTAATCGTAACTGGATGTCTTGGACAACGTTACCATAAAGAAATCGCAGAGCAAATTCCAGAAGTTGATGGAATTGTTGGGACTACAAGCTATGAATCTATTACAAAAGTAATCGATGAAGCACTTGGAGGACAATTTGCTGAAGAATTACAAAGCATTGATTATTTACCAACAGAAGAAGTAGATCGTGTAATGACTACAGGTGGTTTCTTCTCTTATCTTAAAATTTCAGAAGGCTGTGATAAGAATTGTACGTACTGTATTATTCCAAGCTTACGTGGTAAATACAGAAGCCGTGAAATGGACACACTTATTAAAGAAGCAACATACCTTGCTAAAAATGGTGTGAAAGAATTAATCCTTGTAGCTCAAGAAACTACATTATACGGTACTGATATCTATGGTGAAAAGAAACTTCCTGAATTACTTAAGAAATTATGTAAGATCGAAGGAATTGAGTGGATCCGTCTTCTTTACTGTTACCCAGAAGAAATTACAGATGAATTAATTCAAGTAATTAAAGAAGAAGAAAAAATCTGCCACTATATCGATATGCCAATCCAACATGCATCTGATAATGTATTAAAGAGAATGGCAAGAAGAACTAATAACGCAGAACTTCGTGAAAGAATTGCTAAGATTAAAACTGAAATTCCAGATATGTGTTTAAGAACAACACTTATTGCTGGTTTCCCAGGTGAAACAAATGAAGATCATGAAGAAGTATTAGACTTTATCGATGATATTGAATTTGATCGTTTAGGTGTATTTACGTATTCAAAAGAAGAAGACACTCCAGCTGCAAAATTAGATGGACAAATCGAAGAAGAAGTAAAAGTAGCTCGTAAAGATGCTATCATGGCATTACAACAAGAAATCTCATTTGATAAGTGCCAAAATTATATCGGTGCAACAATGAAAGTTCTTATCGAAGGTAAATTACCAGAAGAAAATGTTTATATCGGAAGAACTTACAGAGATGCTCCAAATGTAGATGGATACTGTTTTGTTTCTAGCCCATACGAACTTATGTCTGGCGATTTTGTAAATGTTAAAATTACAGAAGCAAAAGAATATGATTTAGTAGGTGAGGTGATCTAATGCAGATGAATTTACCCAATAAGTTAACGATACTTAGGGTTTTAATGATTCCTGTATTTGTAGTCTTTTTACTTTGCGATAAGATTCCTTATAATAATATTATCGCAGTAGTAGTTTTTACTTTAGCTTGTATTACAGACGCTTTAGATGGTCATATTGCAAGAAAGAACAATTTGATAAGTAATTTTGGGAAATTTATGGATCCTTTAGCAGACAAGTTGTTGGTTTGCTCCGCATTATTATGCTTTGTTGAACTTGGACAAATTCCTGCATGGATTGCAATCGTAATCGTAAGCCGTGAATTCATTATCAGTGGTTTCCGTCTGATTGCATCCGATAATGGTATTGTAATTGCCGCCAGCAAATGGGGCAAGCTTAAGACGATTTCCCAAATGGTTATGTCAATCTTATTGATTGTAGATTTTAACTACAGCTTTTTTAATGTTTTAGAACAAGTTTTTATTTATCTTTCATTAGTATTAACAGTAATCTCTCTTGTTGATTACTTAATTAAAAATAAGGGAGTACTAAACGAAGGGAGCAGATAAGTATGGTTGCTGAATTGATCAGCGTCGGAACAGAGCTCCTACTCGGTAATATCGTGAACACAAATGCAGCCTTTCTCTCGCGAGAAATGGCTGCATTAGGTGTTTTAGTGTATTATCAGTCAACAGTAGGAGATAATAAGGATCGACTAAAAGAAGCAGTAAGGGTGGCACTTCTAAGAAGTGACCTTGTAATTTTGACAGGGGGACTAGGACCTACCAGAGATGACTTGACGAAAGAGGCGGTTGCAGAACAGTTGGGACTTCCCCTTGTAGAGGATGAAGAAACTAAACGTGCAATTGCAGCGTATTTCAAGGATCAAAAGAAAAAGTCTATTCCGGAAAATAACTGGAAACAGGCAATGGTCATACAAGGAGCCAACGTGCTTGCTAACCATAATGGGACAGCTCCTGGATTACTTATTGAACAGGAAGGAAAGAAGATAATCCTGCTTCCTGGTCCACCAAATGAAATGGTTCCTATGGTAAAAGAGTCCGTACTTCCTTACTTAAAAGAACAAAGCAATGAAGTTCTTTATTCTGCAATGGTTAAGATTGCAGGGATGGGCGAAAGTGCCGTGGCAATGGAAATTGAAGATTTAATTGACAAACAGACGAATCCAACCATTGCTCCTTATGCAAAGACTGGCGAAGTACATTTACGTATTACGGCGAAAGCAGATAGTTTACAGGAAGCAAAAGAACTGGTTAAGCCGGTAGTAAAAGAATTAAGAAAGCGTTTTGGCATTAAGATTTATACCGAAGAAGAGTCTGAGACATTAGAAGATGTAGTTGTAAAGCTTTTGTTAAAACATAAGTTAACGCTTATTACAGCGGAATCCTGTACGGCAGGTCTTTTGACAGGACGTATCGTCAATGTTGCTGGTGTCAGCGATGTATTGAAAGAGGGATTTATCACGTATACAAATAAGGCAAAACGTAAGCTGCTGGATGTGTCGAAATCAACGCTTAAGACCTATACGGCAGTCAGTGAACAGACGGCAAAGGAAATGGTAAAGGGTGCTGCAATCAATGGAGATGCTGATGTAGCAGTTTCAATTACTGGACTTGCTGGTCCTGGTGGCGGAACTAAGGATATCCCTGTGGGTACCGTTTATATTGGGTGCTATGCCAATGAGAAAGCAACAGTAAAGCATTATATATTTAGTGGTAATCGAGAGAAGATACGAGAATTAAGCGTGGTACATGCACTGGATTTAATGCGTCGTTGTATTATTTCAAATTATGAAAAGTAAGAGAGACAAAAGGTGGCCAAAGGAGCTGCCTTTTTTATTTGTGTCCCTAGAACAATAAACTACCGGCTAAGCCGGTGGTCTTGACTATCTTAAAAGTGAGTAAAAGTTATGTATGCACATTCATTGGAAAGGAGAAAAAAAATGATTATAAGTGCGAGTACAAGAACGGATATACCGGCATTTTATACTGAATGGATGATGGAACGGATCCGGGAGGGCTATGTACTGGTTCGTAACCCCTATAATGCCTGTCAGGTGACGAAATATTTATTAGATCCTAATGTGGTTGACTGCATTACCTTATGGACGAAAAATCCTATGCCGATCCTCCCGCATTTGGAAGAATTAATACCTTTTCATCCTTATTTCTTTGTGACGATAACACCTTATGGAAGAGAGATAGAACCAAAGGTGCCTGAGAAAAGAAAGGTAATAGAAGCAGTGCATTACCTTTCAAAAGTGTTAGGAAAAGATAGTGTATGTGTAAGATATGATCCTATTATACTAACGGATTTTTATACAAAAGAGTATCATGAGAAAGCATTTCGACAATTGGTGAAAGCATTAGGCCATAAGGTATCGGAATATGTTATAAGCTTTGTTGACAGCTATGAAAAGACAAAACGTAACTTTCCGGATGCAGTACCTCTTGCAAGAAGTGAACAGGAGTGGATTGCAGAGGCTTTTTCAAGGATTGCACGAGAATATGAGATTACGATTAAGACTTGTGCAGAGGGGATTGACCTGACAAAGTACCAGATTGAAAACTCAGGTTGCACGAGCAGGGCGGTGATGGAACGTCATCTTGGCACTACAATAAAAAACGTGAGATCCATACCGGATCGTGACTATTGTACCTGTATAGAGTCGAAGGATATTGGTGCCTATAATTCCTGTTTACATGGATGTAAGTATTGTTATGCCAATTTTAGTCAAAAGACAGTAGAAAGCAACTATAAGAAACATGATCCCAAATCCCCATTTTTGATTGGACAGCTACGTGACGAGGATTGTATTAAGCAAGCGAAACAGGAAAGTATCCTAGATGGACAAATCCGATTGGATTTTATGGACTAAAACTTGGAATTATCTTCTGATTGTCACAATATATTTACAGTAAGTAGTGAGTGGAGGTCCATATATTTATGGATTATAAAAAGATAATCAGAGTGATTGCAATTTTAGTAATCGCATACTTTGTAGGGTATGGTTTGGCCATGGCAAGTCATACAGAGAAAAGCAGTGAAACTACAAATCAGCCTGTGGAGCAAGGAATTGATCATGAATCCAACTGGGGGCTTGGGTTTGGCAAGGATGGCCAGCCACCAACAGGAAATGCCACGCCAGACGAATTAAAACAGAAAGACACCTATTATATTGGAGATACAAGCAAAAAGGTGATTTATCTGACATTTGATGCCGGATATGAAAATGGAAATACAGAGCCGATTTTAGAGGCGTTAAAAAAACATAATGCTCATGGTACATTTTTTGTTGTAGGTAATTATATTAAGACCAGCCCGGAGTTGGTTAAGAAAATGGTGGCAGAAGGGCATACAGTAGGAAATCATACGTTGACGCATCCAAATATGTCGAAGATTTCTACCATGGAGGCCTTCAAAAAGGAAATTGGCGAATTAGAGAATATGTATAAAGAGTGTACGGGGAAAGATATGATTAAATTCTATCGTCCACCACAAGGAAAATATAGTGAAGAGAACTTGAAAATGGCTCAAGAGCTTGGATATAAGACCTTTTTCTGGAGCCTTGCTTATGTTGACTGGTATCAAGATAAGCAGCCTTCAAAAGAGCAGGCATTTGATAAGTTATTAAAACGAATTCATCCTGGAGCTATCGTTCTTTTACATAGTACCTCTAAGACAAATGGGCAGATTCTTGATGAGCTGTTGACTAAATGGGAGGAGATGGGCTATACATTTGGCAACTTGGAAGATTTGGTGAAATAATTCCTTATGAAATCGCAAAGACTAGTCTCAAAGGAGTAGTATGAGACTATGAAAATAAATTTAGGATATTGTTGTATTTCGCATATTAATAAAAAACTAAAAGTAAATCGATCCTCCACAAAGACGTATCTGGAAAACCATGATGCGTCTTTGTGTCATGAGTATCTGTTGGAGAAGGCAAGGCAGAATATCAAAGACTTGGAACTATTGCTATACGAAAATAAAAAAAATGATATTTATGCCTATCGACTTCCGGAACAGATTTTGCCACAGATCGACCTTGGCTATTATTCCATAGAGGATGTAAGGCAGGAGCTTAAGGAAGTGGGGGAGGTTGCAAATCAGCTTAATATGCAGCTTTCTACCCATCCATCCCAATACTTTGTCCTAAATTCTCTTCGTCCTGACGTAGTGGAAAAAAGCATTGGATCCTTGAATCTATTCTCAGATACCTTTGCAGCAATGGAATTAGAGAAGGTACCCAATGTAACGCTGCATGTGGGAGTGAAAAATGGATATGAAACAGTAGAAGGTGCACTGGATCAATTTTGTGAAAATTATCTAAGGCTAAATGAAAATGCCAGAAACTATTTGGTGTTGGAAAATGACCATGTATCATTTACTGTAGATAACTGTCTGTATGTTCATCAAAAGATTGGAATCCCAATTGTATTTGATAATAAGCATTTTGAATGGAATCCTGGAAAACTGTCTTATGATGAGTGTGTACGCGAGGCAGCAAAGACCTGGAAGGAACGCATACCAAAGTTCCATCTCGCCAGTGACAAAGAAGGAAACAAGCATGCCCATGACGACTATATTCATGTCGAAGACTATCTAAAAATGGTAGATGCCATGGAGAAGGCAGGCATGGAAGAATGTAATGTTATGTTAGAATGTAAGGAAAAAGATTTGGCTATTTTGAAATTACGTGAGGATTTGAAATAATAAGAATACTTCTGTAACCGACTTTATATGATTTAATTCGTGGATATTCTTGACTTTGTATTCGCTTTCGGATACAATAGATGTTCCGCTTTAAATCAATGAAGAAAAGGTGACAGAAGAAAATGAATACAAGCAATGAAAACAAAATGGGGGTTATGCCCGTAAATAAGCTTATGCTTCAAATGGCTGTACCGATGATTATTTCTATGATTATTGGCGCACTATATAACATTGTAGACAGTTTATTTGTGGCTCATTACAGTGAGGATGCACTGACAGCATTAAGTCTTGCATTTCCTGTTCAAAATATAATCTTAGCATCAGGAATCGGCCTTGGAGTCGGTATTAGTTCCAATTTATCTCGCTATTTAGGCGAACATGACAAAGAAAAAGTAGATAAGTCAGCAATGAATGGTTTATTACTCGGTGCAGTGATTTATGTACTGATCTTACTTTTTGGTATCTTTGGATCAGAACATTTCTTCCGTATGCAGACAGACGTAGAAGATATTATTTCTATGGGTACGGTTTATACAAGAATTTGTTGTATTTTTAGTTTTGGACAGGTATTTTCTTTAGTATTAGAAAAAATCCTACAAGGAACTGGAAAAACTGTTTGTACGATGTACATGCAGATTACAGGAGCAGTAGTGAATGTTATTTTAGATCCAATCTTAATCTTTGGTATGTTTGGTGTGCCTAAGTTAGGTGTAACAGGAGCAGCAATTGCAACGATTATTGGTCAGGTAACAAGCTTACTTCTTGCAATTTACTTTAACTTATCGAAGAACAAGGAGATTACATTCTCTTGCCATAACTTACGTCCGGATAAAAAAATTATTGGACAGATTTGTTCCGTTGGTGTTCCAACGATTATTACACAGTCTATGGCTGGAATCATGTCCTTTGGACTAAATAATATTTTATTAACGTTTTCAACGACTGCAGCAGCCGTATTTGGTGCTTACTTTAAAGTTCAGTCGTTCGTATACATGGCCGTATTTGCTCTTAATAATGCGTTAATTCCAATCGTTGCATTTAACTATGGTGCACGTAATGGAAAACGTATTAAGAAAGCAATTGAATTATCTGCGATCTATTCCTCGGTATTCGGTATCGTTGGAACAATCATTATCGTAGGCTTTGCAAGTCCAATTATGGGAATGTTCAATGCCAGTGAGACAATGAAAGAGATTGGTATTCCTGCATTGCGTATTATGGGAACAACATTTATCTTTGGATCATTTTCTGTAATGGTAAGCTATGCTTGCCAAGGACTTGGAAAAGGACTATCCAGTCTTCTTCTTACAGCAACGAGACAGTTTATCTTATTATTACCATTAGCAATGATCTTAGGTAAGACAATGGGGATTAAAGGAGTATGGTATTCCTTTGTAATCGCGGAAGTCGTAACTGTAATTATTGCAGCAATCTATCTGAAATATATTGATCGTAAATATATTGAAACAATTGCATAAATAATCGCATAGATAGAACAAATAAAGGCACTAAGGTAGAAGGGAATTCTTTTTAGTGTCTTTTTTAATGGATCGGAAAGTTCTCTTCAAGATCTTCCAAATCCATTAAAAAAGCATCCTGAAAAGCGGATGCACGGTGTGCACTCAGCTGAAGGGAGTGTGTCGCTATCATGACCTGATTCTGCGCTGGCAAAGTGTCTTCGACTTGAAACGCTTTCTCCCTCATGAATGAGGAATGGGGAGTCTAAGAGTGTCGAAGACACTTTTTGAAAAAAAGGAATAAAGCTCTTTTAAAAGTTAATAAAATATTATATACTATCAAGTAGAATGTTATCGAATTAGAATAGAAATAATTCGTGCAAAATAGAAAGGCTAGATTAGATGAGTCAGATTTTAGTAGTAGGTGGCGGTGCCGCTGGTATGATGTCAGCAATTATTGCTGCAAGAAATGGTCACACAGTTACCTTATTAGAAAAAAACGAAAAGTGCGGAAAGAAAATCTATATTACAGGAAAAGGTCGTTGTAATGTTACAAACGCAAGTGACCTTGAGATTATTTTTGACAATATGATGTCGAATAAAAAGTTTTTATATAGTAGTTTCTACACATTTACAAATGAAAACTTAATGGACTTTTTCAAGGAACTTGGATTGACATTAAAAGTTGAACGAGGAAATCGTGTATTTCCTGCGTCAGATAAATCCTCCGATGTTATTAGTGCATTAGTTAGAGAACTAAACCGTTTAGGTGTAAATATTATGTATCATTCCAACGTAGACGATGTCGTAATTAAAGATGGCGAAGTAGTTGGCGTAAAAGTAAATAAAAAGCTTATAAAAGGTGATTCTGTCATTGTATGTACAGGAGGGTTATCCTACGCTGTTACTGGTTCTACAGGAGACGGATACCGTTTTGCAAAGAATGCAGGCCATTCCATCAAAGAATGTAAGCCAAGTCTTGTACCACTTTATGCAAAAGAAACATTTGTAAAGGAACTTCAAGGATTATCTTTACGTAATGTAGAATTGACATTAAAAGCAGGGAAAAAGACATTATATCAAAATTTTGGAGAAATGTTATTTACCCATTTTGGTATTACAGGTCCATTAGTATTAAGTGCCAGCAGTTATGCAGCGGCTTATACAAAAGGTGGAGAATTATCAGTTTCAATCGATTTAAAACCAGCACTTAGCTTTGAACAGCTTGATGCAAGATTACTTCGTGATTTTGATAAAAATATTAATCGAAAATTTGCAAATTCTTTAGATGAGTTACTACCTAAGAAGCTAATTCCGGTAATAATTATGCGTTCCGGTATTGATCCAGAGAAGAAAGTAAATGAAGTAACAAAAGAAGAGAGAACAAACCTTGTGCAGTTAATGAAATCCTTTACATTGACAATTACACAGTTAGGCGGATACAATACTGCCGTTGTAACAAAGGGTGGAGTCTCAGTAAAAGAAATCAATCCATCAACAATGGAATCCAAACTTGTAAAGAATCTTTATTTTGCAGGAGAAGTGCTTGATTTGGATGCATTGACTGGAGGATTTAATATTCAGATCGCCTGGTCAACTGGATATTTGGCAGGCATGTCAGTACAATAGAAAATATAAAAGAGGGATACTATTATGAATTATTGTATAGCAATCGATGGACCTGCTGGTGCAGGAAAAAGTACTATCGCTAAGTTAGTAGCAAAGAAATTAGAATTTATTTATGTGGATACAGGTGCGATGTACCGTGCCATGGGTCTTTATTTCTTTGAAAATAATTTAGATTCAGAAAATCAAGAAGATGTAGTAAAGGCATGTGAAAATGCAGATATTACGATTGAATATAAAAATGGTGAACAATTAGTAATCTTAAATGGTGAAAATGTAAACGGAAGAATCCGTACAGAAGAAGCAAGCAAGATGGCTAGTAAAGTAGCAAAAGTAAAAGAAGTAAGAGTGAAATTAGTAGAACTTCAAAGAAAGTTAGCAAGCGTGGAAAACGTAATTATGGACGGAAGAGATGTAGGTACGCAAATCCTTCCAAATGCCAACCTGAAAATCTATTTAACAGCTTCTTCAAGAGAACGTGCCAACCGACGTTGGAAAGAAAATGTTGAAAAAGGAATCGAATGTGATCTTGATACGATCGAAGCAGACATTATTGCCAGAGACCAACAAGATATGAACCGTGAGATTTCTCCATTATGTCAGGCGGAAGATGCAATCTTACTTGACTCATCAACAATGACAATCGATGAAGTTGTTGATGCGATTATCGAGTTATACAATACTCATAAATAAGTTTTTTAAGGTGAAAATAAGATGAAAATAAAATTAGCAAATAGTGCAGGATTTTGTTTCGGTGTAAAACGAGCAGTTGACATGGTATACGATTCTGCAGATCATAAAGACAATGTCTATACATTTGGTGAAATCATTCATAACGAGGAAGTAGTAGGCGACCTTGAAAAGAAGGGCGTACATGTGATTAATTCTCCAGAAGAATTAAATGACGCTACTAAGGGTACAATAATTATACGGTCACATGGTATAGCCAAAAATGTATGGGATCAAATAGAAGACAGTGGATTTGAAGTAATCGATGCGACTTGCCCATTCGTTAAGAAGATTCACAACAATGTGAAAGAGCAGTCCGAACTAGGCAGAGAAATTATCATTATCGGAAATAATAAACATCCTGAAGTGGTTGGAATTAAAGGCTGGTGTGACAATAAAGCATATGTAATTGAAACAGTGGAAGAGGCAGAAGCTTTCGACGCTGACAAGTCAAAAAAGTATTGCATAGTTGCACAGACGACATTTAATTACAAGAAATTTCAAGATTTAGTTGAAATTATTTCAAAAAAGGGTTATGATATACTTGCTTTAAATACAATTTGTAACGCTACCGAGGAACGTCAG
>JAUNRX010000035.1 GCA_030539495.1 bacterium | reverse complement strand
AAAGAATCCGTTTTTATATATTCACTTTATGGAAGCAGGACAAAGGAAAAGGAGGAGTACAAATGGCAGTTATGATGTTGGGTTTATTAATTCCGGTGGGATTAACATCCTGTTATACACATTTTTTTATTAAGAGATTTTTGATCCATTACCTTCATATGGATATGAATCGAAGAAGGAATATTTTATTACATGGAATTATGCTGTTACTGTCATTGCCGGCAGTGAATATTTATGGAATATATGCAATTGTTTATTTTCACCTGTTTGTCATTTCAGTAGCACTTGAAGCAGTCAATCTGATTTTGAAACGATATAAATGGTATCGGTTTGGGTTTATGACAGGTATTTTTTCTATTGTAATAATGGGGCTGATCTTCTGTTATGGATATTATAATATCAACAAGGTCAGCGAGACCGATTATACAATAAGCAGTAACAAAGTGGATGGACTTAAGATATTGCAGATCACAGACTTACATATGTCAAATGCAATTAATCAAGCAGAGTTAAAAGAGTATTGTCAAGAAATGAGTAAGCTAGATGCTGATATTGTCGTATTGACGGGAGATATTGTAGATGAACGGACACCACTTGCAGATATGAAAGCGGCTTGTGAACTCCTTTCGCAGATTACCAATAAAAAAGGTATTTATTATATATATGGAAACCATGATGCCTCCACTTATTCCAGTGATCCACAATTTAATCAAGCAGATGTAAAACATGAGTTTGAGAGTCATGGCGTTACGGTACTGAATGATCAAATAGTAACCATTGAAAATATCTCAATTGTAGGAAGAATGGATGCCGGACTCAATAGAAACCGTCTTTCATCAGAAGAACTTTTAAAGAATGTAGAAAAAGACAATTATATTATTTTGTTAGATCACCAGCCATTGGATATTGAAAAAAATGCAAGCTTGGGTGTCGATTTACAATTATCAGGACATACCCACGGAGGGCAGCTTTTTCCACTGAGAGAGGTGCAGACACTAGTTACCAATACGTTAGTCTATGGAATGAGAAGGATTGATGGATTTACAGCAATCACATCTTCGGGGATCTCAGCATGGGGGTATCCATTACGCACCGAAGGAAAGAGTGAATATGTAATAATTACTGTAGAATAAAGACTTAATATATAAAAAAACTATTAAAATAGTATTAATTAAATCTTAAAATATGACGATATTCTTTGTACCAATACAAAGGAGAAGTTATGAGAGAAGATATTTATATTTCAAAAGCAAATAAACTGTTAGTTCCACTTTTTGCAATCTGTTCTGTTATGATTACAGGAATGCTACTACTTGTAGGGCTGCTACAAGCAATGTCATTTGGTATTTTGGCATTTATTTTAAATGCAATTATCTGGCTTGTTATAAAGAAATGGAACAAGGTAGAGTGGTCGTCCTACCTCTTGCCGATGATCTTTTTCTGGGGTGTTTACGGATATACACTAACAAGTGGCGGTGGAAGTTTTGTAATATTTGAGTTTGCAATGATTTGTTTCTTCAGTTTGCTGTATGCGGATCGAAAGGCATTTATCTCATTAGCAGCATTAGAGGACATTTTAATTGTGTTCACAGAGTATGTTATTGGAATTAGTTTGTTAGGCGAAATAAACCATTCTATCGTTCCAATCATGCATCTTTTTATCTTAATCGTAATTCAAGTATTAGGAGCTACCGTTATTAAATGGATTCGTGCTTCGGAACTTGAAATCGTACATTCCAAAGAGGATGCATTAAAGACCGTTGAAATAGTTAAGGCTTCAGGAAAATCACTAGAAGAGGAAGTCGAGCTTTTAGAAGGAAGTACAAATACAACCAATGTAAAATCAGGAAGAGTATTTGAGGCGATGGACGAGATTCGTAAAGGTGCAGAGGTTCAGGTATCACAAATGGTAGAAATCAGTCAGACCATTATGGGAATTACTAACCAAGTGAAGAGTACTATAGAATTCTGTGACCATTTATCAAATGTATCTGTAAGTTTAGTGGATGTAACAGAACATAATAAACTAGAAATTAATAATATGGAGCAAAATGTTGGTGAAATTCAAACAGGAATGAAGACAGCAAAGACAACCGTACATGAATTTACAGAAAATATGTCTGAGATTATGGGGGTATTGACTGGAATTAAGCAAATTTCTGCTCAAATCAATCTATTGGCGCTTAATGCATCGATTTGAAGCTGCACGTGCAGGAGAAGCAGGAAAAGGCTTTGCAGTTGTTGCCGAAGAAGTAAGAAGTCTATCAGAACAGACAAAAGGGACAACAGAAGAAATTGAGAAGGTAATTAAAAAAGCCCAATCGAAAGTAGAGAGCATAATCAGTATTGTAGATAACGGAGAAAAGAAATCCTTAGAAGGTAAATCCATTATAGACAATATGTATAAAAAGTTTGATGCCATGGTGGATGAATTTAAGAGTATAGAAACAGAGATTAAGAAAGAGCATCAACAAGTAGAAGAAATTTTTAATCTTGTAAAAGAAGCAGAAGAAAACGTTGATGGGGTAATGGCAATTACAGAAGAGTTTGCTGCTGCATCCGAGGAAGTCTTAAGCTTACAAAGAGAACAACAGGACGAAATTCAAAAGATTAAAGAAGTTTCAGAACGAATTAGCCAACAATCGCATACCTTATTCGAGACTACGAAATCCGAATAGGGGAGCTGAAGCTAACTTAGTTTATGAAAGGTTTACAATAAAACAGTTGAGGTTTTACGTAAAAAAAATGGGAGATTCCGTAACAATACTATTGTTAGGAATCTCCCATTTTTTACGTTTGACGGTGCCTATTTTAATGGTAAACCTGATGTAGTCTGTGAGGCGCCAGTCTTTTGGTAAGCTATTCGGTAGAATACCTTACCAAAAGAAGAGTTTCCTAAAAGTACAAAAGCGTAAAAGCGAGAAAGTGTAAGGGCATAAAAATAGTGAAAGTGTCGAAGATATAAAGTTAGGTGGAAAAAATAGTAAAAGAAATGAGTTTTATACACCATTTCTGTTATTGGATACGTTTGTTTGAGGAGGTGGAAATACTATAATTTAGTCATAAAACAAATGTAAATCTTATACATAAGTTAAGTTTAGAGGATGAGAGGTGCTATATGAAACAACAAATTCTTTATTTAGTTGGGAGCATGGGTGTGTCGATAATGACCGGATGTATATTCTATTTTTATTTTAAGCGCAGGGTAGCCGTAATTGTAGACCAGCAGGTGAAAAAAGAGAGATTCGTTGCAAGACAGAATGAGGCACAGTTTAAGACATTGGCAAGCAGTATCAATCCTCATTTTCTAAATAACACGTTAGAGACCATCCGTATGAGGGCAATGTTTAGTAAGCAACATGAAATCGAAGATATGACGAAGATGCTGGCAAAAGTCTTACGAGGCAACATTGAGACAAGCAAAGAGATTGTGCCATTATCATCAGAACTTAATTTAGTAGAGAGTTATTTAAAGCTTCAGGAGTATCGGTTTGGGGACAGAATTCATTACGAGATCAATCGAGAATGTGACTTGGAACATACTAATATTTTATCATTATTAATACAGCCGGTAGTTGAAAATGCATATATACATGGACTAGAGGAGAAGGAGGGAAATCAAAATTATATAAGGCTTACAGTCAGGAAGGAGGACATGCTTAAGATCATAGTAGAAGATAATGGGGTAGGTATTGGTCAGGATAGGCTGCAGTCCATAAGGAAACAGCTAAAGGAGGACTCATTCAGTGAAAATGCTCACTCAAACCTTTGTAATATAAATCAAAGGATCAAGTTACTATATGGAGACCAGTATGGAGTAACGCTTGAGTCAAAACAGGGAGAAGGCACAACCGTTGTCATCGCAGTTCCCTTAGAACAAAAGTTATCAGATGGACCAATCCTAAGTGAGTAAAATAAAGGACTATACGTTATAGGGAAAAGGAGGAAATATGGAACGTACAAGTAAGAGCCGTATTACAGATCGATTATACATTGTACTTAGACTAGTTACTGTCTTGACAATCGTTTGTATGTTTGTTCCTAGCATAAACCCAGCCAGGGTTTCAAAATTAGTAAGTAAGACGATGTCATTCTTTACATCAGCGACCTCTTATTCAGGGTTAGCAGAGGGGTTTGCAAGAGCAACAACAAAAGGATGGGCCCAGGAGAGCACAGTCAGAATCATCTTTGGATCCAGTTTAATAGCATTTATTGGGATTGCTGTTATAGCATTAGCAACTTGTTTCTCGGTTGGAGAATTGAAGTTTAAAAGACTTGGTTTGATTTTATCTACAGCAGCTTCAGTTGTATCAGGTATTTCTATGTTTGGACTTGTAATAGCATATCAACAGTTACAGGGAAGTTCAAAACCAGCAAAGGTAGAACCAATGTTTCATAGTGGATTTTTTATCTTTTTGGGATTGATCTTAATTATTTTGGTACTTAATATCATACTATTTTGTTTATTACCGAAACCAGAAAAAAATGAAAAATACTATATGGAGTCAAAGTATAAGTTATTCTTAATGTTTATGCCTTTCGTAGTAATGATCTTTGTATTTTCCTACCTTCCATTATGGGGATGGAGATATGCATTCTTCGATTATAAGGCCGGTGGAACATTATCTATGGATACTTTTGTTGGCTTTAAATGGTTTAAATATTTGTTTAATAATCAGGCAACCAGACTGGATATCGTAAGGGTTCTTCGTAATACCCTTGTTATGAGTGGTCTTGGAATTGCAACCTCATGGGTAGCAATGGCATTTGCAATCTTTATTAATGAAATGGGCTCTAGCCGTGTCCGTAGGATTGTACAGACACTTACTACAATTCCTAACTTTATCAGCTGGGTACTTGTATATGCAGTAGCACTTGCAATTTTCTCTTCTGATGGTTTTGTTTCATCTATCTTTTCACCAGCAGGCGATGGGGCTACTGGTACCAACTACTTATTAAGCGGCAGCTTTACCTGGCTTAAGATGTTGGCTTGGGGAATGTGGAAAGGAACCGGATGGGGTGCAATCATTTACATAGCAGCTATATCAGGAATCGATCAGCAATTATACGAAGCAGCCAAAGTAGATGGAGCAGGAAGGTTCCAAAGAATGTGGCATATTACGGTGCCAGGATTAATGCCAACCTATTGTGTTCTTCTTCTATTATCAATTGCAGGTATCTTGACCAATGGACTTGATCAGTATTTGGTATTTAAAAATGCAAATAATATGTCAACCATTGAAGTATTGGATCTGTATGTATTCCAGTTAGGTATTAATAAGGGAATCATCCCATTATCCACAGTAATCGGTATGGTGAAATCTCTTGTCAGTGTTATATTATTATTCTCCGCTAACCGCATATCCAAAGCAGTTCGTGGCGAGAGCATAGTATAGAGGGGGGAAGAAGAATGGCAAAAAGAAGAGCAAAAAAGAAAGTTAAAATGAATGCATCCGATGTTGTATTTCATTTTTGTAACTATTTGTTTTTTGGGATATTTACATTATTATGTTTTTTCCCATTCTACTATTTGTTTATCAATACAATCAGTAACAACGACTTGGTTCGCGTAGGTGCCATTAAGTTCTTTCCACAGGGCATCCATTTTGACAACTATGTTTCAGTTAAAAATGTAAAAGAGCTGGGAGGTGCAGTTGTTGTTACGGTAGCAAGAACATTGATTGGTACCGGACTTATGGTAATTGCTTCTGCATTTATCGGATATCTGGTAACTAAGAAAGAAATGTGGGGAAGAAAGTTCTGGTATCGTTTTATGATCATCACCATGTATTTTAATGCAGGATTGATCCCATGGTACCTCACCATGTCCATGTTAAACCTGACAGGTAACTTCTGGGGCTATGTTATTCCAGGGATCGTGGCTCCATATAACATTATCTTGGTTAAGACGTACATAGAATCTATTCCGGCCGAGCTGGAGGAGAGTGCATTGATGGATGGCGCATCGTATCTGACAGTATTCCGTAAGATTATCTGGCCGTTAAGCAAGCCGATTTTAGCAACCATTGCAATCTTTGGTGCTGTAGGACACTGGAACTCATTTACCGACTCCATGATCTTAATGTCTTCCAAGCCAAATCTTTATACATTACAGCACATTCTTTATAACTATTTAAATAAAGCATCCAGCCTACAGGCAGCAATGGATGGCGGAAGTGTAAATACTGCAGCACTTCAAGCATCTGTATTAAGTGGAAAGACAATCAAATATACGATTGCCATGGTTTCAATCATTCCAATCTTATGTGTATATCCATTTATGACAAGATATTTTGAAAAGGGAATTATGTTAGGTGCTGTAAAAGGGTAAGGTAGTAAGGTTAGTGTGGGAGCACTGATTTTATCATACAAACAATGTATTTAAAGGAGGAGAACAATGTTTAAAAGAAAACTTATTTCCGTACTCGCAATCGGATCTATGGTTACTATGATGTTAGCCGGATGCAGTGCAAGTAAAAAAGAAGAGACAGTAACAAGCACAGCAACACCAGCAGCTGCTGCTGCAGGAGATGCAACACCAGCAGCAACTGAAGCTGCTCAAAGAGAGGCAGCAGACCTTAAGGATATTATTCCAAAAGATACGGTAACCTTAACGGCATATTCTCAATTAGCAAACTATTCAGGGGAACAATTAGGCTGGTTTGCAAAGGTAATGCTTGATAAGTTCAATGTTAAGATCAATATTGTAAATGAAGGTGACGGTGTCTTTGATACTCGTGTTGAAGGTGGCGACTTAGGTGACTTTGTAATCTTTGGCAGTGATGGTGACCAATATCAACGTGCTGTAAAATCCGGACTCCTTAAAGATTGGGATGATGAAGATCTTGTAACAGAATACGGTCCATATATCAAGAGTACGATGCAGACTGCACTTGATAAGAATAAGAGTATTTCCGGTGGCAAAGTGTACGGATATGGCTTCGATGTAGGTACAAGTGCCGAGCAACATCAGGCATTTATGTATCATCCAGATCTTCGCTGGGATTTATACAAACAAATTGGATATCCTCAAGTCAAGACATTAGAGGATTACATCCCAGTATTAGAGAAAATGGTAAAAGCTTGTCCTAAGTCTGACTCAGGCCAAAAGACATACGGTGCTTCTTTATTCTCCGCATGGGATGGAGATATGGTTATGTTCGTAAAATCTACTGCTGCACTTTATGGATATGAAGAATTCGGTTTTGGTCTTTATGATGTAAATAGTCAAATTTATGAGCCTGCATTACAGGATGGCGGCATGTACTTAAGATGCTTAAAGTTCTATAATACATTATTCCAAAAAGGCTTATTAGATCCTGACTCCATGACTCAGACATATGAAGAAATGACAGAAGCTTACCAAGATGGTGCTGCATTCTTCAATATCTTCAACTGGATGGGAAGTGGTTTATATAACACAGAAGCTCATTTAAAAGAGAACAAAGCGATGCTCACTGTAGCAGCTGAGGACTCTAAGACATTAGTAAATGGTACTAATATCAACGGTGGTAACAGAATCTGGAGTATTGGTTCTAAGACGAAATATCCTGAATTATGTATGGCAATTCTTAACTGGTTATCTACTCCAGAAGGAAGAATGACGGCTGAATATGGTCCTAAAGGTGTAACTTGGGATTACAATGACCAAGGAGAACCATATTTAACAGACCTTGGTACACAATGCAAAAAGAACGGTGAAACAAAACTGACTGGTGATTACAGTGGTAAATTCAATGATGGCGTAAACCAAATCAACAATACGACTTGGGCTGTAGATGCTGTAAATCCAGATACAAAAGACGGTGAAACATACAACTACTTATTCTGGAAATCCACATTACAGAAGAAATTAACTACGATCGAAGAAGATTGGAAGACAAAGATGGGTGCTGAAAATGCTGATGAATACTTAGAGAAACATAACTTCAGCCTTGCTGTAGGTACTACATACTCTCCAACTACAAAGAGTGATGAACTTCAGATCACTTGGAACAATGTTTCAAAATGTATTAAACAATATTCTTGGCAAGCAATCTATGCTAAGACAGATGCAGAATTTGAAAAGATCGTAAAAGAAATGCAAGACAAAGCAAAAGGATATGGCTACGACGAATGTGTAGAATATCAACAAAAAGAAGCAGGCTTAAGAAAAGCAGCAGAAGATACTGCTAAGGCTACTATTAAGAAATAGGCTGTTTGGGCTGTCGCTGATTTGGCATATTGATAGGTTTTCATTAAAATAGCTGTAGTTTTACGAAAAAGGACTGGAAGGTTCCGTAACATTAGTATTGTTAGGAACTTCCAGTCCTTTTTTTGCTTTATAGAAAATTGTGCCGCAATCCCCTATAAAGTAAAAATCCCCCTAAAATTCACTTTTGGATTTGGCAGTGGCATTTAGGCGTCGGTATTCGCTTGGAGTGACCTTCATGGTTGACTTAAATACCTTGGTAAAGTAGTTTGCAGTAGAAAAGCCACACTCACACGCAATTTCAGTAACGGAAGCGTCAGAATAAAGAAGCATATGAGTGGCATGACGTATACGAAGCTGGGTCATATATTGTAATGGAGAAATGCCCAATTCTTTTGCAAACTGGCGGGAAAAATGAGCATAGGAAATACCTAAGGACTCACTCATTTCTTCCAAATTCACTTGATTTCCGATATTATTTTTCATCCAAAGAACAGAATCAGAAATATGGGAAGAAATAATTCTAGCTTCCGAGTTTTCAGCGATACGGAGTAATGCAATTAAAAATCCATAGAGCCACTCATTTCCATAGTAAAGCTCTAGATCCCCTTCTATATAAAGTAAACTATATAATTCAAAAAAGCGTACGATTGGAATACTTTCTCGCGATAATGATAGGATAGGACCGGCGGCCTCTAACACCTTTCTCATAATGGAATCTGCAGCAGGTCCCGAAAAATCTATGTAAAAATAAGTCCATTCCATGGTGCCCTCACGATCTGGAGGAAAGTAATAGTGACTATTTTCCGGAAAAGAAATTAAAACCACCTTTCCAGGAGTGATTTTCTGACAGGAATGTGAAGTCTCGTATACTCCATATCCTTCTAAGGTATATTGAAAACGATATCCTTTATAATCTCTTTCGCTATAATCAATAGAATACCCTTGATCAATGGCGGTTTCTATCCCAAGACCACGTATACAGAGGGTTTCTTCCGAAATAGGATCCATAATATCATAAACACGGCTTCCAAGTTGCCAAGACATCAAAAAAGTCCCCTTTCTATCAAAAATGTGCCATTTTAGATTAAATCTCTATATACTATAATACTATATAGAGGGTAGTTGAGAAAGAAAAATATCAAAAAAATACTATAGGGAGGAAAATATATGAGGTTTTTTGTATCCAATGCTGAGAAATCATTGCAATTTCATGGAAGTGGCAATGTACTTAGTAAAAATGGATTTCGTTATAAAAAGAATACGTTTTCTTTTTATGTATTGATTTTGGTAAAAGAAGGAACGTTGTATATCGCACAAAATGGTATACGTCATGAAATAAGAAAAAATCAATATATTATCCTTAACGCAAATGAAGAGCAGTTTGGATATCGGGTATCGACAGGAAAATTATCCTATGATTGGGTATACTTTTCATTTACGGACCCAGTAATCATACATAAAAACAGTAAATTTATACATGAATATATAAAGAAAAGAACAACGGACAGTAACAATAGTGTTTATTTAGTTCCTGAGCGAGGCGAAATTTCCATATCACAGAGAGTTCCACTTTTATTTAATCAACTATTGGATTTGGCAACGCAGGAAGAGATTTATTCGAGACGAATTATAGACTATTCAGTCAGCTTATTAATGATGGAATTATCCCAAGAGTTTATCGAACAAAAATATAAGGTGAGAAAGAATATATCACCAAACTTAGAACGGACGATGGAATGGATCAAGGCAAACTATAATAAAGAGTTGACAATCAAAGAGATTGCAGATGAAATGGGCTATAATGCAAATTATCTGTCTACAATTTTTAAGAAGAGTACTGGCATGACAATCGTTCAATATATTAATATAACAAGGATTAATGTAGCAAAGTCTATGATCATCAACTATGGATCCTCTGTAAAAGAAGTTGCATATGCCTGCGGGTTTGTGGATGATAAATATTTTATGAAAGTATTTAAAAAGTTAGAGGGGATGACCCCTTCTCAATATAAGAAAGCATTTAGTAAGAAGAAATTAAACAATGGCCTGACAAAAGTATCATTGTAATAGTTACTTGGAGGTAAAAAGAAGATGAACAAGAATACATGTGCGAAGACACCGCCTATGGGGTGGAATAGTTGGGATTGTTATGGTGCTTCGGTAAATGAGGAGCAGATTAAGGGAAATGCAGAGTATATGGCAAAGTATCTAAAAGAGTTTGGATGGGAGTATGTGGTATGTGATATCCAGTGGTATGAGCCAAAAGCCAACTCTACAGAATATAATCATTTTTATCCATTAGCAATGGATGAGTATTCACGTTTGATTCCAGCAATCAATCGTTTTCCTTCTGCAGCAGATGGTGCTGGATTTGCTCCTATTGCAACGTACATACATAATCTTGGGCTAAAGTTCGGTATACATATTATGCGGGGAATTCCAAGACAGGCTGTACATGCGGCAACAAAAATCAAGGGTAGTACGGCAACAGCCCGTGACATTGCTCAGAGTTTTTCTGTTTGCTCCTGGAATACGGATATGTATGGAATAAACTATAAGGCAGACGGTGCACAGGCATACTACAATTCTCTATTTGAACTTTATGCTAAGTGGGGTGTGGATTTTGTCAAGGTAGATGATATTTGCAATACCGAGTTTAAACCGTTGGATCCTTATTCAGCAAAAGAAGAGATAGAGATGATCAGGAGGGCAATTGACTCTTGTGGCAGGGAGATGGTATTAAGCCTGTCTCCGGGACCGGCAGTATTGGAGACAGCAGAGCACCTTAGTACTTACGCAAATATGTGGAGGATCACCGGTGACTTTTGGGACAACTGGTCTCAGCTTTATCAAATGTTTGATCGTTGTAATGAATGGAGTTCTTATGTCAAAGAAGGCTGCTGGCCAGATTGCGATATGCTTCCTATTGGACATATAGGAATTAACAAGCCAGGGTACAATGGAATGGAGCGAATGAGCAACTTTACAAAAGATGAACAAATGACAATGCTGACATTATGGTGTATATTCCGGTCTCCATTGATGGTGGGAGCGGAGTTACGAGACAATGATGAGTGGACACGATCTTTGTTAACGAATAAAGAACTGCTCCGTCTGTTAAAACATTCTTTTGGGGCAAGACAGGTACTTCGGACTTCGGATACGGTTGTCTGGGCCAGTAATGATGAGGATGGCAGCAAATATGTGGCATTCTTTAACACGTCGTTTTCCCAAACAAATCCGGAAGTGACATTTACAAACTTAGGACTTCGTGGAACCTACATGGTAAGAGACTTATGGGAGCATAAGGAGATAGGTACAGTTACTACAAGAATATCGGCGACAGTGAATATTCATGGTGCTAGGATTTTTAAGTTAACAGCTATATAGGCTGTAATGCTATAATTTTCTTAAAAAGATATTGCAAATGCAATAGTAAGACTGCTATACTAAATACAATTGAACATAGGTGGGAATGATGTTCTCCCATGGGAAACCAAAACCGCTTTTAAAAGCTAATGACTTCTGTTTTATAATAACAGGGGAAGTTGGCTTTTTTTACTTTATAGGAGATAGAATCGCAATCCCCTATAAAGTAAAAAAGTACACTGAAAAATGGGTGCACGATGCACACTCAGGTCAAAGATACTTTGTTCTTGAGTAAACGATAGTTAGTATGAGGAGTGGCATACTACTGTTTACTAAGAACAAGGGAAGCGGCACATAATGATAAAAAGGAAGTGTAAGAGAATGAATTCAAAGCAGTTAAGCTTATATAGGGAAATGTTAAAATACACGGGGCTTGCCATTGGTATCGGAATTATTGTTGGTATTATAGATGCAGTCTTTGGACGAGTATTGATTGGAATAACTAATTTCCGCAGTGCCAATCCCATGGTCTTAATTCCATTCTTGTCGATTGCAGGACTTATTATTATATTCTTATATCGAACATTTAGTAAAGAGGCTTTAAAAGGAATGACGTTGATCTTTGAAACAGGATTTGGTGAGAATGAGAGAATTCCAAAGCGTTTAATTCCATTAGTTATGTTTACCACATGGATCACCCATTTATTTGGGGGAAGTGCAGGAAGAGAAGGCGTGGCTGTCCAGCTTGGGGCAACTGTTGCACATACAGTAGGCAAAAAAGTAAAGATAGAAAACGGTGGAAGAGTACTTTTGCTTACAGGAATGGCAGCTGGATTTGGTGGATTGTTTCAGACACCCATAGCAGCCACCTTTTTTGCAATGGAAGTATTGGTGGCAGGTGCACTCCAGTATGAGGCACTATTGCCTGCATTAGTGGCAGCCTATGTTTCTAGTTCAACTTCTCATCTTTTAGGACTGGAAAAATTCGCAGTAGATTTGCATGTTAGTTTTCAGGTGGATGCCATCTTTATACTTAAGCTTGTAGTAATCAGTATAGTGTTTGGACTTACAGGAGGAGTATTTGCGGCAGGACTAGAAGCAGTAAAAGATGTTATGAGAAAGAAATGTCCGGATTCCTATTTAAGGATTTTTATAGTTGGAATTTGCTTATCGGTCGTATTTTTAGTTTTATCTAAAGGAAGATACAGCGGCCTTGGAACCAACTTGATTTCAGCTGCTTTTACAGATGGAAAGATTTACGCTTATGATTGGATTTTGAAGCTGGCACTTACGGTGCTCACTCTGGCTGCAGGCTTTCAAGGCGGAGAAGTGACACCTTTATTTGCAATTGGAGCAAGTCTCGGCGTGGTATTAGGCGGACTATTTGGGCTGCCAGTTATGTTTGTAGCGGCACTAGGTTATATCGCAGTGTTTTCCAGTGCGACAAAGACTTTACTAGCACCCATCTTTATTGGAGTTGAAGTATTTGGAACAGAGTATGTCTTATATTTTGCAGTTGTTTGTGTGATTGCGTATTTATTTAATGGCAGCAGGACCATCTATCATTTACAACGCGTGTACAAGTTTAAATAAAAAACAGCCCTTCGGAAAAACTAAAAGGGCTGTTTTTATCATTTATATATTTGTTTGTTTACCTGCAATTTGCACGGGATCTAACAGATTGGCAATCCCTCGTAAGGTATCTGCAATTATCTGTTTTACCTGAAGTTTTGAAGATGCATCATACACCATTGGACATTTGTCAGTAGCATAAGTGGATGCTTGATTCACGGTATGTCTGTTGGTATTCATTAAATGGATTAGTAATAATAAATCTCTATTCATACAGTATTCCTGCCTTCCTAATGAGAGTTATTAGAGTATGAATAGCTCGGTAACGCCGTGGCGAAATCCTATAATGTGAAAATAGAATGATATAACGGAACAAAGAGCGTGTTCCACACACTTTTTTTAGGGTGTTTTTTAATTACTAGCGGGATTTTTAGAGAAATTTCCTAGTAATTAAAAAAGCCGCAGCAGATGCCACGGCAAATAAACGCATTATGCGATATAACACTATTTATAAATTACCGAGGTAATCGTACTCAAATATGTAGTTGATAAGTTTCTGGTTTTAAATATAGTCATAATATTACCTCACTTTCTTTTTTATAGTTAAGCATTGCTTGGTTAACCATTGCTATGAAATCAGTATAGCTCAACTTTCAAAAAAATGCAATAGTAAAACTGGGAAAAATAGGAATAAAAAGTGAGGTGCTTGGAGTTGACAAATACAGTGTTCTCCTTTATTATGAGAGTTATTATCATTATCATAATTGATAAAACAGGAATAAAAAGATACTAGGTACCAGGTAGAGTACCCCTCTTTTTTGAGTAGAGGTTAGACAAGACTTACTTCTTGAAAGCAGCTAGGAAGGCGGACTTGTCATATTTTTTGTCTAGAGGTTAGGCAAAACTTACCACTCGATTTGGTCATATTGGCGTCACATTGCCACAGTATACTTTTCCATGTCGAAAAAACAAAAACTAAGGAGAAATGAAGTTGAGTAATAAGATAAAGAGAGCAATTTATATCGTGTTAGCTTTTATTTGTGTTGGCCTAGGGGCAATTGGTGTCGTGTTACCAGTTCTTCCAACTACACCATTTTTATTGTTGGCAGTGGTTCTGTTTGAACGAGGATCCGACCGTTTCCATCAATGGTTTATGACAACCAACTTGTATAAGAAACATTTAGAAGAATTTGTGAGAACGAAGTCTATGACATTAAAGAAGAAGTTAACAATCCTTCTTCCAGTCTCAGCAATCTTAATCTTGGTATTCTTTACAGTGCCAAGCCCTCATGCTAAGATTGCAATCGTAGTAGCATTTATATTAAAGTATTACTATTTCTTCTTCCGCATTAGAACAATTAAGTAAAAAGAAAGGTATCATATGATTAACAAACGATTAATGAGTCTCTTAGAAGATTCCAAACAATACGTTGTAAAAATGGTAATCTGGAACTGGATTGCACTTTTATGTAACGTAGTATTTATTTTCTCATTTGCTTATTTAGTGGAAGCTATGTTAGGCAATGGGATCAGCACGACACAAATTGGTGTTGTTGCAGCAATTGATATATGTATGATCGTAATTCGTGCGATCTGTCACAAGCAAAGCAGTAAGGCAAGTTTCCATGCTGCAGCAGATGTAAAGAAAGTATTAAGAGAAAAACTTTTCAATAAATTATTACGTCTTGGTTCTTCTTATGAAGACAAAGTTCCAACTGCTGAAATTGTACAAGTTTCAGGAGAAGGGGTAGAACAGTTAGAAATTTATTTTGGTAAATATTTAGCACAGTTATTCTACAGCTTATTAGCACCAGTAACCTTATTTGTGATCTTAGCATTTGTAAACCTTAAGACGAGTGCAGTATTACTTGCTTGCGTACCATTTATTCCATTATCAATCGTGGCAGTACAAAAGTTTGCGAAAAAATTACTTGCAAAGTACTGGGGTATTTACACAGGCCTTGGTGATACATTCTTAGAAAACCTTCAAGGTCTTACTACAATGAAAATCTATGAAGCAGACGAAAGAAAGACTGTTGAAATGGATAAAAATGCGGAACAATTCCGTAAAATCACAATGCGTGTATTAATCATGCAGTTAAACTCCATCAGTGTTATGGATTTAGTTGCTTACGGCGGTGCCGGTCTCGGTATTATCGTAGCAGTATCAGAATTCTCTAAAGGTAATCTTCAAGTTGGCGGATTATTTGCCATCATCTTATTATCCAGTGAATTCTTTATCCCTCTTCGATTACTCGGTTCCTTCTTCCATATTGCAATGAACGGTATGGCAGCAAGTAAGAAGATCTTTAAGATCTTAGATCTTGAAGAACCAGGAAATCAAACAGAGGACATTGATTCCAAAGAACTTACAATCAAGTTTGATCAGGTAGGTTTCTCTTATGAAGAAGAACGTACCATCTTAAATAACGTAAGCCTTGAAATTCCAAACAAAGGATTTGTTTCTTTAGTTGGTGAATCAGGCTGTGGTAAGAGTACGATTACTAATATTATCATGGGACGTAATAAAAACTATACAGGTAATATTTACGTTGGCAATAAAGAGTTATCCTCCATTAAAGAAGAGTCCATTATGAAACACATTACATTAGTTACTCATAATGCAATTATCTTTAAAGGAACAGTAGAAGAAAACCTTCGCATGGCAAAACCAAATGCAACGAAGGATGAATTATTAGCAGCATTAGACCAAGTAAACTTACTTGACTTTATGTTAGAACAAGATGGATTAGACACGGTTCTTTTAGAACAAGGTGCAAACCTTTCTGGTGGACAAAAACAACGTTTAAGTTTAGCTAGAGCAATCTTACATGATACTCCAATGTATATCTTCGATGAAGCAACATCCAATATTGATGCGGAAAGTGAAGAGCAGATTATGAATGTTATTCATAAGTTAGCAAAACATAAGACAGTGATCTTAATTTCTCACCGTCTTGAAAATGTAGTTGCTTCCGATCGCATCTATACAATGGATGGCGGAAACGTAGTAGAAGCAGGAACTCATTCAGAGTTAATGAATAAGCAAGGCGTTTATGCAGGCCTTTATGGTATGCAAAAAGAATTAGAAAATTACGGTAAGGAGGAAGAACGTTATGAAGCGTAGTAGTATTAAAGTAATGAGCAAGCTGATCGGGCTTGTATTACCATTATTTCACGTAATGGTTGCGGCCGTTACTATGGGAGTAATTGGCTTCTTAACTGCCATCTTTATTGTAGTATTCGGTGGAGTTGGCCTATTAACAGTATTAGGATTTGAAACAGGAATGACACTGACACAGATCACAGTTGCAATTATTATCTGCGCTGTACTTCGAGGTGTGCTTCGATATGCAGAACAAGGTTCCAACCATTTTATTGCATTTAAATTATTAGCATTAATCCGTCACAAAGTATTTGTAAAACTTCGTACATTAGCACCAGCTAAGTTAGAAGGAAAAGACAAAGGAAATCTTATTTCCATCATTACGACAGATACAGAATTATTAGAAGTATTCTATGCACATACAATTTCTCCAATTGTAATCGCAGTTATTACTTCTCTTATCATGGCAGGATTTATTTTTTCCTTTAACCCAATCCTAGGATGTATCGCATTAGCAGCGTACTGCGCAGTTGGTATTGTAATTCCAGTGTGGTCTTCCAAACAAGGTAGTGATGTAGGACAAAATTACCGTGATGAACTTGGTGATTTAAACTCTTATTTCTTAAGCAGCATTCGTGGTATTACAGATATTATCCAGTACCAAGATGGTGAAAATAGAATTAACGAAATCAACAACAGAACAAAACAACTTGAAACAAAACAAAAATTCCTTTTAAAACAAGAAGGCAGCAATAAAGCAGTAACCGATACAACAATCTTACTTTTCAGTATGATCATGTTATTTACAGCAAGCATGCTTTACACAAACGGAACAATTACATTTGTAGAAGTAATCATTCCAGTAATTGCATTAATGAGTTCCTTTGGTCCAGTAGTTGCAATCAGTAACTTATCAAACAACTTATTCCATACGATTGCAGCAGGTAACCGTGTGTTAGATTTATTAGAAGAAGATCCAGCAGTAGAAGAAATCACAGGAAAAGAAGATGTTAAGTTTGGCGATGTAGACTGTGACAACGTAACATTCGCTTATGGTGATGAGTTAATTATGAAAGACCTTACTATGAACATTCCTGAAAATGGTACGATTGGTATCTATGGTAAGAGCGGTAGTGGTAAGTCAACATTATTAAAGCTTCTTATGCGTTTCTGGGAAGTAAATGATGGAGCAATCAAAGTAAATGGTAAGAATATCAATGAGGTAAATACATCGAACTTAAGAAAGATGCAGGCATTCGTAACACAGGAAACGTATTTATTCCATGATACAATTGCAAATAACATTGGTATTGCCAAAGAAAATGCATCCATCGAAGAAATTATGGAAGCAGCGAAAAAAGCAAGCATCCATGACTTTATCATGAGCCTTCCAGAAGGCTATGAAACTAATGTTGGTGAGTTAGGAAGTAACTTATCCGGCGGTGAAAAACAAAGAATCGGAATTGCTAGAGCGTTCCTTCATGATGCACCTATGATTTTATTAGATGAGCCTACAAGTAACCTTGATAGCTTAAATGAAGGTATTATCTTAAAATCATTAACAGAAGCGAAGGACAATAAGACAGTAATCTTAGTTTCTCATAGAAAATCTACAATGAATATTGCAGATACAGTATTAGATGTTGAAAAACAAGGATTAAAAGGAAAAGTTAGAGCAAGCTAAATATTGAGGGTGTTGCAATTGTGCAACACCCTTTTAAGCGTATAGGAGAGTGAGTGAAATGTTTTCAATATTAGTAGTTGAAGATAACAGTAGTTTAAATAAATTGATTTCTGCAAAATTAAGAATGGAAACATATCGTGTGTTTTCCGCATTTGACGGCCAGGAAGCGCTAGATTTATTAGAGCACGAGCATATTGACTTAATCATCAGTGATGTGATGATGCCGAACGTAGATGGCTATGAATTAATCAAATCCTTGCGGACAGTGGGGATTACGACACCAATTCTTATGATTACGGCAAAAGACCAGATTGAAGATATGGAAAAAGGATTTAATGTGGGGACCGATGATTACATGATCAAGCCGGTCAATATGACGGAAATGATCTTACGTGTTAAGGCATTGTTGCGCAGGGCCAAGATTGCCAGTGAGAGAAAGTTACGTATTGGAAATACCGTGTTAGATTATGATGCGTTAACCGTAGAAGTGCAGGATACGGTATATGATATGCCGCCAAAAGAATTCTATCTGCTCTTTAAGTTACTTAGTAATCCAAATAAAATCTTTACGAGACTGGAACTCTTGGATGAAATCTGGGGAATGGACACGGAAATTGATGATCGAACGATTGATTCCCATATTAAGAAGCTACGCAGAAAGTTTGAGACATGTACTGACTTTGAACTGGTAACGGTTCGAGGCTTAGGCTATAAAGGGAAGATATAATGAATAAGAAAAAGAAGTATAAGCGTGATTTACGTAAATATATGATGCGGGTTTCTATGAGCATCTTAGTCTGGTCCTGTATATTAGCGACCATTCTTACGTTTCTTGGTGTAAAAGTAATTGTTCATGGAAGATTAACCCATGAGGTTTTAGGCATTATTGTATTGATTTTTTGTTTCCTTGTGATTATAATAGATGGATTTTGTTTCTGGTGTGGATCGGAACATTTAATTCGGCCATTGCTAGAAGCAAATGACGTGGTTACTCAGGTTGCACAGGGAAATTTTAAAGTTCAGATTAAGCGCAAAGAGATGAAGGATGATCGATTCGAGTATGTCAATGAAATCGATGAGCTTTCAAAAAATGTAAATAAGATGGTAAATGAGTTAGATGGCATGGAATATATGAGAAAGGACTTTATGAGTAATGTGTCTCATGAAGTAAAGACTCCGATTGCCGCTATTACAGGATTTACTGAGATCTTATTGGATGGACAGATTACCGAAGAAGAACAGAGAGAGTATTTAGAAATCATCAATAAGGAATCCATCCGTATCTCGAAACTATGTCAGAACATGCTTTCCATGGCAACTTTAGATAATAAGGTAATTGTTACTACAAAGAAAAAAATCCGCCTGGACGAGCAGATTAGAAAGTGTGTAATCTTAGTCGCAGAAAAATGGTCCGACAGGGAAGTGGACTTTTCCATTGAATTAGATCCGATTGTTATTGAGAGTGATGCAGATATGCTGCAGCAAGTCTGGATCAACTTAATTGATAATGCCATCAAATATTCGGGAGAACAAAGTACCATCTCAATTTCAGCAAAAGAACAAAGCGATGGCCGGGTGAAAGTTGAAATCAAGGACAATGGAATTGGAATCGAACGAGAGAAAATCCATAAGATCTTTGATAGTTTCTATCAGTGTGAAGAGTCTCATAAGGTCTTAGGAAATGGCTTGGGGCTTTCCATTGTAAAACGAATTCTAGAACTTTTAGATGGTACCATTGTTTGTGAAAGTGAAGAAGGGGTAGGGACAACCATGAGGATTTGGCTTAAGAAACAATAGAGTAATTAAGAGAACAACTAGTCTCCATTGGTATTCTGCTGCTGATTTCTAAAGTGGTTCGTTTCGTGGATTACCGTAAGTCAATGAAGGAAGAGTATGATACGGTTGTCATAAATGAATAATATAATACAAAGAAATAGAGAATTACATCGCTGTAGTTCTCTATTTCTTTGTATTTGTGCGATAAGTTCTAGTGATTTTCTTCCGCAGCATCTGCCTCTGCTTTCGTTTGATGAATCGTGTTAGCAGGGTGTGCAGGCGGAGCATAGATGGAAAATAGCTTTAATGGAGAACGTCCGGCGTTTACAAGATTATGCCAGGTTCCTGCGGGGATGATAATTGCATTATCGGAATCAACAGGAGTGTTATAATCCCAGTTATCCTTGGAACTACCCACGTAGAGCATCCCATTGCCTTCCTCAATCTTTAAAAATTGATCTAAATCATCATGAACTTCAGCACCAATCTCGTCTCCAACCTTGACATTCATAACCGTAAGCTGAAGATGCTGTCCGGACCATAAGGATGCTCTAAAAAATCTGTTATTTTCAACTTCTTCCTCTATATCAAAGATAAATGGTCTTGGACCATAATCAACATAAGTTTCATTGGAATTCATTGCATAAAAATCATTTCGAAACAGTTTGCCACAATATGGGCATCTGTATTCATCGGAATCGTAGTACATAGCGAAACCTCCAGTATAAATTTACCTACAATAGTAATGTACTCTCAAATAAAAATAGTGTGACAGGAAGGAAAATCTAAAGATTTCTTTATAATTTTCCCTCATTATTCTTTAGATGATCAAGTTATACTTGAACTATAAAAAGAATACGTCAAAAAAGGAGAGTATAACTATGTTGATCATATATTTTATCGTTTGTGTATTGCAGCCAATTTGCCTGCCTATACCTGAATTAATTACTGTAGTATGGGGAATGCAAACAGTAGGAGCAATGCCAAGTTTTATCGTGGGGCTAATTGGGATGGTGTTGGGCATTAGTATCATGTATAATATGTCAAATAAGGCATCGCAATGGTTTATTGAGAAGTTTCATTACAAAAATGGATTAGAGCTGTTCCAGCATTATGTTAGTCAGTATGAAGTGTTATTTATAGGACTTTTGTTTATTGTGCCAATCTTGCCGGATGAAATCATTGCACTAGGAGCACCAGTAGTAGGTATTTCCTTTCCAAAGTTTATTTTAATTGCAATGGTGTCGAAGGTAGTCTCCATTGGAATGATATCATTTTCGGAGCAGATTGGCAGCTTTTGTTCCTTGCAAGGCTGGCAGATCATAATGCTGGAATTAGGCATCTTATTACTTATATCAAAAGGAATACGCTATGTAGATTATAAGAAGTTACGAAAGGAAGCATAAGAGAAGATGGAAGGTTACATTTTAATTGTGGATGATGATCAGGATATTAGAAATTTAGTAGGGATTTATTTAGGTAATGAAGGACTGCCATTTATAAAATGTGATAGTGCGATTCAGGCAATCGAGCTATTAAAGAGCAATAAAGTGGATTTGATCTTACTGGATGTCATGATGCCAGGATTGGATGGAATTGAAGCATGTATAAAGATCAGACAGAGTGAGAAGATGCCAATTATCTTTATGTCGGCAAAGACGGAGGATATGGATAAAATTCAAGGGCTGGTGGCTGGTGCCGATGACTATATTTCAAAGCCATTTAATCCCATTGAGCTGGTAACTAGGGTAAAGGCACAGCTTCGAAGATATAAACAGTATAATTCTGAGTATTCCCAAAGTACTCTGTTAGAGTATGAGGACCTTGTTATAAATAAGCAGACAAGACAGACATGGGTTAATGGCAGGGAAGTTCATCTGACTCCAAAAGAGTATGATATTTTGGAAGTACTTCTAAGTAATAAGGGCATGGTGCTAAGTATTGCTCAAATATATGAAAAGGTCTGGCGTGAGGAATTCTTCCGTTCGGAGAATACGGTGATGATGCATATAGCAAAGTTACGGGATAAGCTTAACCAAGGGGAAGAGGAACGAAAGTATATAAAGACGGTTTGGGGAGTTGGGTATAAGATATGAGAAAGAAACGAAAGCTTGCCTCATATTTTGTCTGGTCAATCATTGCATCAATAACAGCGGTCATCCTTGCGATGAACCTAATCTACCGAATTACTGCAACGATTGTAACAAATGAGCAATATATTGGATATGCAAATTCTGAGGAAGGAAGAATTGTTTTAGTATCTGTAGTCATTGGTTATAACGTATTAATGCTAGGGATATTTATCACTGTCTTTATTGTTCTGGTCAATCGAAAGGTAAAGTACATTAAGTATATTTCCAGTGAAGTAAAGAAAATTGAGAAAAGTGGATTTGGTCAGGTAATGGAAGTTCGCGGAAAGGATGAACTTTCCGAGTTAAGTGAAGGCATCAATACCATGTCCGTGAAATTGAAGGAAAAGGTAGATCAGGAGAAACAGATAGAAAAGGCAAAGAATGAGCTGATTACCAATGTCTCTCATGATCTTAGGACGCCGCTTACCTCTATTATTGGATATGTATCATTGTTAAAGCAGAATGAATTTAAGGATAAGGAAAAGTTTGAGGAGTATATCAGTGTCATTGAACGTCGTTTACATGGATTAAATCTGATGATTAATGAGTTATTTGAATATACAAAGTTAAATGCAAGCGAGATCAAGCTTAACATTACTACCATTGATATCATTGCAGTGCTGCAGCATTTGGTATATGAATATACCATCATATATGAAAAGAATGGTCTGCAACTTGAGGCACAACTCGA
Source organism: bacterium (assembly GCA_030539495.1). Lineage (GTDB taxonomy): Bacteria > Bacillota > Clostridia > Lachnospirales > Lachnospiraceae > KM106-2. The sequence continues at coordinate 7,329 of JAUNRX010000035.1, read as the reverse complement.
TCTGGACCATTGTCTGATTGAGGCAGATTTAGAAAAGATAGTTCGTGTATTTCAAAACTTATTAGATAATGCAAAAAAATATGCGGTAGAGGCTAGTGTCATCAAGCTTCATGCATATAAGAATGAGGGAGCACTGGCCATTACGTTAATGAATAAGACGAAGGAATTAAGAGCAGAAGAAATCGATACTATATTTGAGCGATTTTACAAGGGAGATATGGCAAGAACAGAAACAAATAGTTCAGGACTTGGCTTGTCCATTGTGAAACGCATTGTAGAGCTCCATCAGGGAGACATCACGGCAACAATGAAAGAGGATCAGATTTGTTTTTTATTACAGTTACCGTTAACAAGAAGTTAGGATTGATACCTTATTTCACATAAAAAACACAATCTATTCATGAATTAGACAAGACTAACTAGTATTATCTCCTTATTAATAATTGTTTTAAGGAGAGTAACATGAGAAATAAAAAGATGGTAACGTTGTTGTTTACTGGGATGATGATGGCGATGGCCATAACAAGCTGTGCAACGACATCGAATACAGATAATGCAAATAGTACGGTAAATCAAGAAACACAGACTCAAGTAAGCCTTAATTTATCAGAGTATGCTTCAAAATGGATATATAACGAGACGTATGATGTCTATGTACTTGAAAATGTAGTATATTGTGCAAATCCTGCAAATACAGAACTTCAGAGTATGAATATTTATGTGCCGGCTGCCTATATGAATGAGGACGGGACAATCAAAGAAGAAGGAAGCATAACAAATAGTAATGGAACGACATATCAGGCAACGACTGCTCCAATCGTGTATTCCAATGGTGTATGGGGGTATTCCGAAGCAAAGCCAGGCACAATCGATGACACGTCCGCAGAATATGTACAGTCAGGCATGATTTTAGTATGTGTAGGAAGTCGTGGAAAAGAGTCTGTAAATGCAGATGGAAGCTATATCGGGAAAGCACCCGATGGATTAGTGGATTTAAAAGCAGGAATTCGCTTCTTAAAATCCAATGATTCCACAATGGCAGGTGATTCCAATAAGATTGTATCCGTAGGCTTAAGTGCCGGTGGTGCTATGAGTGCATTGCTCGGAACGACAGGAAATAGTTCTGATTATACATCTTATCTAGAAGAAATTGGAGCGGTTATGTCAGCGACAGATGATATCTATGGAACAATGGCATATTGTCCAATAACAAACCTTGAAAACTCAGATATGACTTATGAATGGATGTTTACAAGTGATACGACATACTCTGGAAGTCTTGGTGTAAATAGAAAAAATGACTCTTCCGACTCAGACTCAAACAGTGAGATGAAAGGCGGAATGGGCGGCAATAAAGGGGGAGCTTCCGGAACGCTTACAGAAGAAGAAAAACAAAACTTCAGACAAAATGGCGGAATGCAAGGAGCAGGTTCTACAGAAGAAACAGAGCTTAACAAATTCCAGCTTCAATTATCCTCCGATTTAGCCGGTATGTATCCAACGTATATCAATTCTCTTAATTTAGGGCTTACATTAGGAGAAGACGGAAGAAGTGGAACATATTATGAAGCAATGATGAAAGTAATTGCAAATGCTTTAAATAGTTATCTAAAGAGCAACTATAATACCGCAGAAGAAAAAGCAGAGTATATTGCTACCTTAAATGCAAAAGGTCAATGGGTGTCATGGGATGCTTCCAGTGAGACAGCAGACATTACAGATTTAGATGCATTTGTAACTAATTATTTAGGCAGAGCAAAATCTGTACTTGGATTTGATTTACCAGACTTATCGGCACAAGAAAATAAGGTATTTGGAACAGAAGATACAGATCTTGGCCACTACTCTTCAAGTGTTGCAGAGTTACTTGCAAGCAATGATTATTCTTCCTTAGAAGGATATGATGCTTCTTTAATGTCCGCATATAGCACAGTGCTTACAGATTCTTCCCTTCAAGAACGAGTAGCATTAATGAATCCATTCAACTACATCAATACAGAAGAAGAGAGTACGATTTCTCCATTCTTTAGAATTCGTGTAGGTACACAAGATGCAGACTCTGCATTTGCAACAGCATTTAATCTTGCAACAGCACTTCAACAAGCAGGTGTAGACGTAGATTATGAAATGCTTTGGGGACAAGGGCACCGAGTTATGGAAATGAACGGTGAATTTGTTCAATGGATTGATGAAATCTGTAAATAAGATTATAGCCGAACGCGGGCAAATTGCAGATGAGCCTTTGATCAAAGTAATGAACCCAATGGATTATCTGGGAAATGAGGATTGTATTCCGGCGAAACACTGGCGGATACGTCATGGAATACAGGACAGTGATACAGCTATTGCAATTCCGGCAATCCTGGCACTAAAATTAGAACAGTTAGATTATAACGTTGATTTTAAAGTTCCTTGGGGACAAGGCCATGGCGGTGACTATGATTTAGAAGAATTATTTGATTGGATGGAAGACTTATAATGAAAAACGGAGTTCCTTTATTAGAGGGGCTCCGTTTCTTTATGTAAGTTAGTGCTGGTGTGCTTGTTCATGAGACAGCTCTTCCCTTGCTTTTAAGTCCTTTCGAAACAGCACGCGGAATAAGGTGCGGATGAATGGCTGGATAAAGAAAAGCTGTGTAAAGAAAGCAAATGGAAAGTTAAAGCAAACAAGCTTCAGCCAGTTGGCAAGCAACGTGAAAATATTAAATCCGTTGTAATACGGATAGTAAAGAAAGGCAGCGATAAAGCTCATAGCAGGACACATTAGGCCTACAGTGGCACAGATAATGGCAGACTCAAATATCATTGGATGATTTTTACTTGGATCAAATACTTTGGAGGCAAGACAAAAGGAACAAGGGCTGCCCATAACATTTTCCAATAAGAAAGCAAATCCGAATTCAATCAGGATCACTGCCCAGATGGGAAGAAAGTGTCCGAACGTATACACACCGCCTTGGCTATGGATAGCTCCCAGTACGCTTGAAGAGTGAGTAACGGTGATCAGTGTAGCTCCATTTACAACATAGAGGCTGTAAAATACATAGGCATGAACGGTAATTAGAACAGTAAGAAATGCAAATACCATTCGTTGAAATTGATTTCTTGGCATAGCAAAAACACTCCTTTTTTGCATAAAAAAGACACAAGCATGACTGCACGAATCTGTTCAGAAGAATGTTCCGTAATCAGATTTACGTGCAAGTGCACTACTTGTGTCGTTATGCATTTTCTTTAATTAAAATCACATCTTTAGAGTATCACCAGAAAATGGAAAAGTCAAGAATGAAAAGTGATTGACAAAGTCAAATCACCTATGCTAAGCTAATTCCATTTGTGTTAAACGAGGCAGGGAAACAGGAGAAGGAGAGCAGTTGATTGAACAGAAGGAATGACTGGAAAATAAAGTTTATTAAGATTTGGACAGGACAGTCAGTATCTATGCTGACTAGTTCCGTATTACAGATGGCCATTGTATGGTATCTGACTGAGCGTACCGGCTCTTCGGCAGTCCTATCATTTGCAACATTGATTGGATATTTGCCACAGGCAGTGTTAGGAACTTTTATCGGCGTGTACATCGATCGATATAACAAAAAGAGGATTATGATCTATGCGGATTTATTTATCGCAGCAGCAAGTCTCTTATTAGTCATTGTGGGGATGTTTGGAGAAATTCCAATCTGGCTTATTTTTATTGTATTGTTTGTTCGCTCCATTGGTGCGGCATTCCACTATCCCGCATTACAGGCCGTGACACCTTGTATTGTGCCAAAAGAGCATCTTACCAAATATGCAGGGTATGCACAGAGTTTTGAGTCGATCTCCATGGTAGCAAGTCCAGCCATTGCAGCTGCACTATTTACAATCTGGAGTTTAAATACCATTATCCTATTGGATGTGTTTGGAGCACTGATTGCAGTAGGGCTGATTGCTATGGTAAAGCTGTCCTTTGATCAAGGGGAAGTAAGCGAAGAACAGACAAAAGAAGAAATTGGCATGCTAAAGGAAGTAAAGGAAGGCATTACAATCTTAAGACGTTCCAAAGGTATGACGGCATTATTGACGATTAGTGCATTATATGCGATCATCTATTTCCCAATTGGCACGCTATATCCATTGATTACAATGAAGTACTTTGGCGGATCCTTTGCGGACTCTAGTGTAGTAGAAATTGTATTTTCAATTGGCATGCTGGCAGGCTCTTTATCGCTTGGAATTTTTGGCGACAAGATCAATAAGCGCCTTGCCATTGTTGGCTCTATCTTGATTTATGGGATTGGAGTTATTTTGACAGGCCTGCTTCCGACAAATGGATTATATGTCTTTATGGGCCTTTCAGCTATAATGGGAATCTCCGTGCCATTTTATACAGGGGTGGAAACTGCCATTATACAAAGTAGAATTGAAGAAGCCTATCTTGGACGTATCCTGGCGTTATCGGGAAGCCTTACAACCATAACAATGCCAATAGGCTTAGTGTTATCCGGTATATTCTCCGACTTGTTGGGAATACAGAATTGGTTCTTACTCCTTGGATGTATCACAGTAATCCTAGCAGTAGTTGCCATGACAATTCCATCTTTTCGACATTGTACTGAGTATGAAGAAGCAGTTGAAAATTAAAGAACTAAAAAAGACGTCATTTGATCCTAAGGGTTGAATGGCGTTTTTTAATTTATTTTTATAAAAGCAAGAATAGTCGAGATTCTTAAATGCGGCTGGGGTATACTCTGTTTATAAAAAGTGCAGGAGGTAATTGAAATGACAGAAGTCATCAAGGTAAAGAACCTTTCTAAGTCTTATCATGACTATCAGGCAGTGGACCATCTAGCCCTGACGGTAAACAGAGGGAATGTATTTGGACTGCTTGGTGCCAATGGAGCAGGAAAGAGCACAAGTATTGAATGTATATTAGGAATAAAAAAATCAGAGGAAGGAGAGGTATCCATCCTTGGCATGGATCCAAGACGTGATCGGATAAAATTATTTCAAAAAGTAGGAGTTCAATTCCAAGAAGCCAACTATCAAACTGAGATCCGCGTAAATGAGCTGTGTGAAGAGACGGCTTGTCTTTATAAAGAGCCCGCCGATTGGAGAGCATTGCTTACACAGTTTGGAATAAAAGAGAAGGAAAAAAGTGCCGTGAAACAGTTATCCGGCGGAGAACGGCAGCGATTATTTATCGTGCTCGCCCTAATTCCTAACCCGGAAGTAGTATTTTTAGATGAACTGACCACAGGATTAGACGCCAGGGCAAGAAGACATGTGTGGAAGCTGATTTCCGGCCTGAAGAAGCAAGGACTGACCATTCTTTTGACGTCTCATTTTATGGATGAGGTAGAAGCCTTATGCGATACGATCTGTATCCTGAAAAAAGGGAAGACGGTATTTTACGGAACGGTAGCAAAGGCAATCGAGACAAGTCCTTTTGATACGTTTGAAGATGCTTATCTATGGTATTCCGATGAGGAGGAGATGGTAGAATGAAGACATTTAAAACAATGTTAAAAGTGGAAGGAAAACTTTCCTTACGAGATATGAATATGGTGCTTTTTGCAGTGATCATGCCAATCGTGGTATTAGTTGTTCTTGGCATTATTTATAAAGGCAAGCCTGCATTTACAGGAGCTAACTATTCGTTTGTAGAACAGTCCTTTGGAGCCTTATGTACCATTGCAATTTGTGCAGGCGGCCTGATGGGGCTTCCAATGCTGGTCTCCGATTATAGAGAACGAAAAATATTGAAACGATTTCAGAGCACCCCAATCAGCCAGAATATGATACTATTAGTACATCTAGCAATTTACACGTTATATTCGATTGTGTCAGCCATTAGCTTATGGATGATTGAAAGCATATTCTTTGGATTTCATATACGTGGCTCCTTTTTATTGTTTGCAGCGGGATGGCTTCTTGTACTAATCTCGATCTTAAGTATCGGCATGTTTGTAGGAGGAATTGCAAAAAACAGTAAGCAGGCATCTATGATTGCATGCATCCTTTATTTTCCGATGTTGATCTTTTCGGGTGCCACACTTCCTTATGAAGCTATGCCAGGAGGAGTACAGCATGTGGCCGATCTGATGCCACTGACCCAGGGAATAAAAGTCTTAAAGGCTGCTTCCCTTGGATTGCCACTTCAAAATGCAGCAGGCTCCATTATTATCATGGCAGCAGTTGCAATACTATTTATTGGATTATCTGTAAAATTCTTTCGTTGGGAGTAAGAAAAGAAAGAGGGGAAATAAGTTGGATGAAAAGATTATAGCAGTGCAGGCGATGCAGGATTATATTGAAACACATATTGATGAAATGATTTCCCTTGCGGACTTATCTAAGGTTTCTATGTATTCACCTTGGTACGCCCATCGGTTATTTAAAGAATATACCAACTACACGCCAAGTGATTATATACGAAGGTTGAAATTATCCAAGTCAGCCATCAAGCTTAGGGACGAAAAGACGAAGATTGTTGAGATTGCCTTTGAAATGGGATTTCAGAGTGTGGATGGTTATCAGCGTGCCTTTGCCCGTGAATTTGGCTGCAACCCTAGTGAATATACGAAACATCCCATTCCGTTACAATTATTTATTCCTTATGGGGTGATTTATAATCAAATTCGAAAGGAGCAAAGAGAAGTAGTGGAAGAAAAAAATATCCATGTCCAGCTTTTTCACAAACCAAGACGAAAAGTTCTGGTGAAGCGAGGATATCAGGCAAAAGATTATTTTGAATATTGTGAGGAAGTAGGCTGTGATGTCTGGGGTCTGCTTACAAGCATTAAGTCAATCAGTGGGGAGCCGGTTTGTCTCTGGCTTCCCAAACGCTATCGAAAAGAAGGAACTTCAGAGTACGTGCAGGGAGTGGAAGTTCCCATGGAGTATGACGGCACCATACCGGAGGGCTTTGACATAATAGAATTGCCGGAAGCAGACTACCTAATGTTTCAGGGAAAGCCATTTTTAGAAGAAGACTACTGCCAGGCAATCGAGTCAGTACAACTGGCAATCGAGAAGTATCGTCCGGAGGCAATGGGATATCGTTTCGACCAAGAGAATCCAAGGGTTCAGCTGGAACCAATCGGAGCACGAGGCTATATCGAAATGCTTCCTGTTCAGAAAATCTAGTATGTTTTTGCTGAAAAATTTGTATAATGAAAGAGAACTGATAGAAATCACTCAGTAGAAAAAGTTGAAATAGAAAGAATATTAGGTTAAAAATATGAAACAGTTTGAGTCAGAAATTAAGCAAAAAGACGGAATGGATGCTGGTTATATTGAAATTCCATTTGATGTAGAACAAGAATATGGAAGCAAACGTGTAAA
>JAUNRX010000158.1:2791-7238 GCA_030539495.1 bacterium | reverse complement strand
GTTAATTCGCTGATCTCATCGTGACCTTTTCGACTTATGGCTAACTCAACATTAAAATCACCGTTTGCCACTCGCTTTGCAGCATCTGATAAATCCTTAATGGGCTTTACCACGATCTTGGTCGCAAAGAAAATAAAGGTTGTTCCAATTATCATTGACACAACGCCCATCCGGAATACAAAAAGTATCGGGATCTCATTTGTCCCACTGATGTTGTCGATCACTGGTTGCTGTCCAATTGAAAAAAGTATTACCGCTATTGCAGATGCCATAACATTGGTAAGCAGAAGAACACCTATGAATATCAGCATATATTTTCCGAATAAAGATGAGAAAAACTTCTTCATTTTAGTACCGCCTTTATTCCCAGACCCTTTACTGTTACAATTTCAAAATCAGTACAGCCCCTGAGCCGTTCTCTAAGTCTTGAAATATGCACATTCACTGTTCCTTCGCCACTCTCCGTGTCATATCCCCATATTTCATCCAGCAGCTGCTGTCGTGTGAAAATCTTTCCCGGTCTGCTCAGCAGACAAAATAATAGCATAAACTCTTTTTTAGGAATTTCAACACTTTTGCCATTCACAACTGCCGTAAACGAATCTAAGTCAAATGCTGACGTTCTAAGTGTTATTTTCTTCTCGGATGTAGTTTTCACTCGTTTAAGCAGGGCATTCACGCGGAGCAGAAGTTCTCGCAAGACAATAGGCTTTACCATATAATCATCGGTACCACTTCTGTATCCATTTTCTTTGTCATCAATGGTTTCCTTGGCAGTAATCATTAAGATGGGTAGTTCATAACCTGCCTCACGCAAAACCTTGGTCAAATGATACCCATTCATTTTAGGCATCATGATATCCGTAATTAAAAGATCAATGTATGTCTCATCCAAAACATCAAGCGCCGCTTCGCCATCAGCGGCTTCAAAAATATTATATCCATTATTACTAAGGTATTCCGACATCATGTGCCTAATATCTCTTTCGTCCTCTGCAATTAAAATGTTAAACATTTTACACACTCCTTAATGCATCAATCGGATTTAACTTGCTTGCCCTTTTAGCCGGAGCATACCCGAACACCAAACCAATCGCTGCTGCAAAACCAATCGCCAGGGGAATTGCATAGCTGACTAAGGTAAATTCTACTCCGATTAAAAGACATCCAACAAATGAAATAGTTGTACCAAATAGTAAGCCCATAATACCGCCAAACAAAGAAAGGAACAAGGCTTCAAGGACAAATTGTATTTGAATTGCAGATGGCTTTGCACCAAGTGCTTTACGAAGTCCGATTTCCGTCGTACGCTCCGTAACGATTACAAGCATCATGTTCATAATACCGATACCGCCTACAATCAGAGAAATAGCAGCAATGCCTGCCAGCAACAAGCTCATCGTAGCTGTCATTTCATTTACCGTATCGAGAATATTTTGCATATTGGTAATTGTATAGCCGTTCTCGTCATAATTGAATGCGGACAAGAGCACACTTTCAATATTAGAAGTGGTACTCTCTGACAAACTTTCGTCCTCAATGTAGAAGTCAATTGTGGACACATATCCCGTTGAAAGCAGGCTCATTGCTGTAGTATACGGAATAATAACTTCACTATTTGAGGAACCTGCTAAGAGATTACTGCTTTCTTGCAGTATTCCGATCACCGTATATGTGATACCATTGATAATGATTTTCTTATCGATAGGACTTTCCGATGGAAAAAGTTCTTTGACAATGTCCTGCCCAACTAAGCAGACTCTATTGCCGCTTTCAACGTCAATCGCATTTATGCTTCTTCCTGATTTAACTAAATCCTGTGTATTGGCAAAGTGAACATCATTCTTTCCTTGAACGGACACCTCTTCCATTACGTTCCCATCATAAACAATGCTTGTTTTTCCCACTACAGACGGGGAAACGCCCTTTAGATTTTCGATTGTTTCCAGTTCATTAATATCGCCCATGGTAAGTCCCTGTTTTAAAGGAGTACCACTCAACTGTACTGACACCTTGTTTGCACCCATGTCCATTACTTGTCCCGTTATATTCGTAGTTACCGCCTGTACAATAGATATAAGGGCAATTACAGAAGCAACACCGATGAGCACGCCCAAAACCGTTAAAAAAGAACGCATTTTATTGTTGATGATATTTTGCCATGACATTTTTATACTTTCCTTAAGCATGCTGCTCACCTCCATTGTTGTTTACTTCTTTAGCATTATGATTTTTATGCTCCGTCAGCTTTCCGTCCAGAATGTTTACAATACGACTGCCATGCTTTGCAATTTCTTTATCGTGAGTGATCATTACAATTGTTTTTCCCTCGTTATGAAGCTGCTCAAACAGTTTTATAATCTGTTTTCCTGTTTTTTGATCGAGAGCACCGGTTGGCTCATCAGCAAGTAGTATTGTTGGTTTCGTTACAAGGGCACGCGCAATCGCAATACGCTGCTGTTGACCGCCCGAAAGCTGACTCGGCTTATTCTTCATTTTTCCTTCAAGTCCTACTTTGATGAGCATTTCAGCTGCAAGGCGTTTACGCTCCTTTTCGTGTACACCGGCATAGATTAAAGGCAGTTCTACATTCTCCAATGCATTTAATCTGGGGAGAAGCTGAAAATGCTGAAAAATAAATCCGATTTCTCTGTTACGTACTTCCGAAAGTTCAACTTCATCAAGACAAGACACATCATTTCCGTTGAGGATATAATCGCCATCCGTCGGAACATCAAGACAGCCAATGATATTCATTAGTGTTGATTTCCCTGAGCCAGACGGACCAAGTATGGAAACAAACTCTCCCTCATTTACTGCAAAATCCACATGGTGAAGAATCGTTTGTTCTTCCTCACCTAGGAAATAGGATTTTACAATCCCCTTCATGTTAAGTATGGTATTCATAGTCATTTCCTCCTTACATTCCGCCCATAGGAGGTAAAAAACTACTGCCGCTGCTTTGTACCGCATCAGGATCTTTGTAGTACACAGTTTGACTGCTGTCCAGCCCACTCTTAACTTCAATATATTTGCCATCATTAATACCGGTATCAACGGAAACCTTATTTATAACACCAGAATTATCACTCATGTATACAAATGGGTTGTTTTCGTTGTCAAGGGAAAGTGCTTTCATTGGAATTACAATAGCATCCTTTGCTTCTTCCTTAAGAATTCTTGCTTCCGCAGTCATTCCGATTTTTACATCTTTATCATATTCAAGTTTCGCTGTAGCCAGAAAATAGGAAACACCATTTTCACTTGTGGCTGTACGGGAAATTTCAGAAATAGTGCCTTCAATATCCTTATTCAGAGAACCAATGGTTACATCAATCTTTTTATCTATGCTAATTGCATCCAAGTCATATTCATCAATCTTTAATGAAATTTCCAGATTATCAAAATCCACGATTTCAGCCATCTGTGCACCACTCATTACCTGTTGGTCAGCCTCAACCATAATCTTGTTTACCGTACCATCAATTTTACTCTTGATCTTGGTATCATCGCTTGTGGTAAAAAGTACCGTGCCGACTGCGACCTTATCACCCTCATTCACATGAATTGTTTTAATCTGCAAAATATTCTCAGCCATTATATTTTGTGTGTTTGCACTTGTAACATTACCTGAGAACGTATAGTACGTTTCAAGTGTTCTCTTTGTAGACGCTTCTGAAAGATATCCGGCAGTGCCGCTCTGCATTTTTCCCATAAAAAGGGGAGTTACGATCACTCCTGCTGCTATCACAGCACATATCCCTATTATAAGACCTTTTTTCTTTTTCTTCTTGTTGTTTACACTGGTAATTGCCATAGTAATTTCCTCCAAATTTAATTTTATTAAGTTTGATAGCTTTTTTGCTATGATGCTAGTATATAGTTTCAATATTAACTAAACTTAAACTTTGGAGAGAACTTGTCCATTTTGGTATTAACATCGCTGGAGAACAACCTTTTTTGAAATAGATTATAAAAAAAGCACCCACTTTTCTGTTTCCAGTAATGGCTTACAGACCAATGAGTGCTTCTTTTATTATCTTTTATTATATTTACCTTTTATACTATTCTTCTTTTTATCTTATCAATAAATACTTCATCGTCATTTATACTGTCGTAATGCTCATATTGGGGTATTTCATCCGCTTCTATATATCTTTTCATAGACTTTGTTACTACCGGCTCTTCCTCTGTCTCTAATGAAAAGTCATCGAATTCAATATTGGCATCTATATCAAAGTCATCGAATTCATCGTCAGTCTCTATATCGAAGACATCAAAAAAATCAGCTTCATCGGCTACAAACTCGGTTGTTTCCTCTTCTTCCTCCGTATCAAAACGATACTTCTCTGGATCATCTATTAATTTATATTCATAGAGAAAATCTGCAAACTCTTTTATGTCGCCAAACTCTTTAGTGTATTTAAATATGCATCTATCTATATAA
>JAUNRX010000158.1:0-2691 GCA_030539495.1 bacterium | reverse complement strand
CTCTTTTATGTCGCCAAACTCTTTAGTGTATTTAAATATGCATCTATCTATATAAGTATTACCTTCGGTTATTCCTGAAATCATTGGTAAACTAGCTCCCGAAAATGCAAATAACCCTTCATAATATTTCATAAATACATAACTGGTTTCTAGTAAGCTGCCTACACACTTTGAATTAAAGGTATGGCGCAATCTACAATATCGTCGAAACAACTTATCAAATATAATGAACAGTGCCTTATCCTTTTTGGTACATTCCTCAATCGGCTTTCTATTACTTGCTCCTACCACAATGTAATAGGATAATCCTCTTAATAGCTCATAGGCATAAAACTGACTCACATCACCATCCATCATTTTCCATTCAGCTAAAACATTTACGATTTTCAATTCATTTACAAGCACTCTAGCCTTCTTTTCAAAGTTATCCTGCGTAACACCATTTATAATGCTATTATATTCAATAACACTGACTAGATCAAAGTTAATATAGAACTTGCACAGATCAAATACCATTTGACATCTTTCTACTATATCATACTTCTCTTCATCACTGCTATAAGCATAAACATAACTAATAATATTCAATATATCATGAACTAAATAATGCTTAATATCATCTACATCTCCCAAACATTTATCCGGATCATATAGAGGTAATTCTACATTTTTAAGTAAATACGCCCTAAGATCATTAAACACATAATCTATGTTCCCTTGTATTTCTTGTCTTAAATATTCATTATGTAACATATTCATGACTTCCCTTTGCCTTCCACTGCTCTAACTTATTATGATACTTTCTTTCATCATATCATCTACAGTATCATTAGCAAACAGGGAATAAATTGAAGTATTATTCGGTGCGGTATTTTATTAAATACTAGTAACATAAGCCTTAACCAGCTTAAGTGTTGCCATTAGCCCCTTTTCATGAGTTCGTTCCATGCCATGAGATGCACTGACCCCTTGCACAGATCGATACTTTCTATAATTCTGTTGAATAAACTGCTCAATATTCCTCCTCTAAAATATCTCTGTTTCAGCAAATATATTAAACTAATTTTTTAAAGAAAATATCATGAACTTCATCAAACATATACTTTGCTGATAACAATGTATTTCTAGAAGCCATATTCGAAGGCTCTGGTTGAACAATAATTTGCTTTGCGTCAGTTTTAGCTTTTATTATCTCCTCCAACGCCAAAATAATCTCAGTTCCATATCGTTTTCCAAGATACTCTTCTTCACCAATCATATAATCAATACTATACGTATCTTTTACTTTAACATTATTGTACCAAGTTTCTCCGCTCAATGAATAGTCGTAGTACTGGCAAAATCCAATCGCTACACCATCTACTTCAGCAATAAAATGGTGAATCCAGTTAAACTCATTATTACGATTATTAAATTCATCCAGCCAATTTGCCGGATGTATATACCATTTCGCAAAATGAGGTTTATACAACCAATCTTTAAATAGATATATGTCCTCAACCACCATAGTTCGTAATTTTATTCTACTCATCTAGCCCTTCCCCCTATATTATTTATCGTTCTAATCTATATTTTGTATATAAAAAAAGTACACATATATTTTCAAATTTGACATTTGTCAATGTGTAGAAAATACATGCATACTTCTTATCTGTTACTATTAAGTTCAATTATTCTTCGTATTCAGCTGCTTCATTCCAATTGTGGTAAAATGTTTTTAACGTCATCATCTTCTTCTAATACATCTAATGTTTTTCTGAAAAATCTGATATCTTTCTCTCTATCTTATGTGGTCCCTTTTGCTCAACTACAACAGAGTAGCCCTTGGAACAGTCACCGTTCATCCATTGCCATTGTTCATGCATTTCAAGCTTTCCATCAGTACTGATCACCGGATTGCTGTGACATTTTCCTATTCTAATCTTACCACTAGTATTTATATGTTGATATGTAAAATCCAATTCACCATTCGTCGCAACCTTACCAATCATAGTTCCCTTGATAATGTATCCTCCTGTATATTCTGCCCACATTACATTATCCTTTTGATGATAAGAAAACACGGTCTGATCATCTAGCTCACCATTTTCCGAATTATTGATAGGACCAAAAATACGTCCGTCATAATTAATCTTTGAACTCACCTTATGGACTTTCTTTTTCATTACATCGACACAAAGGTAATCCCCATTCTCTGTTCGGGCTCTATGATATTCCATTTCTTTATATCCATGTTTCAGATAAATATGTTTTGCGGCTAACGAAACATGCAGCGATGCTTCCTCATATGTACGAAAGATCCTATTCTCTGCAAATTCCAGTAATGTCGTTCCATACCCATTTCCCTGAAATTCAGGCAGTACGAACAGACGATTAATATTGTTTTCTTTAATAGTCACCGTTCCCACAGCACTCTCATGATCAATAAGATAGTATACCATTCCATTCTCAATATCAGCGTTTATATTTTGTTTATTATGATGATTAATAAAAAAATCAACAACACCACTTGGATAATACTTTGGATATACTTCCGCTATAGTTGTTACTACAATATTTTCTATGAGATCTAAATTATCTTTTTTTGCCTTAATCATTTTCATATGTAATAAACTGTCCTTTCTCAATTATTCTTTTCGTAAAGTCATACTCCTCTTTCTTTCCCTTGAATGAGCTATTTACCGAACATAA
>JAUNRX010000157.1 GCA_030539495.1 bacterium | reverse complement strand
AATGGTTAGCAGGTTTATATGTAAACACATTAAACTTAATCCAATACATGCATGACAAATACTACTATGAAGCAGCTGAAATGGCTCTTATCGATACAGAAGTTAAGAGAACATTTGCAACTGGTATCGCTGGTTTCTCTCACGTAGTTGATTCACTTTCTGCAATCAAATATGCAAAAGTTAAATGTATCCGTGACGAAGATGGTTTAGTAGTAGACTTCGAAACTGAAGGAGAATTCCCTAAATACGGTAACGATGATGACAGAGCAGATGATATCGCTGTTTGGTTATTAAAAGAATTCTTAGTTAAGATCAAAAAACACCACACTTACCGTGAGTCAGAAGCTACAACTTCTATCTTAACAATCACTTCAAACGTAGTATACGGAAAAGCAACTGGTTCTTTACCAGATGGACGTAAAGCTGGCGAACCATTATCTCCAGGCGGAAACCCAAGCTACGGTGCAGAACAATCTGGTCTTTTAGCTTCTTTAAACTCTGTAGCTAAATTACCATATGAATATGCATTAGATGGTATCAGTAATACACAAACAATCAACCCAGATGCAATCGGCCACAACGCTGAAGAAAGAGTTGAAAACTTAGTAAACGTATTAGATGGTTACTTCTCTCAAGGATCTCACCACTTAAACGTAAACGTATTCGGTACAGATAAATTATATGATGCTATGGAACACCCAGAAAAAGAAGAATACGCAAACTTCACAATCCGTGTTTCAGGTTACGCTGTTAAATTCATCGATTTAACTCGTGAACAACAATTAGACGTTATCGCTAGAACTTGCCATACAACAATGTAATCAAGTTTAGATAATGGCGAATACTAGTCATTAATATGGCACCCCCTAAAGGCAACGCCTTAAGGGGGTGTTTTAAACTATAAAGTGTTTCGCACAAAAGGTAAGGTTACCTAGTGCAGATGGGAGGAATTATGAACACAACATCAAATCAAATCAAGGGCTACATTCATTCCATCGAAAGTTTTGGATCAGTAGATGGACCTGGCGTACGCTATATCATTTTTTTACAAGGATGCAAGATGCGCTGCCAATACTGCCACAATCCAGATACATGGAGAATGGAAGCAAAACAGGAAGCAACACCGGAGCAAATGCTAAAACAAGCACTTCGTTATAAAAATTATTGGAAGAAAAATGGCGGAATCACAGTAAGTGGTGGAGAAGCATTACTTCAAATTGACTTTGTAACCGAGTTATTCAAGCTTGCAAAAGAGAAAGGTGTTCATACCACTCTTGATACAAGTGGAGCGCCATTTACAAGAGAAGAGCCATTCATTGGCAAGTTTGACGAGCTTATGAAGTATACAGATCTTTTATTGGTGGATATCAAGCATATCGATGACGAACAGCATAAACTATTAACCGGATGGAGCAACAAGAGCATCTTAGATATGTGTAACTATTTAAGTGAAATTGGCAAGCCAGTTTGGATTCGCCATGTACTTGTTCCTGAAAAGACAGATTATGATGAATCCCTTATGCAGTTAGATGCGTTCATTAAGACATTAACAAATGTAGAACGTGTCGAAGTGTTGCCTTACCATACATTAGGAACATTTAAATGGAAAGAGCTTGGCATTGATTATAAGTTAGAAGGAATTTCAGCTCCTACAAAAGAACGCATTGAAAATGCCAATGCATTGCTTCATACACAAGATTATAAACAAAAATAGAATTACCAATAGGGGCTGCCGCACAAAGGAGAGGAAATCTTTTCTATGTGTGGCAGCTTCTCATTTCATAGGAAATTGTGTTACAATCACTTAGAAAATAAAATGCCCACAAAGACAGGGCACAGGATACACATTAGTTTTAGAAAAAGATTGGAGAGTATTTTATGATATTACGGGTTCCTTATTACTATAAAGACTTTGCATGTCTGGCTGACCGATGCAAGGATAGTTGCTGTATTGGCTGGGAAATTGATATAGACCCTGATACTTATGAGTATTATGAAAATGTAGAAGGACCATTTGGGGAACGTCTGCGAGGCCATATGAAGGCAGGAAAAGAGACAAGCTTCGTCCTTAATAAAGGAAGGTGCCCATTTTTAAATGAGGAGAATCTTTGCGATATCTGCACAGAACTTGGAGAGTCTTCTCTTTGCGAAATCTGTACGGAGTATCCTAGATTTACATTAGAGTATGGCGATATTCGTGAGAAATGTCTTGGACTTTCTTGTGAAGAGGCAGGACGTTTAGTCTTTTTAAATGCAGATAAAATGACCTTTGAGGAAACTGAGCTGCCTTTTAATTATGACGATGAGGACGAAGAACTTGAACTGATTGAGGAGTTAATGAAAGCAAGAGACCATGCGATTACAATTATGCAAAATCGTAAGTTTAGTGTCTTAGAGCGTGTTGGCTTATTGCTTCGATTTGCATCCGATGTACAAATTGATCTTAATGAACAAGGACTGATCAATGTAGATCATATAATAAGAAACTATAGTAACGAGCAGGCAAAGCAACAAGTTGTTTGTTTACATAACCTAGGTATAGAGAGTAACAAACAACAGCTATTCAAGGAACGTTTAAAACGTTTTAGAGGCTTAGAAATTCTAGATGAAGAATGGAAAGAGACGCTAGGAAGAATCTCGGCATTTTTAGAAGCCGGAACAAAGGAAGCATATTTAGAGTATCAGAAGGAATTCCTATCCTATTATCAGGATCGTGAGTATGAATATGAACATTTACTTGTCTATTTCATTTTCCGTTATGGTATGAAATCGGTATATGACCAAGACTTCTTAGCAAAGATTAAGTTTGCAGTGGCAAGCTTTTTAATGATCAGAGATATGGATGTGGAACGTTATCATAGCAATGGCGGAACGTTTAGTGTGGAAGACCGTATCGATGTTGCAAGAATTTATTCGAAAGAGGTAGAACACTCAGAGGATAATCTAGAAACCTTGGCAGATGACTTTATGTTTGAGGAAATTTTTGATATAAAAAGTATGTTACTAGAAATTTTTTAATATTTATTACAAAAAAGGAAGCAATTGATATTAAATTTCATACATTTATACTAAAACAAAGGTTGGCAGATAGTAATTATTTGGGTATAATAGAGAGACAAATAGTTACATAAAGGAGAATTAACATGATTTTAGACAGTTTCAAATTAGACGGTAAAGTTGCAATCGTTACAGGGGCAAATACTGGTCTTGGACAAGGTATGTGCGTGGCACTTGCAGAGGCAGGAGCAAAAGTTGTAGGCGTCGCAAGAAGAGATTGCAATGAAACAGAAGAGAAAGTAAAGGCTGTAGGTGGAGAATTCCTTTACATCCAAGCAGACTTATCAAGTATGGAACCGGTAGAACGTATTATTAACGAAACTGTAGCTCGCTTCAACCGAGTAGATATTTTAGTAAATAATGCAGGGATTATTAAGAGAGAAGATGCATTAGAATATTCTGAACAAGAATGGGACGATGTTGTATTCATCAATCAGAAGTTCGTATTCTTCTTAAGCCAAGCGGCAGCAAATCAATTCGTAAAACAAGGCGAAGGCGGAAAGATCATTAATATTGCATCTATGTTATCTTATCAAGGTGGTATCAGGGTGCCAGCTTACACAGCAAGTAAGAGCGCAATCTTAGGTCTTACAAAAGCAATGGCCAACGAATGGGCAAGCTTTAATATCAATATTAATGCAATTGCACCAGGTTACATGGAAACAAACAATACAAAAGCAATTCGCAGCGATGAGAAACGAAATGACGAAATTTTATCCCGTATTCCGGCAAAACGTTGGGGAACACCACAGGATATGATGGGAGCAGTTGTATTCTTAGCTTCGGATGCAGCTTCTTATGTAAATGGATTTACACTAGCTGTTGATGGTGGATGGCTAGCACGATAAAATAAGAAAAAAGAGATGAGGAAATGGGTACAGGAGCAAAACGTGACTGTAATAAGATGATTGACACCCCCATGCCGAAACTAATTATTTCCCTTTCGATTCCGACGATTATCAGTATGTTGATCACCAACATCTATAATCTTGCAGATGCCTATTTTGTAGGTAATTTAGGCACTTCTGCAAGCGGAGCGATAGGGATTATTTTGAGTGTCCAGGCAATCTTACAGGCATTTGGATTTATGTTTGGACATGGAGCAGGAGGAATTATCAGCAGAAAATTAGGAGAAAAGGATAGCCATGGTGCAAGCCGCTATGCATCTACAAGTTTCTTCTTTTCCTTGGGAGCAGGAGCACTCGTTGGAATTCTAATTTTACTGTTTTTAGATCCATGCCTGAAATTTTTAGGGTGTACAGACTCTATTTTGCCATATGCAAGGTCCTATGGTAGGTACATATTAATCGCAGCGCCTTTAGTAACAAGCAGCTGTACATTAAATAATATATTACGGTATGAGGGAAAGGCATCCCTTGCCATGGTCGGTCTGGCAAGCGGTGGAATTCTTAATATGATTGGGGATCCCATCCTGATGTTTGGGTGTCATTTGGGGATGGATGGTGCCGGACTGAGTACGGCGTTATCTCAATTGATTAGTTTTTTACTATTGCTGTACATGTTCCTTAGTGGAAAGAGTGAAAGTAAGATTCGTCTGTCCTATGTAACAAAGAAACCAAAAGAGATGCTTAATATCGTGGCAAATGGTTTTCCAAGCATGCTTCGTCAGGGATTTAATAGTATGTCTACCATGATCTTAAATCAGAGTGCAGGAGTCTATGGTGATACTGCTATTGCAGCAATGAGCATTGTAAACCGTATTGGCATGTTTATTGTGGCAATCGTAATCGGACTGGGACAGGCATTTCAACCAGTTGCTGCATATAACTATGGAGCAAAGAACTTTAAGAGAGTTCGGGAAGCTTACCTCTTTACCTTTAAAATTGCAGAGGTATTTTTAGTTGTAATCGTGGCATTAGGATTCCTATTTGCAGCGCCAATTGTAGCAGTATTTCAAAAGGATCCTGCGGTTGTGACAATCGGCGTAGCAGCTTTGCACTTTCAATGTATTTCTTTAGTATTGCAGCCAATCAGTGTTTATGCCAATATGATGTTCCAGTGCGTAGGAAAGAGTATGATTGCTTCTTTGCTAGCTTCGTTGCGGAGCGGCATCTTTTTTATTCCATTGATTTTGTTATTGCCTAAATTTATAGGAATTACAGGGATTGAAAGTGCCCAGATGGGAGCGGATTTGTTGACTACATTTACAGCAATTCCGTTTGTTTGGTCGTTCTTGCGTGAATTAAGGCTAAAGGGGAATGACTAGGTGGAATTTTTTGGTCGTAAAGCCTTGACATAGGGCGAAAAGAGGACTATCATCTTTGTATATTAAAGACGTTCCGCGTAAGGATTCGTATTCATATAATAATTAAATAAACCGAAAAAAAACCTATGATTGAGAAGAGTAGGCAATTAGGAAGATCTAAAGAGAGTTACACATGGTGAGAGTGTAGGCGCAAGCCATTAGCATAAGATGCTTTTGCGATTGGATAGTTGTTGAATGGGCTCATGAGGGCAACCCGAACTAATAGTAGGCGTTGACGGTATCCCAGCCGTTATAGGGGAAGCATATGATAGTATGTGATGAATTTCAATGGTGGCATAAATAAGACGATAACTCTTATCCTTTGTAAAAGGATAGGAGTTTTTTTATTAGCTTGGTAGACCAAGCTAATAAAACGCTCCGCTAAGGAAGCGCACTCACCTGAATGAAAGATGTCGCTTGCGCGACCAGGTTCGGCTTGGGAGTTCTGCGAGCAAAACAAACGTTGAAGTTCATAACAAGTTTATGGAGGAAGAGATTATGGAGAAAATTATATTAACAGGTGATAGACCAACTGGAAAGTTACACATTGGACATTATGTTGGTTCATTAAAACGAAGAGTAGAGCTTCAAAATTCAGGAGACTATGATGAAATCTTTATTATGATTGCAGATGCACAGGCACTGACTGATAATGCAGATAATCCTGAGAAAGTAAGACAGAACATTATCGAAGTCGCATTGGATTATTTATCTTGTGGACTTGATCCTAAAAAATCAACGTTATTTATTCAATCTCAAGTTCCTGAATTATGTGAACTGACGACATTCTATATGAACCTTGTAACCGTGTCCAGGTTACAGCGTAATCCTACAGTTAAGAGTGAGATTAAGATGCGCAACTTTGAGGCAAGTATCCCAGTAGGATTCTTTAACTATCCAATCAGCCAGGCATCTGATATTACAGCATTTAAGGCAACAACGGTTCCTGTAGGAGAAGATCAGCTTCCAATGTTAGAGCAGACAAAGGAAATCGTCCGTAAGTTCAATTCTACTTATGGAGACACATTAATCGAGCCAGATATCCTGCTTCCAGACAATGAAGCATGCTTACGTTTACCAGGTACGGATGGTAAGGCAAAGATGAGTAAGTCTTTAAATAATTGTATTTATTTATCGGATACGGAAGAAGAAGTTCGTAAAAAGGTAATGGGAATGTATACCGATCCAGATCATATCAAGGTAAGCGACCCAGGAAAAGTAGAAGGCAATACGGTATTTACTTATTTGGATGCATTCTGTAAAGATGAGCACTTTGAACGATATCTAAAGGAATATAAGAATTTAGAGGAACTAAAGGCACATTATATGCGTGGTGGTCTTGGCGATGTCAAAGTGAAGAGATTTTTAAATGCGGTAATTCAGGAAGAATTGGCACCAATCCGCGCAAGAAGACAAGAGCTGGAAGGGCAAATTCCAGAGATCTATGAAATCCTAAAAGAAGGATGTAAAAAGGCAAGGGCAAAGGCTTCTGAGACCGTGAATGAAGTGAAAGATGCAATGAAGATTAATTACTTTGAAGATGGCGAGTTAATCAGAGAACAAGTAGAACGATATAAGAAATAGAAAAAATGTAACAAATGTTACGGATGTGTAACGCAAGTCTTGTTATAATCTCCTTATCAAAAAGCGATACGGAAGATAGGGAGAACGGCATGTTTACAGAACGATATTTAGTACAGCATAACGAAGTAAGGGACTTAATGAAGAGTATAGAGGTAAAAATGGCAAAGGCAGATTTTACACCGGACATGGCAGCCATTACTTTAGAAATAAATAAGATGGCAGGGGTATTAAGAGTTCATCTTTCAGGAGAGGACCAGTATTTATATCCGACGCTTATTAAGGGAAATGATCAAGCGTTAAGCAAAATGGCTAAGGAATATCAGGACGAAATGGGCGGCTTATTCGAGACGTTTACCGAGTTTAAGAATAAATATAATACAAAAGCGAAGCTTACAGAACATCAGGCAACCTTTGTTACGGAAGCAAAGGCTGTATTTATGGCAATACGTAAGCGTATGGAGAAAGAGGAAAAGGGTCTCTATCTTGCAATATGTTAATA
>JAUNRX010000156.1 GCA_030539495.1 bacterium | reverse complement strand
CAATCTTCTTCGGTCTTTCCGGAACAGGTAAAACAACATTATCTACAGATCCTAAGCGTCTTTTAATCGGTGATGATGAACATGGTTGGGATGACAACGGTGTATTCAACTTCGAAGGTGGCTGCTACGCAAAAGTTATCAATCTTGATAAAGATTCTGAACCAGACATCTACAATGCAATCAAACGTAATGCTCTTTTAGAGAACGTAACAATTGCAGAAGATGGAAAAATCGATTTTGCAGATAAGAGTGTAACTGAAAATACACGTGTATCTTACCCAATCGATCACATTCAAAACATCGTACGTCCAGTATCTTCAGCACCAGCTGCTAAGAACGTAATCTTCCTTTCAGCAGATGCATTTGGAGTACTTCCTCCAGTATCTATCTTGACTCCAGAACAAACAAAATACTATTTCTTATCTGGTTTTACAGCTAAGCTTGCTGGTACAGAAAGAGGAATTACAGAACCAACTCCAACATTCTCTGCTTGCTTTGGCCAGGCATTCTTAGAATTACCTCCAACAAAATATGCAGAAGAATTAGTTAAGAGAATGGAAGCAAACGGTGCTAAAGCATACTTAGTAAACACTGGATGGAACGGTACCGGCAAACGTATCTCTATTAAAGATACTCGTGGTATCATCGATGCAATCCTTGATGGTTCTATCAAATCAGCACCAACTAAGACAATTCCATTCTTCGATTTCGAAGTACCAACAGAACTTCCAGGCGTAGATCCTAAGATCCTTGATCCTCGTGATACATACGCTGATGCTTCTGAATGGGAGACAAAAGCAAAAGATCTTGCAGAACGTTTTGCTAAAAACTTTAAAAAATATGAAGGCCTAGAAGCAGGTAAAGTATTAGTTTCAGCAGGTCCTCAAGCTTAACTTCAACTCTAAAAATAGTATAATAGTATAATCTAAAGAATCCTCATAGAGCAATAATAGTTTCGTTTCGAGCCGAAACATTGTTCTGTGGGGATTTTGTATTCTATCGAGTAGGAATTGTTTTTCCTTGTCTGATTTTCACTCTTGCATTATACTAAGAATGAAATGAGTAGAGAGAAGGAGTTATTACGTGGAAGTTAATAAGGGAATTTGCCCGATTTGTGGCAAAGAGAATGGCTGTGCATTTCAACGTGGTTTAAGCCATGACAAATGCTGGTGTGAAGAAGTAAAAGTACCTCATGGTTTGCTAGACCAAGTGCCAGAGGAATTAAAGAGAAAAGCTTGTATCTGTAGAAATTGTATTGAACAGTTTATACAAGAGCAAGAACAATAGAGAAATGTAGTAAAAGGACGTATGAGAAAGTGGAAATGAAAATTTCAGGCTTATTTCATATGTCCTTTTATATATTAGGGAAATAGGAACAAAAATTGTTTGGAGGAGAATAATTATGAGTGGAAAAGGAATGACCGCACGTATATGTGCATTTTCAAGGGCATACCATGCCAAACACAATACAGTAAAAATCTTTGATGATACGATGGCAGAGAAGCTTCTAACGAAGGAAGAATACATAACAATATCGGAAAATATGTCCCAAGGAATCGCCTATTTTAATCGAACATTTGCAGGAACCTCTGAAGAGGCTCTCCGTTGGGTGGTGGACAATCAGTTGTCACAGACGCCACTTGCAAGAGCTGCCTTTACAGAAGCGTCCCTAAAAGAAGCCGTAGAACAAGGCACAACCCAGTATTTGATCTTTGCAGCCGGCTATGATACATTTGCATATCGCCAGCCAGAATGGGCAAAAGGACTTTCCATCTATGAAATCGATTATCCATCCACGTCAGAAGATAAGGTCAACCGGTTAGCAGCTGGAAAAATCCCCGTGCCTGCTAATGTACATTTTGTACAAGCAGACTTCTCCAAAATGAACTGGCAGAAAGCTTTGGAAGATACGCCAGCTTATAAGAAGGAGAATGTCAGTTTTTGCAGCATGCTTGGCATTATCTATTATCTTTCCAAAGAGACTTTTGAAGAGTATATGGACGTAATTAGCCGCCTTGCTTGTAAAGGCAGCAGCATTATCTTTGATTATCCAAACGAACAGTATTTTAAAGGGCAGAAAAAGCATTTGGAACTTGCCAATGCCGCAAAGGAAACAATGCAGGCATGTTATTCTTATTCACAAATGAAGTCCCTGTTAGCAAGGTACGGCTTTGAGATAAAGGACCATCTGGATGCTTCGGGCATGACAAAACGTTATTTTTCAGAATACAATAAGGCAAATCCAGACCATGTAATGGTGGCACAGAAGAATGTGAATTATTGTTTGGCTGTAAAGAACAGATAGGAAATTTTATATTTGAAATGGGAGGAGAAGTGAATGATACGTTCAATTATACAGTATGGAAAATTAAGCAGAGAGCAAAAATACGAGGTGGTCGATATCTTCCTTGAAGGATTTGGACATTTTATGACATTTACGAAGGATCGAAATGCACTAAGAACCTTATTTTTTCGTGCATTAAATCCCGTATATACTTATGCGATGGTTGAAAATGAAGTAGTGATTGGAATACTAGGAATAGGAACGAATAAAGTCCGTCCGATAAAGTTTGATTTAGAGCTTTGTATAGAGCTTTTTGGAGGGATGAAAGGAAAAATCATGTGTAAACAGTTGAATGGAATTTTCCAAAGCCCAGTGGTGAAAAATGATCGGGATCTTTACATAGATGTTCTAGCGACAGCAAAACCATTTCGTGGGAAGGGTGTTGCTACACGGTTACTAGAACATAGCTTTAATCTACAGGGCTACACGGATTATTATATTGAGGTGATGTCTAAAAATAAGAATGCAAAGAGACTCTATGAGAAAAAGGGATTTGTAGAGTATAAAAAGAAGAGAGTTTCTCCACTGGCGTTAAAGGGATATGGGTATCCGATATTGATGAAAAAAGGAAGGTAATTGATGAAAAGCTCACTTCTTGTTTTAGAATAGGTGATCTGAAAGTCTTTAAAGAAGGATATTTTTGTCCTTGATAAGTGAAAGTGTAAGATAAATGATAATCGAACATAAGGACAGCCCGTTTAATAACGGGCTGTTTTTTACTTTTATAATAGTAAAAGATACACTTCTAGCAGAAATTCTGAAAAAATCAGAATAGTACGGATTGTTATTATATATGTTAGTTGATATCATATATCTGCAAGGAGGTGAGACATTGTTAAGCGCGGCAGATATCATTAAGAAGCATATAAAATTACGGGGAAAGAGTATTGAGCAATTATCACAAGAATTAAGGATTCCAGTTAAGACCTTATATGATAAATTGCAGAATAATAGAATTTCTACGGATGACCTTTTTAAGATGTCCATTCTCTTAGATATTGATCTGGAATGGATGAAAAGTGCCTTGGGTTATACTTCTCCCGCTAGCCTTATTGAGAGAAAAGGAATAAAGCGAATGAGCAAGGCGTACCGAGAACAAGAGTATAGCATAGTACTAGAAACATTAAATCGTTGTATTTCAGACGGAGCTAGAAATATTAATGAAATAAAAAAAGAATTGCTGGCTACACATACAAGTTTATTTTATATATTGGATGTATTATTGGCAGAAGAGTATAGTATAGTATTTGTCAATGAAAGAAGCAGAGAAGTCCTTTATGTAAAACCTCCATGGGGCGAAAATAGTCTTATAAGGCAACCCCTTATAAAAGGAACACAGATGTTATCAAATATAATAATGGGAATAATGAAAGGATAGGTACTATGAGAATACTATTTTGTAATATTACATACATGACAAATTATTGTGGTGTTGATAATGAGGATAGGGTTAGTAAATACGGAGGGGCATGGCTGAAAGAACATCTTGATGGAAAAGATGTAGGAGAAGTCTATAATTTTCAAGATTATAACCATAGTTGTTATGGGTTCGTTCATATTGATGGTCAAATTCATATCGAAAGATTTGAGGATGTTAAGAGCAATGCACAAGAGATAAATAATGTTCTAGTGGTGTGGTGTGCAAAAGCAGATGATATAGACAACCATGTAATTGTTGGGTGGTATAAAAATGCTACTGTGTATCGATTTGAGCAAGCTCCAGGAGCAGTACCATCGCTAGGAAGAGACCTCTATTATAGAGTAAAAGCAAAAGCGGAAGATGCTTACTTGCTGCCAGAAGAGGAAAGAATGTTTGTAATTCCTAGGGCATCCGTCGAAGGACCGGGCAGAGGAATGGGACAATCAAATCTTTGGTATGCAGATTCGGAATATGCAAAAATGGAGTTTATCCCAAAAGTTGTAACATATATTGAGAGTTATAAAAAGAAATATATTAATATAGTGTATGATCAAGATAAACTAACAAAAACATTAGATAGCAATGAATCAGGTCAGGTTTTAGAGGAAAAGGCAGGTGATTTGTTTGAAGAGGGCATGTCAAAAGAAGAATTTTATCAAGCACTCTGTTTGATAAATACTGCAATTAGCAAAACTGATAGTAATGATGCCATCTTTTTAAGAGGAAATATTCTAAAAGAACTAAATTGTTTTGATGAAGCAATCGCAGTATTTGAGGAACTTTTAAACCGAGAAGGTGACGTACAAGATTTATTGGAAGCAATCATATATCTATACGCAGTTGTTAATAAGAATGATAAAGCAATTGAAACAGCAGAAAAACTAATGAAGTTTTTTGAAGATGATACAGAAGCAACATGTGAGTTATATAGCATAATCATTGATGCTTATGACCGTAAAGGGGAATATCAGAAAGTAATAGAGTGCTGTGATAAAATTATTGAGTTAACAAGTGATAAAGATTTACGTGAATTCGTAATGGAACATAAGAAGCATGTGATGGAATGGATAGAAAGTGTAAAATAGTAGGAACAGAATCAAATTGGAGTTGTTTTTTTAGATAGGTTATTATGTTTATCAGAATATGGCTTATGAGTGGTATAATGAATACATCTCAAAAAAGAGGTACTATAATTAATATCATATAACATTCAATAATATTGCATAACCTAAAACATATTAACAAGGAGGAGCCTTAAAATGAAAAAACAACTTCAAACACAACCAACAGTAAAAACTCCACGCTTAACCATATATCCATTATCAGACCCAGAGATGCAAACTCTAATTCAAACAGAACAAGATCCGGAAATGAAACAAGCCTACACCGAAATGTATGAAGGGTGTAAGCAAAATCCAGACAAAAGGATTTGGAATGCCGTCTGGAACATGCAATTAAATGAGGATATGAAAACAATAGTTGGCGATCTATCCTTCAAAGGGCTGAGTTCAGACGGTTCGGTGGAAATCGGATACGGAATAAAAAAAGAATTTGAAGGTCAGGGCTATATGACCGAAGCAGTAACTGCAATGGCAAAATGGGCAAGTGAGCAAGATGGCGTAAAACATGTGGAAGCAGAAACAGAGGTTGAGAATAAAGCGTCCAAACGAGTACTTGAGAAAGCCGGATTTCATCCAAATGGAGTCATGGGAGCGGAAGGTCCAAGATTTGAATGGAAGAAATAGAGAAAACATTACTTACTGCTACTAGAAAAATCATCCATCCTCGTTTATAATTGCTTTTGGAACTAATTGATGACGTAAGATAAAGAGGATAATATGAGACGACTAATTGGAAATAAGAAGTTTTATAAGACAGTACTGGCACTTGCAATTCCTATTATGATCCAAAATGGAATTACCAATCTGCTAAGCCTTGCGGATAACATTATGATTGGACAAGTAGGAACGGAGCAGATGTCAGGAGTTGCTATTGTAAATCAGCTGATGCTGGTATTTAACGTTACGATTTTTGGCGTAATCTCAGGAGCAGGGATCTTTGGTGCCCAGTTCTGGGGAGAAAAGAATCATGAAGGAGTACGCTATACCTTCCGTTTTAAAGTAATGGCAGGTATTATTATGAGCATACTTGGAATTTCAATCTTCTGGGGATTTCGAACTCAGCTGATTTCCTTTTATTTAAATGGAAGCGGTGATGTGGGAAGTATCGATGAGACGTTACGCTTCGGAAAAGAATATTTATTTATCATGTTATTTGGATTGCTTCCTTATGCGATTTCTCAAACGTACGCAAGTACGATGCGAGAAGGTGGCAAGACACTGCCACCTATGGTGTCTGCAATTATTGCAGTGTTACTCAACTGTGGTTTAAACTATATTTTAATCTTTGGGAAGCTGGGAATGCCTGAGCTGGGTGTTCGTGGAGCGGCTCTTGCTACCGTGATTTCACGTTTTGTAGAATGTGGGATTATTACCGTGTGGACGCATCGAAGCCACGAGAAAAATCCATTTATTGAACAAGCATATAGATCCCTACATATTCCAAGAAAATTGATTGGACATATCTTTGTAAAGGGAGCTCCATTGATTGTAAATGAATTTATGTGGTCTGCAGGGATGGCAATGCTTATGCAATGTTACTCCGTAAGAGGCTTATCAGTCGTTGCAGGCATGAATATCTCGAATACGATTAATAACGTATTTACCATTGTATTTATCGCATTAGGGAATTCCGTAGCAATTATTGTTGGGCAGCAGCTGGGAGCAGCACAATTTGAGAAGGCAAAAGACTCTGCGTATAAATTGATGTTCTTCTCCTTTATGAGTTGTATCCTTGTTGGCGCAGTTATGGCAGTTGTAGCACCGTTCTTTCCGGAACTGTATAATACATCTACACAGATTAAAGAGCTTGCCAAAAAGTTCATTGTAGTTGCTGCCATATGTATGCCATTACAGGGATTAACGCATAGTACCTATTTTACATTGCGTTCTGGTGGAAAAACAATCATTACCTTTATTTTTGACAGCGTGTTTGTATGGACAATCAATATCCCACTCGCGTATTGTCTGACACGTTATACCACGATTTCCATTGTCATGGTATATTTCATTTGTCAGGCCATTGAAGCAGTAAAATGTGTGATTGGATCCTTCCTAGTGAGGAAAGGCGTTTGGATTCAAAAAATCGTAGAATAACAAGAGAACAAAGTGTCGAAAGGGATTGCAGCGCAATTTCCTATAAAGTAAATGAAATGAGGATTGGAGAGAATGTGTCCAGTCCTCATTTTTTTAATACATACGAGGAAACTTCTCCTCAAGAAGCCTCCTATGTATAAAAAAACGCTCCGATAGGGATGCACACTCAGGGGAAATGGGAATGTCGAAAATGACAACAGTGGTGGTAAAAAAGAAGGAAGTAGCCATTTCCGATGAAGTAGGTAAAATCTTCGCCATATCTTCTTTCCTTTATGGATAGTTACCAGTTAAAGAAACAAATCACTGATTACGTTGCAGCAAATCAGGACGATGAGTTGATCAAGAATACAAGAGACAACAAGTTACTTGTTAAGAGAAATAATATTCATGAATACAATTAGATTCCAACAAATGTCATTGTGTGTAATACACAATGACATTTTTACATAAAAAAGAAAAGTATAGGTTTTACATAAAATGTAAGTAATTACAAA
>JAUNRX010000155.1 GCA_030539495.1 bacterium | reverse complement strand
CATAGTGCAGTCGACGGGACTTGAACCCGTACCCAGTTAACCCAGACTAGATCCTTAGTCTAGCGCGTATGCCAATTCCGCCACGACTGCATTTATTCAGTTGCTAGTGTTCCCTAGCGACATTTGTTATTCTATCACACGATTTGACAAAATGCAATACCTTTTTGTATAAATTTTTTTAATTTTTTACCCAATTTGTATATTTCATTTCAAATAGGCAAAGAATAGTAATGTTCCGATGACCCTCGTTGGAGCAAAGAACGGCTAAAGCAAGAGATCGTAAACCCTGTTAAGGGAGGTTTTCCTAATGGACCATCAACGTAATCACTGTACTTGTGGGGTATATTACAACGTCGCTAAAAAAGAATGTTCAATTCTAGCCGCTGTCATTCCTAACATCTTGGAAGCTCAATTGACTGTTATGCCATCTGGTCTTGTAGATATAAGAAGGTCTCAGTGCTAGATTTGTCATTGGTTTTTGATGCACAATGCAATCCGCTAAGTAGGTAGGGAATTAACGGAACGGATGAATAAGTTTTTATGATAAGTAGTAATTAGCCGTAAAAAAAAGGACCATAACTATAACCGATTCGTATAATCATCATAGTTATGTTCCTTTTTTAATTTATCTATACGTCCCTCTTAACCCTATTTGCTAACTTTCCTATCTTTAAAGCTGGCAGAGCTGTCCTTTATAACGTTCAATCATCGGACTGCTCTTTGTCGTCACAAAACATTGAACTCCGATTTGTCTGATCAGGATCTGCATGCATCGGATTACCGCATATAAATCACTGTCAAACAATGTTCCCTCCATATTATTAACTAACACAATCTTAGCATTCTTGTAATGCGTAATAAACAATCGTACTAACAATCGTTGTTTGCATGACAGATTGCAGATTGGTTCCTTATAATAGTCTAGTAACTGGTGCTCAATCAAATAGTCTTTTACTGCTTGCACGTACTCATTTCCATACACACCATTTGCTATACCGTAGAATGCTAAATACTCCTCAATACTTAGCCCCGTACGGATAAACCCACTATCAATCTGATCTACTCTTTTCTCTTCTAAGCATTCCCTATTAAATGCACTTAACTCCTGTAGATTATTGCTTGTGAATACTACTAAATCCTTAATAGTAATACACCCCTTACTATTTACTATTATTTAGAAAAAATACTCTTAATTTCTTTTATATCTACATTCTTCATGTCTTCTGGTTTCTTTGGATCATAGAAATACAGCATACAACCATCGTTTCCCCAACGAGAAGCTTTTGCAGCTCCTGTCACCAATGATTTTTTAGCTGAATTCATCATTTTTTCTTTTAAATTACTCATAATCGTGTTCTCCTTTTGTTCTTTGTATTGGCAATAAGGCAATGCTTTGAATCGTAATTGCCATCGAGGCTATCAACAGATACGACATATAATGTTCCCAAAATATCCCCACACAGGTTATTAAAACTCCATCCAATAAAAGAATTGCGATACTTACTAATTTGTGTAATTGTTTCTTTTCTTCTTCCAAATGCTTTGTTCTTGTCGCAAATAGTAAACAGACGCACAAGGAAAATCCATAACAGAAAATTAATATAACTTTTATTAATGCAGTATTTGCTAGCAGCCTACTTAATACTATGCTTGCCAGCTGAGATAACGTAAATGTGAGAAAGCATCTCATATGAGTACTTGCATGAGCTCCACCGGAAAATAATCGGTATGGGATAAAAAACAGACAGTATATCATGGTTTCTACTTCAATATGTAATATGACTGCTATTAAGATGGTCAAAAGCAGATTACAGGTTGTGGATAAGAGTAATTCCATTCCATAACGTATTGCATCATAATATTCCCTTTGTTCTATTCCCCTAAATAGATACTCCGTTAGTTTATCTGCTAGTCGTTCATAAGTCATTGGTATCTCTCCGTCCTCTCTCGTTTTTTATTATACTAATTCTCGAAATGATTACAACCCAGACTACGTATGTTGCATAAAATCCGACGTATTTTGCATTTGCTTTTATACTATAGTACTAATATCCTATTAAATTTGACATTAAATTCGCTTTTACGATATAATAAAGTTATTATATCTAACTGTCGAGGTGAATCTTTTATG
The DNA here is from genome assembly GCA_030539495.1 of bacterium. GTDB lineage: Bacteria > Bacillota > Clostridia > Lachnospirales > Lachnospiraceae > KM106-2. Next base: position 5,388 of record JAUNRX010000155.1, on the reverse strand, counting down.
TTATTCAGCCTAATGGGAGCGGCAATTGATTCTTTTTTGCTCTACCTATTATTACATAATCAACTAGAATTTAAAAAAAAATTTAAAAATCCACGTTTGATAGGATATTTATCTTTTTTTATATTGATTCTCCGCTTTTCATTTAATTGGAATACCAGAGAATCTGTTATGGACTATATGTCCAAACTACTATCAATATTTCTAATTTTCCTCTTAGTTTTGCTCCTATATTCGAATTCAATTAAGAAGAAAATTATTAGCTTTTTAATATTTAATACGATTATGATTCTCTCTGAATTAGTCCTTGTCTGTGTACTGCTTTTAGTGTCCTATGGCACACCATTTCATCTAGTAATACAAAATACAGCAGTGTCACAGATTTGTACCATTTTTTCAAAGCTGTTGGCCTTTGGAATTATCAGTGAGACTAACCTACGGACCGAAAACTTGGATATGCCTTATCATAAAGAACTCTCCTTTATTATGTTCTGTAATATCGCCTTGTTCTTTATGTTGCTATTCCTGTTCCGGTCTGACTTTACGTATATGCAGATTAATTCTACACCACTGATTGTCCTATCCTTTGGTTTACTCTTTATGTCAATTGTGGCAACTACGTTGATTATTAAGATTGCCAAACGCTCCAAACAGGAAATGAACTACCAGTTACGTGTCCAGCAATTAGAAATGCAGACCAGTACGAATCAGGATATGGCACAGCTTGTCTACAAGCTTCGCTCATTTCGCCACGATATGAACAATCATTTTAGCTTAATGGTTGGACTATTAAAAGAACACGAATATGAACAGCTTGATCACTATCTTTCTGGAATCATCGAAGAAACAAGCGATGTAAATAATTATATTTTTCTAGAAAATAAGGCCCTTACTGTTATCATAAATAATAAGCTTGCCAAGGCAGCCATGCATAATGTGAAATTTAAGCCGATTATCGAGGTCCAGACTCTTCCTATAAGTGATCTGGATATCTGCGCATTACTTGGCAACATCTTAGATAATGCAATCGAGGCTGCATCCAAAGTGAAGGACAATGCCTATCTGACACTTAAGCTTTCCAAAAAAGGTTCCTTCTACTGCATCCAGTGCATTAACTCATTTAAGACTACGCCAATCGAAAAAAATGGACGTTTCCTTACTACCAAGAATAATCAAAACATACATGGCTTAGGAATTGAAAATATAAAGAGTATCGTAACTGAGTACGATGGAGACTTAAATATTTACTATGATGAGGAATTCCATGTCCAGGTTTATTTACCCGCTACTAATCCAATAGAGGAGGAACTATAAATGCATTTTCATATTGCCATATGCGATGATGAGCAATTACAAGTACAGATTAATACTTCTTATTTAAAGGATATCATTAAAAAAAATCATCTGGATGTAACCTTAACAGGCTTTACTACCCTGGATGCCCTGAATGAACACCTTGCTTCCAATGAGATTGACATTATATTTATGGATATTGACCTAGGGGATGCCTCAGGAATCCAAGGAGCTGCTGAGCTGTTTTCTTCCAGACCGGACATTGTCGTAATCTTCATTACAGGACACCGTGAATTTGCCTGTGAGGCATTTGACATCGATGCATTAGGCTATATATTAAAACCAATCGTTCCTGATAAATTAGAGCATACCTTGTTAAAGGCCATTCGTCAGATTTCAGACCGTAAGGAAAAGCAAGCAAACCACTTTCTTGTATTCTACGGAGATAAAAATAAGATGCGTGTACCAGAACATGAGATCCGTATTATTGAACGAAGTGGTTCTCATGCCTTAATTACTACGACGAAAGAAAGTTACCGTGTCTATGATTCTTTAAAAAATCTAGCCGAACGACTAAGCGATGACTTTATCCGAATTAATCAAAGCGATCTGCTTAATATTGCCGAGATAGATTCCATCCGTGGAACTACTCTTTACACCAAGAACTGTGGTGAAAAGGTAATCAGCCGTAAATATAGAAAAGACGTATTAGATGCGTTTTTTCAGATGTAAATGTTTTTCATTATAACAAAAAAGAATATGTACTGCTCATAATAAAAAAAGTACCATCCTTATGGATTGGTACTTTTTTTATTATATATCTCTATGAAATGAAAGACTATTCTCCAAATACAGCTTTATAATCAGCTTGGAATTTTGCAATTCCTTGATCTGTTAATGGATGTTTTGTCATTGTTTCAATAACACTGTATGGTACAGTTGCAATATCTGCTCCTGCTAATGCACAATCAGTCACATGAATTGGATTACGAACGCTTGCAGCGATGATTTCTGTTTGAATTCCGTGGATTTCAAAGATTTCTGCTACTTGACGAACTAAATCGATACCTGGCATTGAAATATCATCTAAACGGCCTAAGAATGGTGATACATAAGATGCACCAGCTCTAGCTGCTAATAATGCTTGGTTTGCTGAAAATACTAATGTAACATTAGTTTTAATGCCTTCACTTGTTAATACTTTTACTGCTTTTAATCCTTCAACAGTCATAGGAATCTTAACTACCATATTTGGATGGATTTTAGCAATTTCTCTACCTTCTTTGATCATGCCTTCAGCATCTACAGTAGTTGCTTTTACTTCTCCACTAATTGGTCCGTCTACGATTGATGTAATTTCTTTAATTACTTGAGCAAAATCTCTTCCTTCTTTTGCAATTAAAGATGGATTTGTTGTAACCCCACAAATAACTCCCATGTCATTTGCTTTTTTAATGTCCTCTACATTGGCTGTATCAATAAAAAACTTCATTTCTACTACCTCCTAAGTAATATGTTATAAGATATAATATACTATATTTTCTATTATATATCATTTTGTTCAATAATTAAACTATATTTTTGTAAAAAAAAAGAAATTTGTGGTTAGCAAATTTCTTTCGCGCTGAACGTGATTACGAAGTAATATCCCCCCCTCACGTGAATGCGCATCTTGGCTTTCCTTCTTTGGGAAAGCCTTTTTTATTGACGGCAAGTTAAAAACTTGCTGGAAATAAAAAAAGAAATTTGCACCCCGCAAACTTCTAAAAATGGCAAAAAAATAACTCCCCGAGTTGGGCTCGAACCAACAACCCCACGGTTAACAGCCGTGTGCTCTACCATTGAGCTATCGAGGAATATGCTTACATTATACACAGGTATAAGAAAAAAGTCAACACTTTTTTCTTATTTTATTTCATTATTGACTTTTTTCTTTTTCAAGGTTTTTTTACTGCCTTTTTCCTACTTCCAACTACTTAACATTCCATGGATTGCTTCTGCTCTCTGCTTCCATGTATGCTCCTTATTCGTCTTTTCATAGGCTTTACCAATCAGCTCTTTTGTCATCTCATGGTCATTTAAAATTTCCTGAACGATCTGAGGAAGCTTTTCTAACTCCTCTAATTTATAATAGAATAATTCCTTCTTATCCTGGTACTGTTCTTCAATATATTTACTTGAATCCGTTAGGGTAACTGCCTGATTCATCATTGTATTAAAGATTCTGTCATGCGCCCCGTCCTTAAACCATGGCATCACATTTAACGAGATTTTGGACTTCTGAATATACTCTAGACATTCTGCCGACTTACACTCCTTATGCATAATCAGATTTTCCGGATGGCTGCATGTAAGCTTCTCCCAACCAGCCCCTACGACATTTACCTTAAATCCATTGTCCACCAATGTTTTCACTACCTGTCCTCTAAAGTACATGCGTACATATAGATCAATAAAGATCATAGCTGCCATGCCATCCATAATGTTCTGATCCGTCTTCTCATCTTCCAGTTCTCTTAGTAGATGCTTCTCCATACAGGCATCCATTGACGTAGAAGGACATGTAATCAACTCATTGATGATTTTATAATAAAATTCCGTGTATTCCTCATTAACCCTTGTAATATGCTTTTCAAATGTCTCCGGTGCTGCATAGTTTCCTGTGAAGACAATGTCCATTTCTCGTTCTTCATAGGGCTGTTCTTTAAAATACTCATCTTCATGATACCTTGTCCCTGCCAATGGTAAAAATCCAGTATGAGTAATCTGTGGAAAAAAGCGATTTACATACGCCAGATGTTGACGGTCAATGCATAACTGAATATTGTTGTTTGGCATATCTGCTAAGATTGGATGATAATAAAATGGATGATCTACCATGATGTTTACACATAATACTTCGTAGTTATCCCATAGTAACTGTCCATTCTTCTCACCAAATAATTCATAGTCATCTAATCCGATAAAATTAAACGTAAGTAATGCAGTTCGTCCCTTGGCAATAAATTTCTTTAAATATCGTATGCTATTTTCCGGCTCTAAGAAATCAAACATAAAGATTTTATAACCTAATGTCTCAAACACTGGTTTCATTTGTTCTGAAAAATAACCTAATGTCTCAATGTTTCCCTTAAATAAAACTAGCTTATCAATCATTCCGATGTTTCATCCTTTTCAATTTGTATATTGTCTTAAGTATACACTATTTGTCGAAATATATCTTCTATATTGTTTCTATTCTACTTTTCCAATCCAAATTCCAGTCCCTTTTCTCTCTCTCAATCCCTGATAAATCAAGGCATTTCGCTTTATTGTATTTTTTTTAACAATGTATTTATATTTATGAATATTATGTATATTTTTGTATATTAAATTATTTTTTTAACAATCTTCATTATAATTATAAAATATCTGTTAATATACATAAAAATAGTATACTGTAAATAAAGATAGACCTATCCCTCCTTATCCTATAGAAAAAAGTGTCTCTGAGAGCGTTTAGTTTTATATAATGTGTACTATTCCTCGATTTAATCTAATAAAACGGCTTCTACGTCTAGCTTTATAGACAATAATCATCTATCCCTTACCGAATACATACTATCTCTTCCTGTTTCTATTTCCTCCTTTCCCTTAATGCTCTCATACTAATAAGCCCCTATCATTTTTAGTAAATCCATTATGATAAATAGCTGATCAAGATTACAGCAATTGCTATTCTTACTAACATTCTCTAAAGTATCTCAACTCTCTGCATCAAATATAATCATATTGTGATAATCTTATGATTCATGTTCTTTTCAGCAAGAACAAAGTGTCTTCGACACTCTAAACTTCCTGTTCCTCATTCATGAGAGTGCAAAACCTTCAAGTCGAAGAAACTTTCACGTGAGTGCGTATCCTTAGCGGAGCGTTTTTATTGTCTTTATAACAACATTCTTGAGTACGCCAATACACCATATAGATAGAGTTTTGCTTGCAAAACTATCGCGCCTAACCTGGTCACGGCAGCGACATCTTCCTTTCTGGTGAGTGCGCAGCCTTAGCGGAGCATTTTTATTGTCTTTATAACAACACTCTTGAGTACGCCAATACACC
>JAUNRX010000154.1 GCA_030539495.1 bacterium | reverse complement strand
TACAGCAGTTTTTGTTACAACAACAGTTATTATTGCAGCATGGCTTTGAACAGTTACGACAACAATTACCACAATTATTGCATCCATTACAAGGATTACAATTACCACCGCACCCATTTCTCGACATCATTAAATAATATAGAAATTCATTCATAATAATTACCTTTATACCCTTGATATACTTTAATATATGACGACATTCGACGTATTGTGTATTCACATTTAAGAATCGTCCTTACAAATTCACAGTAAATGCAAATTGTGGAAGGAAAAGAACACCAATGGAAAGTAAAATGTGCTATACTAGAAGTAACGCGTAAGGTGGTAAGGAGGTAGTGGCATGGTTGATATATCTCAAGTTACTGGTTGCTTGATGGGTGGGGCAATTGGCGATGCCTTAGGGCTGCCAATTCGCTATGATAGTTTTGATCAAATAGTTGCCACTTATGGAGTGAATGGTCTGAATACACTGGTGTTAAATGAAAATGGTGTAGCAGAAATCTCGGCAGTCACCCAGATGACGTTATTTACATGTGAAGGAGTCATTTGGGCAGATATCATCAAAAAGAGAATTGGCTACTCGGATATCGTATCCCGTTGTTTTTATAGCTATGAGCGCTGGTTACATACACAAGAATATCCTTTGGCAGATGAAAGATACTATTGGATCCTGCAAGATGAACGGATGGATCTTGGTTCACCCTTATTGAAGACAAAGGAACTATATCATAGAAGAGGTCCTAGCAATACATGCTTGCAAGCATTATTACAGGCGAAAAATCAGGAGTTTGGAAGGATAGAGCAGCCAATCAACCAAAGTAAAGGATGCGGGGGCTTAATGCGTACAGCGCCAATTGGCCTGTCATTTAGTAAAAGCCCTAAGAAGGCATTTGAAGCAGGATGCAAGGTGGCAGCAATTACTAATACTCATCCGACTGGATATTATACAGCAGGTGCACTAAGTGCAATTATCAGTTATCTTGTAAATGGAGTAAGTATACAGAAGGCGGCAAAGGAAACCTTAGCTATTCTAAAGTATTGTTCAGCATCTGAGGAGACAATTGATGCAATTAAGGCAGCATTAAAATCTGCAGGGGAAGAACCGAAAAGTTCAGCGAGGAAAAAAGAGCTTGGAGAAGGGTTTGTGGCAGATGAGGCATTGGCAATCGCACTTTATAGTGCTATAAGCTATGAGGAAGAGTATGAAGAGGCAATTAAGTTTTCCATAAATCATAATGGAAACAGTAATGTCACAGGAGCACTTTGTGGAACCCTTATAGGAACAAAAGTAGGAATACATAGAATCAATAAAGAGTGGCAGACACAAATCGAGTGTAGTGATGTGATTATGGACATGTCCTCACGATTACATAAAATAATAAATTGACAAAAAAGAGCTAATACACTGGGACGACCCTTTATTAGCTCTTTTTTGTTAGAAAATTATACTTATAGGTTAAATATAGACCCCGTCAATACGAAGGCATCGGTAGGAAGCATAGTTATAAGTTACCAGGGGGCGTCTAAGGGCGTTAAAGTCATGGGCATTGATAAGAATGAAGTCTGGGGTAGTCTGCCCCCGTATTTCGGACACAATCAAGGTGTGGTAGTATACGTTTTCTGCATTCTTCAATTGGATTAAATCGCCTACTTTGATTTGATTTAAAGGAATTTCTGTTGCAAATGGTCCTTTTGTCTTATTGGTAGTCAAAAAATTATACAGGTATTTTACGCCAGTCCAGCTGGCAGTACGGTCATACGCAGAATTATAGTACCACCCAAAAATCTTTGTATAATTCATTACGCCACTTCCGGCATAGAGGCACTGGCTGATATAATTAGTACAATCGCCGCCAAAATTTGTAAAATCTAGGTAATTTGGGTTCCTAGAAAGTGCCCATTTATTCGCATACTCGATTGCCTTAATTCGATTATATTCCTTGATTTCTGGCATATGTAACATCCTTTTAGTATTTTATTTATAGTATATGTTTGGATAGTAAAAACTAATTCAAAATAATTTTTATGATTATTTCCATAATTTAAAAAGAGAAAAATGGTTTCATTTTATATATAATAAACTGTATGAGAATAGTAAAGATTGATAAAATCTTCCAAAACAATGAGAATAGCGTTTGTTTTATAGGTAAACGGAAGGAAAATTAGAATGGTAATTAATATTAAAAAAAGAAATGGTTCTTTTGAGCCTCTTTGTGTTGAAAAAACAAAGAAAATGGTCGCATTTGCTTGCGAAGGGCTTGAAGGCTGTGATCCAATCGAATTGGAATTGGACTCCAATATTCAATTCATCGATGGAATGAGTACAAAAGAGATCCAAAAAGTATTAGTACAGACTGCAATTGAAAAAGTAATCCAAAACAAAGAAGATGGTTACGGAAATGCTGTAAAGTCTACAAATGTAAACTGGCAGTATGTTGCAGCAAGACTTTTTGTATTTGACTTATATAAAGAAGCAGGAATCACAAGAAATTACAAATTCTTTGGTTACGGTGATTTCTATGAGTTAGTAGTAAAGCTTAGTGGAATGAAGTTATACGGGGACTATCTATTAGAAAATTACTCAAAAGAAGATATTATGGAACTATCTTCTTATATTAAACCAGAGCGTGATTACTTATTTAATTACGAGGGAGTAAAGTTATTAGCAGACCGTTACTTAATCAAGGGATACAATAAAGAAGTTTATGAGCTTCCTCAAGAACGTTTTATGGCGATTGCGATGCATCTTGCAATTCCAGAAGGCGAAAACAAATTAGAATATGCAAAGCAATTCTATGATTTACTTAGCTCCTTACAAATGACAGTGGCAACACCAACGCTTGCCAATGCAGGAACAAGTTTCTATCAATTAAGCAGCTGCTTTATTTCAGCAGTAGGCGACAACTTATGGTCTATCTATGACGTAAACCAAAAATTCAGCCAAGTAAGTAAACATGGCGGTGCTCTTGGTATCTACGTAGGTAAGATCAGAGCGCTTAACTCTGAAATCAGAGGATACAAAAATGCAAGTGGTGGTGTCATCCCTTGGATCCGTCTTTACAACGATACTGCAGTAGCAGTTGACCAGTTAGGACGTAGAAAAGGTGGAGCTACAGTAACACTTGATATTTGGCATGCAGATTTATATGAATTCTTAGAATTACGTACAAATAACGGGGATGACAGAAGAAAAGCTCATGATATCTTCCCAGCAGTAAGTATTCCAGATTTATTTATGGAACGCTTAGAAGAAAGAGGAACATGGTCTTTATTTGATCCATTTATGGTGGAAAAACATATGGGTTACCGTCTTGAAGACTGCTACGATGAAGTAGATGATAAAGAATTTACAAGACGTTACCTTGAATGTGAAGCAAATGAAGAATTAGCACGTGTTACAGTTCCAGCACTTGATATTATGAAGAAAATCATGAAGAGTGCAGTAGAAACAGGAACACCATTTATCTTCTTTAGAGATACGGTAAATAGAGCAAACCCTAATAAAAACAGCGGTATGATCTACGCATCCAACCTTTGCCACGAAATTGCTCAAAATATGAGCGAATCAGAAATGATGGAAGAAAAAGTGGTAACAGAAGATGGCGATATGGTTGTGATTACAAAAGTAAAAGCAGGGGATATGGTTACATGTAACTTAAACTCCATCAATCTTGGTAAGATCAACAAAGAAGATTTAGCGAAAAACGTACCATTACAAATTCGTATGTTAGACAACGTTATTACGTTAAATCAAATGCCTGTTATGGAAGCTAGAACGACAGCTGACAAATACCGTTCCATCGGTTTAGGTACAAGTGGATACCACCACTACCTTGCAAACCACAACATCCAATGGGAAAGTGAAGACCATTTACAAGAAGCAGATAGCTTATTTGAAGAAATTGCATACCAAGCAATCAAAGCAAGTATGGAAATTGCGAAAGAAAAAGGTTCTTACCCATTATTCAAAGGTTCCGAATGGGATACAGGAGAATATTTCACAAGAAGAGGCTATACTAGTGATAGATGGCAACAGTTACAAAAAGACGTACATGAATATGGACTTCGTAACGGATATATCTTAGCAGTAGCACCAACAGGATCTACATCCAACATTGCAAATACAAGTGCTGGTATCGATCCAATCTTTAAGAAATTCTTCATCGAAGAGAAAAAAGGAAGCTTTATTCCTAAGACAGCGCCAGACTTAAATGATCAGAACTTCTGGTTCTACAAAGAAGCGCATACAATTGACCAACAATACAGCATCAAAGCATGCGGTATCCGTCAACGCCATATTGATCAAGCACAATCATTTAACTTATATATTACACCAGAAGTACGTGCAAAAGAGATCTTAGACCTTTATGTTCAGTCCTTCAAAAATGGTGTTAAGACAATCTATTATGTTCGTAATCAAACATTAGAAATGGATGAGTGTACAAGCTGTTCCAGCTAATAGGAAATAGTAGAGAATAAGAAAAGACGAGAGGTTACTATGGAAAAGAAAAAGATTTTTAATGAGTTCGGTGTCCGTGGCACGGAAAGCATGTTAAATGGAAATACAACAAATTTAAGAGAATGGAATCGTATTAAGTACGACTGGGCAAATACCCTTTACCGTACATTTTTAAATAACTTTTGGATTCCGGAAGAAATTTCATTAAGTGAGGATGTAAAGCAATTCCCATACCTTACAGATGGAGAGAGAAATGCATTTGATAAGATCATCAGTTTCTTAAACTTCCTTGATTCTATCCAAAGCGAGAATTTACCAAACTTAGGCCGCTATATCACAGCAGCAGAAGTATCAAGTTTGATTAACGTACAAGCATTCCAAGAAGAAATTCATGCACAAAGTTATTCTTATATCTTAGATACGGTTACAAATCCAGTATCTAGAGATAAGATCTACGATATGTGGCGTGAGGATGAACATTTATTAGAACGTAACAAGTTTATCGCTAATATTTATCAACGTTTTAATGAAGAACCAACTGAGCAGAACTTAGCTCGTGCCATCGTTGCAAACTATATCTTAGAAGGTATTTATTTCTACTCAGGCTTCAGTTTCTTCTATACGTTAGCAAGACAAGGTAAAATGACTGCAACAAGTACGATTTTTAAATATATCAACCGTGATGAGGTAACTCACCTTGTATTGTTCCAAAATATCATTAAGGAACTTCGCGTAGAAAACAAAGAGTTATTCACTCCTGAATTCGAAGAAGAAATCCGTGAAATGATGAAGACAGGCGTAGAACATGAAATCGCTTGGGGACAATATGTAACAGATAATCAAATCCTTGGTATCAACAATAACTTAATTGAAAAATATATCAAGTATTTATCCAATTTACGTCTTCGTGCAATTGGTATCAAAGAATTATATCCAGAAATCACAGAGCATCCAATGGCTTGGATTGAAGGATTCTCTAACCTTAACAATACAAAGACAGATTTCTTTGAAGCTAAGGTTACTAACTATACAAAGGCAGCAGCTTTCGATTTCGACGATCTCGAATAAGCCACCGAGGACGGTGGCTTTGGATGAAATCAGGATTTCATCCAGTGCTGTGGGAAATGAAAGGAGCAAGTACGCATTCGCGTGCTTGCTCCTTTCCGCATATCAGGAAGTGAATTCCTGATATGCGATTATAATCGGACACGAAGTTTCCGATGACCTTCCCAGGGCGGGGCGCTGGGACGAAAAGAACGGAGCACCGTAGGTTCTCTGGACCACTCCGGATTGGGTGACGGGAGAGTGTGACTGAAAGAAGCATGAAGCTTCTTTCAGCTGTAGTGTTAGTGTTGGGAAAGTAGGAGGCTTGTTTGGGTATAGTGGAAGTGTTTTGAGGTGGTTATACCCAAAATAGGATGGAGATCATGGGGAATTATGTTGTTTTGGATATAGGAAGAGTAAATTTATACTGTATACCCACAGAAAGCGTAGATCATGGGTATACACAAGAAAACCATAGCCTGTATGCCCAAAAGCAGAAAAATTTTCTATCTGTAAAATAAAAATTGGGTATAGACCATGGTTTTAGGTGCTCTATACCCAAAGAGAACAAAGCCAGCCAACAAACATAAGTCACCTTTATGAAAATAATTATTTGGTCAAAATGTGTAAGATTATTAAGTGAAACCAGAAATTGACTTAATTATCTTAGGGAAAATACGCGATAATACTTTAGTGTAGCACAGTAAAACTTTGCATATAATTGAAATTCTCAAATCGACATAAATCTTCCAGAATTTATTGCATCTGCCATAAAAAATCTATATAATACTTGGTAATGGTATATGCGAATGTTATTAGCAGTACTAAAATTAAACTAAAGGGTGATTAAATAATGAGTTATGTTGATGAGGTAATGGCATTAGTTCAACAAAAAAATGCTGACCAACCAGAATTTTTACAAGCAGTAAAAGAAGTTCTTGAATCTTTAAGACCAGTAATCGATGCTAATGAAGATAAATATCGTAAAGATGCTATCTTAGAACGTATCGTTGAACCAGACAGACAATTAATGTTTAGAGTTCCTTGGGTAGATGACAAAGGTCAAACTCAAGTAAACCGTGGTTTCAGAGTACAATTTAACAACGCTATTGGACCATACAAAGGTGGTTTACGTTTACATCCTTCTGTAAACTTAAGCATCATCAAATTCTTAGGTTTCGAACAAATCTTCAAAAACTCCTTAACAAGCTTACCAATCGGTGGTGGTAAAGGTGGTTCTGATTTCGATCCTAAAGGAAAATCTGATCGTGAAATTATGGCATTCTGCCAAAGCTTCATGACTGAATTATGTAAATATATCGGCGCTGACACTGATGTACCTGCTGGTGATATCGGTACTGGTGCAAGAGAAATCGGATATATGTTCGGTCAATACAAGAGAATCAGAGGTACATACGAAGGCGTACTTACTGGTAAAGGCTTATCATACGGTGGTTCTTTAGCTCGTACAGAAGCTACTGGATACGGTTTATTATACTTAACACATGAAATGTTAAAATGCAATGGCATTGATTTAGCTGGTAAAACAGTAGTAGTTTCAGGTGCTGGTAACGTTGCAACTTACGCAATCCAAAAAGCGCAATCCTTAGGTGCTAAAGTTGTTACATGTTCTGACTCTACAGGCTGGGTATACGATCCAGAAGGTATCGATGTAGCTGCATTAAAAGAAATCAAAGAAGTAAAACGTGCTCGTTTAACTGAATACAAAAACTACCGTCCAAATGCTGAATACCATGAAGGTAAAGGCGTATGGTCTGTTAAATGTGATGTTGCTCTTCCATGTGCAACTCAAAATGAATTAACTTTAGAAGATGCTAAAACATTAGTAGCAAACGGAGTATTAGCTGTAGCTGAAGGTGCTAACATGCCTACAACTTACGAAGCAACAGAGTACTTCATTGAAAATAAAGTATTATTTGCTCCTGGTAAAGCAGCTAACGCTGGTGGTGTTGCAACATCTGCATTAGAAATGTCTCAAAACAGCGAACGTTTAAGCTGGACATTTGAAGAAGTAGAT
>JAUNRX010000153.1 GCA_030539495.1 bacterium | reverse complement strand
GAACGTGGTATTACCATTTTATCCAAAAACACAGCAATTACTTATGGAGACACAAAAATCAACATCATTGATACTCCAGGACATGCTGACTTCGGTGGTGAAGTAGAACGTGTTCTTAAAATGGTAAATGGTGTAGTTTTAGTAGTTGATGCATTTGAAGGTGCAATGCCTCAAACAAAATTCGTTTTAACAAAAGCATTAGCTTTAGACTTACCTGTAATTGTTTGTATTAACAAAATTGATAGACCTGAAGCAAGACCTCTTGAAGTAATCGATGAAATTTTAGAATTATTCATGGATCTTGATGCAAGTGATGAACAATTAGATTGTCCATTCATCTTTGCAAGTGCTAAATCTGGTGTTGCAACACTTGATCTTGACGTTGAACCAGTAGATATGAAACCTTTATTCGATACTATCATCGACTACATTCCAGCTCCATCTGGTGATGAAACAGCTCCAACACAAATCTTAATCAGTACAATTGATTACAATGAATATGTTGGCCGTATCGGTGTTGGTAAAGTAGATAATGGCGTTATCCGTGTAAACCAAGACGCAGTTATCGTAAATGAACATGATCCAGACAAATTCAAACGCGTAAAAGTAAGTAAACTTTACGAATATGAAGGTCTTAAAAAAGTTGAAGTAGAAGAAGCTAAAATCGGATCTATCGTAGCTATTTCTGGTATCGCAGATATCCACATCGGTGATACATTATGTAGTCCAGAAAATCCTACTCCAATTCCATTCCAAAAAATCTCTGACCCAACTATCGCAATGACATTCATGGTAAATGATAGTCCACTTGCTGGTCAAGAAGGTAAATTTGTAACATCTAGACAAATTAGAGATCGTCTTTTCAGAGAATTAAATACAGATGTATCTTTACGTGTTGAAGAAACAGACAGTGCAGATTCCTTCAAAGTTTCTGGACGTGGTGAACTTCACCTTTCCGTATTAATTGAAAACATGAGACGTGAAGGATATGAATTTTCAGTAAGTAAAGCAGAAGTTTTATATAAAGAAGATGAAAACGGTAAAAAACTTGAACCAATGGAACGTGCATTAATCGATGTACCTGAAGAATTCTCTGGTGCTGTTATCGAAAAATTAAGCTCACGTAAAGGTGAACTTCAAAACATGACTCCAATGAACGGTGGATTCACTCGTATCGAATTCTTAATTCCTTCCCGTGGCCTTATCGGTTACAGAGGTGAATTCATGACTGATACAAAAGGTAATGGTATCATCAACACTGTATTCGAATGTTATGACACATACAGAGGTGAAATCTCCTACCGTAAACAAGGTTCCCTTATCGCATTCGAATCTGGTGAATCTGTAACTTATGGTTTATACGGTGCACAAGACCGTGGTACTTTATTCATCGGTGCTGGCCAAAAAGTTTACGCTGGTATGATCATTGGACAAAATGCTAAGACAGACGATATGGAAATCAACGTTTGTAAGAAGAAACAATTAACAAACACTCGTTCCTCAGGAAATGATGACTCTCTTCGTTTATCACCTCCTACTATCTTAAGTCTTGAACAAGCTCTTGATTATATCGAAACTGATGAATTACTTGAAATCACTCCTGAAAGCTTAAGACTACGTAAAAAGATTCTTGACCCATCAATGCGTATGCGTGCGAAGAGAAATAATAAATAATCGCGTAATGCTAGAAAGGGTGTCTCACCTATGAATTATACATTTGAAAAACTAACAGCAGATTGCTCCCAGATTGTAGAGAAGTACTCTAGAATGCGTCCAATCTACACTTCTGAAGGCCAATTTATGAATCAGTATATTTGGGCAGACTTCTATCAAACGGAGTATGCATTTACCGATAAATATATGTTTTTCAAAATGACAATAAACAATGAACTAGCTACAATGATGCCATATTGCAAAGTTGAAGATATTGAAACAGCATTTTTTGACATTAAGGACTATTTTAATAATGTCCTTAATGTTCCTCTAAAAATGTATATTGTTGATGAGCTATTTTTAAGCACATTAAAGAAATCCGAACGCTTTTTAAATGAATTCGACATTAAAGAAGAACGTGATACGTTCGACTACATGTACGATGCTGAAAAGCTTCGAACTTTAAGTGGTAAAAGCTATCACAAGAAAAAAAATCATTTAAATGCATTCAAAAAATTGTATGATGGTCACTATGAATATCGTACTCTTCACTGCTGTGATACAAAGGAAATTTCAGAATTCCACGAAGAGTGGCTCAAGGCTCGTAACGTTTCCGAGCGTCTAGATGCCATTACTAGTGAAGAAACTGGAGTATTTCGTGTATTTGACCACTGTCCTTTACTTCCATGTAAAATGGGCGGTGTATATATGGATGGTAAGTTAGCTGCCTACAGCATTGGCAGTTACAATCCAGACTTAAAATGTGCGTTTATACACATTGAAAAAGGTGCTCTTGATGTTCGTGGTATATATAACTATATCAATCAACAGTTCTTATTAAATGAATTTCCAGAAGCTGAACTTGTAAATCGTGAAGATGATCTCGGCGAAGAAGGCCTTCGTAAAGCGAAGCTTTCCTACCGTCCGATCCGTCTCGAAGAAAAGTTCACATTAATTCAGCGCTAGTTCGCAAAAAAGACCAGATAGCAACTTACAGTTGCCATCTGGTCTTTTTTTTATTGTAATTCTTTGATTTCTCTAAAACGTTGATCTGGATAGTTATGTATGTCTTTTTCTGAATTAATTTTATAAAGAGTAATAACATCAATAAAGTGCATTTTAATTGTCTCTTTATTGATAATCTTACGATTAAGATTATCTCTAGAAATGCGTAGCATTACCTTTTCATAACCCGCTAAACTTTTAAGCATAGATGGGCCATACCAGTCAAATGCTTGTAATACATAGTCGATGAATTCTTTCTCTTGTCTTGTAAGAATATCCTCTTCTAATGATAACACTTGCATTTTTCTTGTCATATAATCTTGATATACTCGTTCGTATGGCATCTGTACATCATTGATAATATAGTCATCTTCAAATAATGGACGGTTATATAATGCTAAATGAAATGCCTGTATGTAATATAGATATGTTTCTAATTCTAATAAGCTGATTTGACCACTTCGCTTATTGATTACGTATTGTGAGATTACACTAATTCTTGATTGCAGCATTTGCTTCAAGACAGCCTTAGAACACTTCTTATAGGCTACCTGCGTGATATTACCTTTGTTTCTCGTCAATATCTCGTAAAAATATCCCGGGTTTTCTAAAATCATTCGTAACTTATCAGAATATTCATTTGTTGGTGAATCCCCTTCTACATAGCGGATAATTGTAGTCTCACCCCAGCCAAGAAGCTTTGCCAATGGCTTTTTACCAATTCGATAATTGTTTAAAATCGTATAAATCTGTTCAATAGTAATGTTATCTTTTTGTTCTTCTAACGTTTCCATATAAACCTCCTAGCTCTGAGCCCCTTTTTCATCTTGTATTAAGCCTTTTATAACGACTCGATTTTCGTAATTTCAACAACTATTCTTATACAACGCTATTATAACAAACCCGCCTATATAAAACAAGCATCCTAGTATTTTTTGGTACTAGGATGCTCAAATAACACTATTTATTACTTAAACGATTAACTGCACTAAAGATAGCTCGAATGGATGCTCTAGTAATGTTAGAACTTACACCAACTCCATAGGTCACCTTACGAGTATCCATATCCATCATATGTATATACGCTGCAGCCTGGGCATTAGATCCGGAACGTAATGCATGCTCATTATAATCAAGCACTTTGAGCTTAATTCCAAGTTCCTTTTGTAAACCACGCTGTACGGCATCGATAGGTCCATTTCCGCTTGCTTCTAAATGTCTTTCTTCTCCATTGTCTGTATATAAGATTCGTACTCTTGTATCATACTCTGTTTCCGTTTCTGAAGTATCTTCTACGATACATTTTTTAAAATGAAGAGGCTCTTTTGCCTCAAGGTAGCAGCTCTTAAATACTGACATAATCTGATCTGGAGCAACTTCTCCCTGCTTTTCTGCAATTACCTGGATGACATCTGCAAACTCCTTATGCATGCCCTTTGGAAGCTTAAATCCAAAGCAAGAATCCATAATAAAAGCAACTCCGCCTTTTCCAGACTGGCTATTGATACGAACAATTGGCTCATACTCTCTTCCTACATCACTTGGATCAATTGGAAGATATGGTACTTCCCAATGTTTCAGACCACGTTCTTGCATTGCATGAATACCTTTATTAATTGCATCCTGATGAGATCCTGAGAATGCAGTAAATACAAGCTTTCCGGCATAAGGATGACGCATGCCCACTGGCATCTTCGTACATCTCTCACAGATTTCAACAATCTCATTTACATTCTCAATTGCAAGGTTTGGATCAATTCCTTGAGAAAACATGTTATATGCGATATTTAAAAGATCCACATTACCTGTTCGTTCACCATTGCCAAATAAGGTTCCTTCAATACGGTCACAGCCAGCTAAAATAGCTAATTCTGCAGCTGCTACAGCTGTACCACGGTCATTATGTGGATGTACGCTTAAAATAACTGCTTCACGATTCTTAAAGTGTTTGCTCATCCATTCAATCTGATCTGCATACACATTAGGAGTATTCATCTCCACAGTAGCAGGAAGATTGATAATAACCGGCTTTTCTTTGCTTGCACCCCATGTATCAAGTACTGCTTCACAAACTTCTAAGGCATAATCAAGCTCTGTTCCCGTAAAACTTTCAGGAGAATACTCTAGGATAATTTCTCCTGGGAAATCCTCTACATATTTCTTTACCATATCGGTTCCATCGATTGCAATCTGCTTAATCTCGTCTTTCTCTTTATGGAACACTACATCACGCTGTAAGGTTGAGGTAGAGTTGTAGATATGTACAATTGCCTTTTTAACGCCCTCAATTGCCTCAAACGTACGCTTAATTAAATGTTCCCTACATTGTACTAAGACCTGTACGATAACGTCATCAGGGATTAAATTACGATCGACTAACTGTCGTAAGAAATCATATTCAATTTGCGACGCACTTGGAAATCCAATTTCAATTTCTTTAAATCCAAGCTTTACTAAGAAGTTAAAGAACTCAATTTTTTCTTCTACTACCATTGGCTCAATCAATGCCTGGTTTCCATCTCTTAAATCAACGCTACACCATACAGGTGCTTTTTCTATTTCCTTGTTTGGCCATTCTCTCTCTGGCATATGTACAACAGGCACTCTTTTATATCTATTATAATTTAACATCCTATCTCCTCCATATTCTCAATAATTAGTACTGTCACATACGTATATGTATAATATATTACCCCTGGAGTCGATAAATCACACTATATTTTTTTATTATAAACAATGTCGAATTGTCTACTCTAGCCCCATTCTGCTCATCCTTTACTCTTTGATTTTAGTTGTAGTAAATTATACCATTTTGTCTAAATGTTGGCAAGTTGTTTTTAATGCACTTTCCCTACACAAAGGGCCTCTCAGACTGTAGACAAAGTGATTTTTGCATTTTCTCCGAAGTAATTCTTGGGAGAAAGTTTGAAAACCATCGGTGTTCATTCAAATCGATATCCGGAAACGACGCTTTTCGGATATCGGATTAGTGCGAATAGGTCCTGCCTTTTAAGGACTTGCACGAATGAGCACTAATCATTTCCCTCGGTGCTGGATGAAATCCTGATTTCATCCAAAGCTTGGCGACTTTGTCGACAAGCTGAAAGGGCCTATGTATTTATAATTATAAACACATAGGCCCTCTTTTATTTATTATAGCTGTTCACCTAAACCTCGTTGAATACAAAGAAGAATTCCTTCCATAGCAGCTTCCTCGTCCTCACCATTACAAATGATTTCGATTTCATCTCCATATTTAATACATGCGCTTAACACACCGAGTACGCTTTTCGCATTCACATATTTCTCTCTTATATGGATTGTAATGCTGCAATCATAGGTTAATGCCACATTACATAAATGTCCTGCCGGTTTTAAATGCAATCCATTAGGATTACATACCGTTATCTTCTTTGCTATCATCGAAGCCCTCCTTATGAACCGCCTTTGGTTATTTTTTCACATCTACTACTTAATCTGTTGCTACTGCTTCTTCCGAATCATCCGGTGTATTCTCAGGAGTAGCCGTAGGCTCTTGTGTCGGCTCTACCGTCGGCTCAGGTGTCTGAGTTACAATAGGAGCTGTTGGTACAGGCTCGGTCTGCTGCTCTCCTTGCTCCGAATCAATATCTGCCGGTTTTGCCAATGTTACTTTCACCTTAATGCTATTCACAGGCTCAATTAAATACGAGTCTGTAAATTTAATTTCTACATTATGCGTACCAAACTTTTTATCTGTCAAATCAATGGTTGGCTTTAACGAATCAATCGTTATATCGTCCAACTCTCCTTTTACAGCAAACACCCTTACTGTGAATTGTTGATTTGGATCAACAAAGTTATAGGTTGCTGTCTCAGAGGTTAATTTGACGGCAATATCGCTGGAGTTAAAAGTAATCTCCTTACTCTCTAATGGCTCAATCGCGACATCTATATTTACCGATGTCTTATCACCATCAATATAAATATACTCCGGCAATACACTCTCTTTCAAGTCAATTGTTCTCTGAATTGTCTCGGATGCATTATCAATTGGGATGGTAAGTTCCACGCTATTGATTTGGTCCAGATTTGCCTTTGTTCCTGCGATTGTAATCTCAGTAGGGTCATAAACCGGATCCTCTGCCTTATATCCATGTGCAGGCTTACCTGTCAATGTTATATTAACCGGAACCTTCTTTGTTCGTAATACAGTCACCGTTACGGATACCTCTGATACGCTGCACTTAACATTGCTAGAGTCGATTAGGTTACCTGAACTATCATAAATCTTCGGTACCAACTTATCTTTAAAATTACTAGTCTGATTGCTTGCATCAATATCAACCTGTACTGTAGAGATACTTTTTATAATGCTTTCTCCTCCATAGACTGTAATCTTTGTAGGATTCGAAGTAATTAAATTGGTATCTACATAATAACCAGCCGGTGGTTCTCCAACCAGGTTAAATAACACAATAAACTTTCCTTGGTCCTTATCTTCCAGTTTCACTAAGACATGATCGACACTTCCAAGCTCAACCGAATATTTCGTTGTTGTATACTTCGTACACTTTGCGGTAATCGGTACACTACCGTAGTTGGATAAATATCTAAAATCAGCTGTGGCCGTAATATCTGAGTCTGACAAGGAATCCACGTAACTCTTATTTCCTTTTACCGTTACCTCAACAAAATCGCCTTCTGTTATTTTATAAACCTTCCCGCTTGACTCTACTACTTCGTCATTCAGGATATCTACTTTCACACGAAACGTCCTAGATGTTGTTGGATCCTCGATATTAATAATGACAACCCATAATAGAAAGGCAATAGCAACGGATAAAATTTTGATTCCAATGTTATTGGTCCACTTTTTCTTCATCTTTGCTTCTACCCTTCCATA
>JAUNRX010000034.1 GCA_030539495.1 bacterium | reverse complement strand
TTATCAAGAGCTTTCTTTCTGGAAGTTGCTTGTTTAGATTTAGAAGCGTTCGCAGAGAAACGTTGGATAAAGTCTTGTAACTCTTTGATTTTTTCTTCTTTCTTCTTATTAGCATCTTTCATTTGTTTAACCATTAACTGGCTGGATTCATACCAGAAGTCATAGTTACCAGCGTATAACTGGATTTTAGCGTAATCGATATCAGCAGTATGAGTACATACTTTATTTAAGAAGTAACGATCATGGGATACTACGATTACAGTGTTTTCAAAGTTGATTAAGAATTCTTCTAACCAACGGATAGCGTTCATATCTAAATGGTTTGTAGGTTCATCTAGAAGTAAGATGTCTGGGTTACCGAATAATGCTTGAGCTAAAAGAACTTTGACTTTTTCCCCACCGTCAAGTTCGCTCATTAATTTGTAGTGAAGATCTGTTTCGATACCTAAACCGTTAAGTAACATTGCAGCATCACTTTCAGCATTCCATCCATCCATCTCAGCGAATTGGCCTTCAAGTTCAGCAGAACGGATACCATCTTCTTCAGTGAAGTCTTCTTTTGCGTAGATCGCATCTTTTTCCTTCATGATTTCGTAAAGTTTTTGGTTACCCATGATAACTGTGTTTAATACGTCGAATTCGTCGTATTTGAAGTGATCCTGTTGTAAGAAGGATAAACGTTGGCCAGGAGTGATAATGATATCTCCTTGGGATGGTTCGATTTGTCCGGATAAAATCTTAAGAAATGTAGATTTACCAGCACCGTTTGCTCCGATTAAACCGTAGCAGTTACCTTCAGTAAATTTGATGTTAACGTCTTCAAAAAGTGCACGTTTACCAAGTCGTAGAGTGACATTAGCAGCTTGAATCATATTATAAACAACCTCTCTATTCTAATCTTTTATTATTAACGTAATCATTCTATGCCTTATTATAGACAATAGTCATTCCTATTTTACATTAAACCTAGAAATTTGCAAGCCTTTTCTATTGTTTCCTATTGGGAACGATGTATGAAATAGGAAATTTAGCTTGTTTAAGTTTTTGGTTTTGTATATAATATTCTGTAGGATAAAACAAAACATGACTGATATATATATGCTAATAAGGAGTTACTTATGAATTTATTAACGATGCAAAATGTCACACACAGTTACACGCAAAGAATGTTACTAGAAAATGCATCTCTTGGTATCAATGAGAATGATAAAATGGGTGTGATTGGTATAAATGGAACTGGTAAATCAACTTTATTAAAAATCATAGCAGGACTTGTCGAACCAGATGAAGGACAAGTTGTAAAAGGAAATCAGATTCATATAGAATATTTACCACAGGTTCCGGAATTTGACGATAACAAGACATTACTAGAGAATATCTGTGAAGGAAAAGATGTGCATACAGACCGTTGGACAATTGAAAGTGATGCCAAGGCAATGCTTACGAAGTTAAAAATCAATGATTTTACATGCAAGCCAAGTATTCTTAGCGGTGGACAAAGAAAACGTGCAGCATTAGTTCGTACGTTACTGACTCCTGCAGATATCTTAGTATTAGATGAACCTACCAACCATTTAGATAATGAAATGGTAGAATGGTTAGAAGACTATTTACGTAAATATCGCGGAGCATTGCTTATGGTAACTCATGATCGATATTTTCTTGATAAAGTAACAAATAAAATTGTTGAAATAGATAAAGGAAACATCTATACGTACGATGCCAACTATTCAGGATTTCTTGAATTAAAAGCACAGCGTGAAGAGATGGAACAAGCAACAGAACGTAAGAATAAAAGCTTATATCGTATGGAATTGGAATGGATCAAGCGAGGAGCAAGAGCACGTTCCACAAAACAAAAAGCTAGAATTGAACGTTTTGAAGAATTAAAGGATAGAAAACCAATTGAAGAAGAACAATCCGTAGAAATGTCATCCATGGCATCAAGATTGGGTCGAAAAACAATTGAATTAGAGCATATTAAGAAAACTTTTGGGGATCGTACCTTAATTAATGATTTTTCATATATTTTCTTGAAAAATGATCGTATTGGTATTATTGGACCAAATGGTTGCGGAAAATCTACATTATTAAATATCATTACAAGTAAGCTTACTCCAGACAGTGGAACAATTGAAGTTGGACAGACTGTTAAAATCGGATACTTTGCACAGGAAAATCAAGCATTAAATCCAAATCAAAAAGTAATCGATTGTGTGAAAGAAGTGGGAGAATACTTAGAGACTCCTGAAGGAAAAATTACAGCATCCAAGATGTGTGAGCGTTTCCTATTTGATTCTGCAATGCAATATACAGAGATCGGCCGTTTAAGCGGTGGTGAAAAGCGTAGACTTTACCTATTGATGGTATTGATGGAAGCACCAAATGTATTAATCCTAGATGAACCTACCAATGATTTAGATATTCAGACATTATCGATCTTAGAAGAATATCTTATGACATTTGACGGTATCGTAATTACCGTATCCCATGATCGTTATTTCTTAAATAAAATCGTTACACGTATCTTCGCATTTGAAGGTATGGGACAAGTTGCTCAATATGAAGGAAATTATAATGACTATAAAGCTGTAGCTCGTGATTTTGTCGAAGAAAGTAAACCTGTAGAAGTTGAAAAGAAAACACAGGCAGTAAAAGTGAAAACTACGAAACTTAAGTTTACTTACAATGAGCAAAAGGAGTATAATGAAATAGATCAAGTAATTGCTGATATTGAAGAAAAAATCAGCAAAACTGAAGAAGAAATTGGGAAACAAGCAACGAATTTTACAAAGTTAAATGAATTAATGGAAGAAAAGTCTAGATTAGAGCAATTATACGAGGAAAAAATGGATCGTTGGGTTTATTTAAACGATTTAGCTGAAAAGATTAGTAATCAAAGCAAATAGGAAATCAATCTGGAGGACTAATAGTGACAAATTTAAATCCTGAAATGTATCAAATTAAATATGGCAGGCCATTGCCGCTTGGTGTTACAAAAGAGAAGAATACAACATACTTTTCTGTTGCAATTGATGAAGACAATGGATGCTTTTTAAATATATATAAAAAAGGTGATATTAAAAAACTATTTTGCGTGGAGCTTACCAGTGAGTATAAGACAGGAAATATCTATGCACTAGCCATCGATAATTTGCCAAATAACGAAGAATTGGAATATATGTATGAGGTGAAGGGTCACGAGTTTGTTGACCCTCAAGCTCCAAAAGTATCCGGCCGTGAGATATTTGGTAAGTATGTTCAGCCCAAAGATAAAAAGTTAGTTCGAGGATGTCTTTCTTTTCCAAAGTTTAATTGGAAAGAAGACAAGCATCCTCAGACAGAATATAAAGATTTGATTATATATCGATTACATCCAAGAGGATTTACAAAGCACAGTTCCTCCAAGGTTAGACATAAAGGAACATTTAAAGGAATTACTGAAAAAATAGGCTATTTAAAGGAGCTTGGTGTAAATGCAATTGAATTAATGCCAATCTATGAATTTAACGAAATCGTAGAGTCTAAGGCGACACCTTTTGGATATAGTGGTTATCGTGAATTTTTACGACAAGAAAAATTAGACTTAGAACCAGAGTTTAAGCTGAATTACTGGGGATATACAAAGGATGCGTATTACTATGCACCAAAGGCATCTTATGCAGCAACGAAAAATCCGATCAATGAGTTTAAGGAAATGGTACAAGCTTGTCATGCGGAAAATATTGAAGTCTATATGGAGTTTCATTTTATAGACCATATTAATCCTATGTTTGTATCAGAATGCTTACGCTTCTGGGTACGTGAGTACCATGTTGATGGTTTCCGTTTTAATAATGAAGTCGTACCAGTTAAGTTTTTAGGGACAGATCCGTATCTTGGGAAAATTAAATTAATGTGTAGCAATTGGAATACATATGATTTATATAGAGAGAGCAGTCCGAAGTTTAAAAATCTTGCAGAGTATAATGATGGATTCCAAAATGATATACGACGTTTCCTAAAAGGAGACGAAGAGATGGCAAGCAGATTTGGCATGCATTTTAAGTGTAATCCTGCCAAAATTGCAAGAGTCAACTATATTACCAATACCAATGGGTTTACGCTGGCAGATCTTTATTCCTATGATGTGAAGCACAATTCCAAAAATGGAGAAGAGAACCATGATGGTACAGATTATAACTATAGCTGGAATTGTGGAAAAGAAGGCTTGACGAAGAGCAAACGCGTACTAGAGCTTAGACAAAAGCAGATGCGTAATGCATTTACAACGCTTCTAATGAGTCAAGGAACCCCTTTGATCCTTGCTGGTGATGAGTTTGGAAATAGCCAGCATGGGAATAACAATGCATATTGTCAGGACAATGAGATATCATATTTGAACTGGCACTTACTGAAAAATAATGAAGCTTTATTTAAATATGTGAAGTGGCTGATTGCCCTTCGAAAGAAGCATATGATTCTTCATATGCAGGATGAATTCAAGGTTATGGATTATATCTCCTGTGGATATCCAGACCTGTCCTTCCATGGAACAAAGGCATGGTATCCGGATTACTCCAATTACAGCCGTGTTCTTGGCATTTTGTTATGTGGAAAATATGTAAAGATCGATCGAGAAAATAACGATAATTATTTCTATTTTGCATACAATATGCACTGGGAGAATCACAATTTTGATTTGCCAAATCTTCCAGAGAATATGGAATGGGACGTGTTGATCGATTCAAGTGAAGAGTATGAACAGATTATGGAACAGAAAGAGATGACGGATAAGGTGAAGAAGCAGTTGGTAAATAAGCGTTTACAAGTGAAGCCTCGTTCGATCGTAGTTCTTGTTTCAAAAAATGTAGAGTTAATTTAAACGGCATGCTTAAAGGAGTTTACTAGTTTTATGAAACAGTTAAGACTAAATGGTTTTAGCCTAAAGATCATAGCAATGATTACTATGCTGATTGATCATATTGGACTTGTCTTTTTCCCAGAAGTCGGAACATTTCGACTAATTGGAAGATTGGCATTTCCAATCTTTTGTTTCTTATTGGTAGAAGGATTTTACCATACATCAAATGTGAAAAAATACATGGGCAGATTACTTCTCTTTGCAGTTGTTTCTGAATATCCTTTTGACTTACTGGCAAATATGCCAGGAAATTATATGAAAAGCCAGAATATATTCTTTACTTTATTTTTAGGCCTGGTGGCCATTTATCTAATGGACCAGGCGGATAGAAAATATCCGATGGAATTCTTTGTGAAATCCATAATTGATGTGGTGATTGCAATTGTGTTTAGCAGCATTGCAATGATACTGAAGACAGATTATAACGTGCTTGGTGTATTTTATATCGTGATTTTTTATTTATATCGAGGAAGACATTTCTTTATATTCTTATGTATTGAGATTATCACAATTTATTTTTGTGGTGGATTATACGTAAAGGGTCATATGATTAGACAGAATTTTGCAGGTTTTGCAGTCCTTTTAACTGCATTATATAATGGAGAACGTGGGCCGAAGATAAAGTATCTTTTCTATATCTTTTATCCGCTCCACATTCTTGTACTTGTTGGACTTTACTATTTACTGAATGGACAGTTGCCAACAGGGTAGGAAAATGTACAACAGAAAGGTAGGAAATTATGATTGCACTGAATATTCAGGATGTGAAGAAATTTACGTCAGAGCTTTTCGTTCATGAGATGTTTGACGAGTTCTTGATGTCTGAAATGGATATTGCCATGGCGCAATCCATTCATATAGATGGATCAATCAATAAGGATTGGTACACAAATGAAGAGTTAGAGGCGTTTGAGGGAAGAAGATTGGCAAAATGGAAAGAGATTAAGCCATTAGCTTTTGAGATGATTAAGGGAAAGCGTACACCGCTTGCCTTTAAGATGATCTTTGAACTTAATGAAACGCAGCTAACGAAGTTAGTAGAACGCAGTGGCAGCAGTTTTAAGCCAACAGACGTGAATGGCCTTTATGTTCATGTTAAATTCGATAAGAACGGCTTAAACGTGATTACGGGCAGCAGTATCAAGGTATTTAGCATGGATAAGTCCTTAGAGCATTACTGGGATGATACCGTGAAGCTTATGATGAAGAAATACCAGATTGCGGCTGTCGAAGCTTAGAATGTCGCAATTTAGGCTGAGAATGGGTTTTGCATTAAAATAGTTTTAGGTTTACGAAAAAACAAATGGGAGGTTCCGTAGCAATCTGCCATTTGTTTTTACTGTAGGCTGTGAATATTTTAATGCAAAACCTTTTTTTAGTTTACTGGGCGACAGCCGCGGGGGATCAGGTATTAAAATACCTGATACAAAAGACTAGCTTCATAAAAGCGAAAGACCGTCAAGAATGAAAGAACAAAGAGGCTACGAGATTTAAGGAGTAGATACATAGGAAGACAGGGTAATAGATTGGAGCGTTTTTAGAGAAGAATAGTTGAGGGAGAGAGGCGTTTAGAAAGATTTTATAAATGGGGGAAGTGGCGTAAATAGTCGGGAAATGAGGTGCTGTTAGCACTCTTTTGAAACGAGTGCTAATTTTGTATTGACTTTTAAAAATACTAGTATTATTATATTAATTAAATAAAACGAATGATTGATAATAAATAAAGGAGCGATACAATTATGACAAAACAACAAGGAAGTCTTTCGATTAATTCCGATAATATTTTCCCAATTATTAAGAAATGGTTATATTCAGATCATGATATTTTTATCCGTGAAGTAGTTTCTAATGCATGTGATGCAATTACAAAACTTAAAAAATTAGATATTATGGGTGAAGTTAGCCTGGCAGATGATTATAAAGGTCGTGTTGATGTAATTGTTAACCCTGAAGAAAAAACAATTACATTTGCTGATAACGGTATCGGTATGACTGAAGACGAAGTGAAAGAGTACATCAACCAGATCGCATTCTCTGGTGCAGAAGCATTCTTAAAACAATACAAAGATAAGACAAATGAAGATCAAATCATTGGTCACTTCGGTTTAGGTTTCTACTCTACTTTCATGGTAGCTGATAAAGTTACAATCGAAACTAAATCATTTAAAGAAGGCGCAAAAGCAGTTCACTGGGAAAGTGAAGGCGGCGTAGACTTTGAAATGGAAGAAAGCGATAAAGAAACAGTAGGTACAACAATTACGTTATACCTTAATGAAGATAGCTGCGAATTCTGTAATGAATACCGCGTAAAAGAAGTTCTTGAAAAATACTGTTCCTTCATGCCAGTAGAAATCTACTTTACAAATGCAAATGCACCTGTGGAAGAAGCTGAAGAAGCAAAAGCAGACGATGTAATCGATGCAACTGTTGATGAAGACGGTAACGCAACAGAAGAAAAGAAAGAAGTTAAGAAACCAGAACCAATCAATAATCCAACTCCATTATGGGCAAAACATCCTAATGACTGTACAGATGAAGAATACAAAGAATTCTATCGTCATGTATTTAAAGATTATAAAGAGCCATTATTCTGGATCCACCTTAACATGGATTACCCATTCAACTTAAAAGGTATCCTTTACTTCCCTAAGATCAATACAGAATATGATTCAATCGAAGGTACAATCAAACTTTACAATAACCAAGTATTTATCGCAGATAATATCAAAGAAGTTATTCCAGAATTCTTAATGCTTCTTAAAGGTGTTATTGATTGTCCAGATTTACCACTTAACGTATCAAGAAGTGCTCTTCAAAATGATGGTTTCGTTAAGAAAATCAGCGATTACATCACTAAGAAAGTGGCAGACAAGCTTTCTGGTATGTATAAAGTAGAACGTGAAGACTATGAAAAATATTGGGATGACATCAATCCATTTATCAAATATGGCTGCTTAAAAGATGACAAGTTCAGAGAGAAAATGAAAGACTTTGTAATCTTCAAAAACCTTGAAGGAAAATACATCACTCTTCCTGAATATGTAGAAGCAACAAAGAAAGATGCTACAGAAGAAGCAAAAGCAGAAACTGCAGAAACATCTGAAAATAAAGAAGAAAAGAAAGATACTGTTTACTATGTAACAGATGAGTTACAACAAAGCCAATACATCAACATGTTCAAAGAAGCCGGCATGGATGCATTGATCTTAACTCATAACATTGATCAACCTTTCATTTCTCAATTAGAACAAAGCTTAGAACATGTAAAATTCATGCGTATCGATGCTGACTTAACAGAAGGCTTCAAAGAAGTAGTGAGCAAAGAAGATGAAGAAACATTAAAAACTAAAACAGATGCTTTAACTGAAAAATTCAGAAAAGTTCTTGGAAAAGAAAAATTAGAAGTTAAAGTTGAAAAATTAAAGAATGAAAATGTATCTTCCATGATCACATTATCCGAAGAAAGCCGTAGAATGCAAGACATGATGAGAATGTACAGCATGAACGGAATGGGAATGAACTCTGATATGTTTGAAACAGGTGAAACACTTGTATTAAATGCAAACAACAACCTTGTTCAATATGTATTTGATCACAAAGATGAAGATGGAGTAAATATCATCTGCGAACAACTTTATGATTTAGCATTAATCAGCCATAAACCATTAAGTGCAGAAGCTATGACAAAATTCATCCAAAGAAGTAATGAAATCATGATGCTTTTAGCAAAATAATAAAAAATAAGAATCATAAGAATGAACGCCTAGATATGGTTATAATAATCATATCTGGGCGTTTTTTGTGTTTCTTCTCATTGAAAAAGTAGTAATGAGTAACATTATATTCTATTTAAAAATAAAATATAAAAAAAATATAAAAAAAATTTAGGATATTGTAGAAAATACCTTTTCAAATTTCGTATATTATGCTATTATATCTAGTAATGAAAACTACATGCAAAATCTTAGTTTGTTTGTAACATGGAGGACAAAATGAAATACAGAATTATTGGTGATAGTTGTACTGATTTAACAGAAGAGTTAAAAAAAGATGAACATATATATATCGTTCCATTATCTTTAGATGTGGACGGAAGAATTTTTGAAGATAATGATGACTTTGATCAACAAGAGTTTTTAAAGGCAGTAGCGGCTAGTCCGAATTGTCCAAAATCCTCATGTCCAGCACCAGAGAGCTTTATGAACTTATTTGACTGTGAAGGTGATGTTTATGTAATCACATTATCCTCTAATCTAAGCGGTTCTTATAATAGTGCTGAGCTTGCTAAGAGATTATATCTTGAAGATCATGATGATAAAAATATATTAGTATTAGACTCTTGTTCTGCATCCGTAGGTCAAGGTCTGTTAGTAAAGAAGATCAAAGAATTAGTAGAGCAAGGAAAGACATTTGATGAAATCGTTCCAATTATTACGAAATACAGAGATGAGATGCAGACGAAGTTTGTATTAGAGTCGTTAGACGCATTACGTAAGAATGGTCGTTTATCTGGTGTAAAGGCTTTAATTGCTACTGCATTAAATATTAAACCAGTTATGGGTTCTACGCCTGACGGACAAATTCAAAAGTTAGAACAGGCAAGAGGAATTAATCGAGCTCTTAAATTAATGGCAGACATTATTGAGAAAGATGCGATTAATCCTGCTGAAAAGACAGTGGGAATTGCACACTGTAATAACTATGAACGTGCATTATTAGTAAAAGAAGAGATTTTAAAACGAATTCCATTTAAGGATTGTATTATAACAGGAACAGCCGGTGTTAGCACATTATATGCAAATGACGGCGGTATCGTTGTTAGTTACTAATCCAGATAAAAAAAAGATGCCACTTAATGTGACATCTTTTTTTATACAATCGGCATTATAGCATGGATTCAATTTCTAAGTCTCTAATTTTGGATAAATCAATAATGGATGTTTCTGTTTTTACAACAGGACGGGATAAGTCCATCTTATTGATATAGATTACATGTGCCTTCGTACCATCACTTAGTAGTACATCTGAATTTACATAAGAGTTTACAATCTGATGTAGGAACATTAAAAAATAATGAGTATCATATTTTTGTATGCCTTCATCTTGCAGAATCTTTATAACTTTAAATGGACTTAATGCTTCTCGGTAGCAACGTTCGCTTGTCATGGCATCATAGACATCGGCAATGGAGACAATCAAAGCGAAATCAGTAATTCGATTACGCGAACATCCAGTAGGATATCCGGTACCGTCACAGCGCTCATGATGAAGCAGAGCAGCCTGGGCTATTCTTGGGTCCAACTCAGGATGATCCTTAAGAATTAGATAACCTTTATAAGCATGACGTTGGATTACCTTGTACTCCTCAGGGGTTAATTTGGCTCTCTTTTTTACGATGGAATCAGGAATATCAAGTTTTCCAATATCATGTAGTAAACCACACAAGGTTAATACTTCGATCTCTTTCTTAGGAAGATTCAGCCATTTTCCAAATACGTTGCAAATAAGTGCCACGTTAATACAATGTACATAAGTAGAATCATCATAATGTCGCATATGATGAAGCATATCAAATAAACAAATCGTCGTCATATCAGGTGTAAACAATTCGGATGTCTGTGTAAGAAGTACGTCAGGTGAAAATGAAGAGTTTTTCTTAACCACATCATTAATCTGCCCTTTCAGACTTTCCGTTGTATTTTTAAAGTTCCTGGAAAAGCGTTTGAACTGTTCTGTTTCAGTGAAGTTTAAATTAGCTTGAGGAACGTTTGGTTTCTGCGCAGGTTCTTCTTTCTTTGGAAGAGGATCTTCCATTATATAAACACTGAGAATTGAATGTAGTAGTAAACTAGAAATTGTATTATTGGTTAATTTGGCTCCCGCTGGCGTGAGTAGTAAATTGTTATCCGCATAGACATCTTTTCCTACAATCATACCTGGGATCAAATTATGTACTAGTACGTGTTTCAATGAACATTCCTCCTTGACTATAAAAACAGGAGATTAAAAAAACTCCTATGATTAATTTCGACATATTTTGTGAATAAATAAGTGCAAATTCAAAATTTTTACCCTAAATTTAATTTATTTTTCCTAATAGTTACAATCTATCACATATTTTTAAGTTTTATCCACTTTTTGCGAACAAATCCCGTAACCGTTGTTTATTCCGTTCATATAATATTCTATAGCGATATTAGGAGGAAGCATAATGAAAGAAATGCTTAGTATCGACCGTCTAAACTATTCTTACCACAGCTTAAACGGTGAAACGCAAGCCATTTCGGATTTATCCTTTAAAGTATATGAAGGCGAATTTGTTGCATTTGTAGGTCCTAGCGGCTGTGGTAAGTCAACATTGTTATCACTGATTGCAGGGCTGATCACTCCTGGGAGTGGCAGCATTCTAATAAATGGTCAAGAAGCAAAAGAGGCAGGTAAGAATATTGGTTACATGTTGCAAAAGGATCATTTATTAGATTGGAGGACCACGTTTAAGAATTTGACCTTAGGACTAGAAATCCAGAATAAGCTTTCGAAAAGCAGTTACGTTATGATAAATGAGATGTTAAGTACGTATGGGTTGATTAATTTCCAAAATGCTAAGCCAACCGAATTATCTGGCGGAATGAGGCAAAGGGCAGCGTTAATCCGTACGTTGTTATTGGAACCAGACATTTTATTACTAGATGAACCATTTTCTGCATTGGATTATCAGACTAGATTAGAGGTGGCAGACGATATATGGGGAATTATACACAAAGAGAAAAAGACAGCAATTTTAATCACACATGACATTGGTGAGGCAATCAGTATGGCAGACAGGGTATTTGTATTATCAGAGCGCCCAGCTACAATAAAAGCTGAAATAGAGATCAATTTGACGATTGATGGCATTAGAACTCCGTTGCGTGCAAGAAGCGCACCAGAGTTTACTTCGTATTTCAATCAGATCTGGAAAGAACTGAATACAAATGAAGCAATCCAAGCGTAATCTTAAGCGTATTGTTTCAGATACCAATGTCTCAGTGGCGCAACGGACATATATAAAGAAATATCTGTCAATGCTTCAGACAGTAAAAATTATTCAATTATTAATACTAATTTTCTTCTTGGCAGCATGGGAAATTACAACCAGGCTAAATATTATTGATTCCTTTGTATTCAGCAGTCCTGTAAAGGTGGTGGACTGCTTTCTTGAAATGGCAAAGGACGGTGAAATATTTTATCATATCGGCATCACCTTGGCGGAGACATTTATCAGCTTCGCCTTGGTCATTCTGATTGGAATTCTGGTTGCGGTGTTGCTATGGTGGAACGAAAGAGTTTCAAGAGTACTAGAGCCTTATCTTGTTGTATTAAATAGTTTACCAAAGTCAGCATTAGCCCCAGTATTTATTGTATGGCTGGGTGCAAATATGAAGACGATTATCGTTGCTGCCGTTTCGGTTGCTGTATTTGGCAGTATCATCACTCTATATACGAATTTTAAAGAAGTAGAAGAAGATAAGTTAAAATTAATTCGCACGTTAGGTGGAACGAAGAAAGATATTTTATTGAAAGTAATACTTCCTAGTAATATTCCTGTGATTATCAGTGTTATGAAAGTTAATATTGGATTATCTTTAGTTGGTGTTATTATCGGTGAATTTTTAGCTGCCAAAGCGGGGCTTGGCTATCTGATCATCTATGGTAGTCAGGTATTCCGCCTGGATTGGGTAATTATGTCGATTGTAATCTTATGTATTCTTGCAACGATTTTATATAAAGTGTTAACGTGGATTGAGAAGAAGTATAACAATAACTGAATTTGGATAACATAGGGCGTAGGAAAGTCGAGGGATTGCTTTTCTATGCCTTTTTATCCTCTTCACATCGAACAAAAATAATGGGATAAAATATCAGCTATAAAAACTTTGGGATGAATAGAATTTCGATAAAGAAAAGCAAGAAATATGTCGATAAAAATATAGAGAGATAGTGAGAAAGTCCTATATCGAAACACAAAAGAAATAAGAGTAATTGGGGAAGATAGAGATGATTATAGAACACAAACTAGCTGGGGATCAAAGTCGTGGGATTACAGCATATGACGCATTTGTAAGATCTAAACAGAAGTTTTTTATTTTAGATGGAGTAGCAGGGAGCGGTAAGACCTCTTTAATTCCTAGGTTTTTGGAAGTTGCAGAGGAGCATGGCTACCAGGTGTTATTATTATGTACAACCGGGAGGGCTACAAGAATACTAAAAAGTGTAGTACCGGAAAAGAAAGAAGTGAATACCGTACACCGATGCATCTACCAATTTGAAAGCAGCAAATTACATAAGGATAATAAAATTGAAACATATTTTCGATTAAGAGAACATTCTTATAGCAAAACAATTTTCATTGTAGATGAAGCATCTATGCTAAATGACGAAGAACTGGTATCTGAGGTGAACTACAACAAAAATCAGGTAGTAAGCGACCTTATGCATCACATCACGGAAAAGTCTACGAATAAGGTGGTATTTATAGGGGATAGCAGTCAGCTGCCACCGGTGAATAATCATAACATGTCAGATCAGAATGAAATCATCTCACCTGCGTTAAGCCTTGAGTATATGGAAGAGAAATTCCAAGTTTCGGGTACTTATGTGGAAATGAAGGAAATATTCAGACAGCAGAAGGATACTCTAATTAATCAGAATTCAGAGATTCTTCGAGAGTGTAGTAAAGAGCAGCAGACAGGCCGAATAAAAATTAAATTTGACCAAGAGTCTTTTTTACTTCAAGATAAAGCAGATTTTGAAGAAAATTATTTTCAGTCTCTGAATGTAGAAAGACAAGATAGCATACTGATTTGTTATTCAAATATGATGTGTACGGAGTATAATCACAAGATTGTACAACGGCTCCATGGTTCCTATGAATTGTTTGAGGGAGCAAGGGTGATTAATAATAAAAACCATTATGAGTACGAAGCAGAGGATGGGGCGGTGATTTTATCCGGCGATATCGGAACTGTGCTGAAAGTGGGAGAACAACAGTCCTATAAAGTCATTTTTAACAGAGGGCACGAACAGGTGCCATATACATTTAAAGTTCGTGAGGTACAAATACAGTTTGAGGATTATTTATTCCATGGCACCATTGATGAAAGTCGTATTTTAAATGAGAGAAAAGATGAGGCAGTAAAAGGACAGGCAAAACAAGTGTATCTAAATATGCGGTATGGAACCTCAAAGTTCAGAAGCATTATGGAAAACGTAAAGAAAGATCCGTCTTATGATATAGCTGGAGAATTAGCGAAATATTATGAAACGGTAAAAGACCGAAAAGGCTTCTTATTCCTTAACGAGCTTGAGATAATAATGGAGGAAGTAAATGCAGGTATGCCATTAGTATTTGAAGAACGCTTGAAAGAGGCGATGCAAAAAGATCCATTTTTGACCGTATTGGATGTGAATTATGCGTACGCAATTACCTGCCATAAAGCCCAAGGCGGACAATGGAAGGATGTATATGTGGATGGCAGTTATCTTACACGTGAAAAGAATATGCCTAGCTATTACCGATGGATGTATACTGCGATTACAAGAGGCATTGAGACTGTGACATTGACGAATTTTAATAGCCATAAGCTGATCAAGGATGGGATTATGGTAAAGATCAATGGAGAAGTGACAGAACTGCTTTTAGAGGAAGACTGTATACTATCTGATGATAATCAACGTAACTATGATCGACTAATAAGGGAAGCAGATAAAAAGTTATTTCGAATCATTTGCAGAAAAATGGCTCCTTACGGTATTACTACGGAAGTAGTACCACATACAGAATTTCAGAGTAGCTATACGTTCTTTAATCAGGAAAATGAGAAATGTGAAGTCAGCATTAGTTTGAATAAAGAGACGGTAATTACCGCCTGTACGATTCAAAATAGTTGGAGTGAAGCATTTGGCAGACAAATTGCGGAAATAGTACTTACATTAAAGAAGAAAAAACTGTTACAGGAACAAAAAGAGGCCATATTGGATTTGTCTTTATTGGAAGGTGTTCAAAAAGAAATCTATGAAATGGTGGCGGACTGCTTGTGTGACAGTGGCATTAGCATTCGTCAGATTGAGCATAAACAGTACGTGGAAAGTTACGAGTTAGAAGAAGGCAGCCATATAGCGGTTATAGAGTTTACGTATAATGGAAAAGGTAAGATTTCCAGAGTAGAGATTATGGGAAGAAAAAGTAATTCGATGGATCTATGTGAGAGGATAAAAGAGATATTTCAGGGGGCAGAAGATGGAAGATAGAGAACTATTTCAAGCCGGAAGGTATAGGGAAATTGTAAAGAAGTATGGGCGTAATCTGGAGGAATTGGAACAGGAGGAGCTAAACATCTTATGTAAAAGCTACTATAAAATGAAGGAGTATCAGAATACCCTTAAGACTTTCGACGTATATGTGAAAAAGGGATATCCAAAGGAAGAACTGCTTCTTTACTATACATGGTGCATGTATCAGGTATATATGAATATCGAGCATCCGGTTAGGGTAACTGTTATCAAAGCATTAAAGCTAATTATTGGTCATTGTAAGCAGGAAGATACGTATTACCCATATACATGCGCGGTCTTTAAAGTACTAAGTTTGGCAAAGGAAGACAAAATAACCCTTACCAATGAAGAGCAGTATAAGATTATCATGTTATTGGACCCAAAGAAACTTAGTAGCATTCAGACGGTAAGGCAAGAGGAAGACCGTCAAATCAAGTTTCCAAGCGACTACGAAAAGTGGTATACTTATGCAACAAAAATTACGTATGATATGAAAAATTATGAAGAGACCATTCAGTTATGCAGTGATATTACAGGTAAGAGAAAGAAGACACGAAATACTAATTTGACATTTCACTTGGCAATGTATATAAGGAGTGCTTCTAAAATTAATACCAAGTGGTACGAGTATAGAATGGCCCAAAGTTATGAGAAGTTAGGGGATACAGAAGAGGCAATTGCAATCTATGAGGAGTTAAAGTTGAAGAATGAAGATTTCTGCTTTAGCTCTGCCTTAGGAAAGCTATATGAAACACAAGGGCAGCTTGTATTGGCCAACCGATACTATTATGAAGCGTTGACAAGCAGGGCAGGCTCTCTAAAAAATAAGGTAGGAGTGATTGAGAAGGTAGCAGATCTTTTAGCTGCAGATGGAGAAAATGAAAAGGCGAAGCTAAATTATATGCTTGTGGAGCAAATTCGTAAAAAGGAACTTTGGAGACCATCGGAAGCTATCAGCACCAAGCTTCAAAGATTAAGCCATGTGGAAGTTGCTTGTGAGGAAGCAGAGTTAGAAAAGACTTGCAAGTCACAGTGGAATAAGCAGTCACTTAGCTATCTTGAAGAAGGTACCGGCAAAGTAGTACGTATTCTACCAAATAAGAAAGCGGGATTTATTCAGATGGAAGACCGTCAGCTATACTTCAGTGTAAAAAGTATTCGCAGGGACCATGACATCGAATCCTACTTAGAAAAGACGGTTAAGTTCTACATTAAAGAGAGTTTTGATACAAAGAAAAACTGTAAATCTTATGAGGCAGTTCGTATTTCCAAAGTTAAGTAGAGGAAAGCGTCCTATCACTAAAAAGGATTAAAAAACAGTATAATAATAAATATGGTGAAATCAAAAAGGGTATAGGAGAGCAGAAGGATTACTTTTCTATGCCCTTTTATTGTATTTTGTAGTGGGTGTAGCTTGATACTGGTGTTTTAAATAAAAAAGTATTAATAACAACTCTTAGCAATTTCTCATAAAAACATTGTCACAATTTTAGTCATTTAAACGAAAATAAATGAAAACGTTTGCAAGGCCTTCAAATTGCGTTATACTTAAGGAAAACAAAAGAAATACAGGAGATTAATATGGAAATTTTAAAACGTTACATTAATGAACTTTTAGAAAAAAGTACACCACAAGCTCCAATCTGGAACATTGAAAAAATCAGAAGTGGTGAAGAACCATCTTGGAACTATATCGATGGTTGTATGATCAAAGCAATCTTAGAGTTATATGCAATTACAAAAGAAGAAAAATATCTTGCATTTGCAGACAACTTTATTGATTTCTTCGTACAAGAAGACGGATCCATCCATTCTTATGATCCAAAAGAATATAATATTGATAATGTTAATGCAGGTAAGACATTGTTTGATTTATATAAACTTACAAAGAAGGAAAAATATCGTAAAGCAATCGATACAATCTATAGCCAGGTAAAAGAACAGCCTCGTACAAAAGAGGGTAACTTCTGGCACAAAATGATCTATCCAAATCAAGTATGGTTAGACGGCCTTTACATGGGACAACCATTCTACATGCAATATGAAGTTGAGTACAACAATTGTGAAAACTGTATGGATAGCTACAAGCAGTTTTTAAATGTACATAAGTACTTACGTGACGAAAAAACAGGATTATACTATCATGCATATGACTCTTCCAGAGAAATGTTCTGGTGCGATAAAACGACAGGACTTAGTAAGAACTTCTGGCTTCGTGCTCTTGGTTGGTATGCAATGGCACTTATTGATACAATGGAAGTTATGCCAGAGTCTATGGCAGCTGAAAAAGCAAACTTAGGTGATATTTATAAAGATTTAATTGATTCTATGTTAAAATACCAAGATGAAAGTGGTATGTGGTACCAAGTTGTCGATAAAGGCAATGAAAAGTTAAATTATCTTGAAACAAGCGGAACTGCAATCTTTGCTTATGCAATTATGAAGAGTGTTCGCTTAGGCTTCTTACCAGAAGAATACTTTGCATATGGTAAGAAAGCATTTGACGGAACTTGTAAAATGTATCTTTCCGAAGAAAATGGAGAACTTCAATTAGATGGTATCTGTTTAGTTGCAGGTCTTGGCGGTAAAGATATGAGAGATGGTACGTTTGAATACTACATGAGCGAGCCAGTTGTTAAAAATGAAGCAAAAGGGGTTGCACCTTTAATTCTTGCTTATATTGAACTTCTTCACCGCGAAAAAGACAAATAAGAAGATTTGTGTAAAACCAAGTTAGTATATGTCAGGAATAGCCTAGTTATAGGCTATTCCGTTAATAAAATTACAATTATTTGGTATTATGCCTTGACAATCCTCTTGGAATTTTGTAAGATATTTAAAGGTTAGTACATAGTTATTTTAAATAAAATGCTTCCATAGCACAGCAGGTAGTGCACTTCACTCGTAATGAAGGGGTCATCGGTTCAAATCCGATTGGAAGCTCTAAAAGTCGCAAATCTCAAAAACGAGAGAGTTTGCGGCTTTTTTGTGTTATAAAGAATTATGCAAAAAAGAAGAAACCTTAAGAGGATTTATTAAAAGGAGTAGCCCATTTTGAATGAATAGAAGAAGTGGTTTTAGGAAGAAAAAAAGCGATCGTATCCAAAGTAAAAGAATATCAAATCATAAGAATTCATATTTGAAAATGTATTATCTTATACAAAATGTGTTATATTATAGCTGCCAAGTTAAGACGGTAATATCTATTTAAAAAGAAATAAAATAGCTGTTATATTGTATAATATTTATTATATATTATTGAATTATGCAGTATTTAAGGGAATTCTATCTAATATTGTATTATTAGATAGAAAATATGAAATACGACGGTTGTAAATATATGTTAGAAATATACAGGAAACAACACGAGAATATTACAAGATATAACCTTTTTCATGGAAAAATTACAATATATATGAAAAGATAATACATTGTTTCAAATTATTTAAGATGGTATAGTATAGGAGTACATAAAGTACAACCCCTTATTAATTATTTATACTCCCCTCATAAAACACTATGCCATCTGCCCGGTATAGTGTTTTTTCAATGTTTAAGGTTCTAGTATGTACGAGCTTTGCATAAGATTTCATAGAGAGAGGTGAGACTTATGGCAAAGGCAAAACGTCCTGAGATGAAGGTTATGTATGATATGGCATCCTTATTTATTATTTTGTTTTTTCTAAAGGAAATGGCACAGGCCCTATCCCCTTATTGGAAGGAAGGAATCTTTTGTTTAAAGATGGGCTGTTATGGATGTGGAGCATGTATGATGGGGATATTTCTATATTTATTTGTTTATCTAGATCATAATGCAAGAAAATTAAGAGAAATGTTTTATTATTATAAATTAGAGGGACTTAATGGATATCCCAAATACAAAGGAAAAAGCGTTGTAAACTATAGATGGTTATATGGAAAAGAATTAGCTAGCATCGAGGAGAAATCTAAGGAAGACAAGGCAACATTAGTAAGTCCATTTGATGAGTCTGACTCGATTGATAGTTTTTATAAAAATAATAATAGTATTATTAAGTATCGTTTCTCGCTGCCTGAAGGGCTGACTGTTTCAGAGATTGGAAAGAAGCTGGAGGGAATGGTGCAGCATTTGGAACGAGATGCGATTATTATATATGAGAATGGAAGCATTTATATTATTGTGGGGGATCCAATTAAAAAGAAGTTTCTTCAGAAGATATAGAGTGTATATAATAAAAAGGAGAGCTCGGCAAATTAGCCAGGCTCTCTTTTTTATACATAGAAATAATATTTAGTTTGCTTTGATACGATGGCATTTCCAATATAAGTAGCAGGCAATGCCTAAGGTAAGTATTTCTACGATTGGTACGGTAATCCAGATACCGTTGGTACCGAAGAAAACAGGCAAGGTATAGATGAATAGCAAAGTTAAAATCAAGCTTCTTAGCAGGCATAGCAATAAGGAATAGTATTGCTTAAGCGTTGCTTGGAAGTAGTTGCATATAATCGTATTGACTGCAGACAGAAGAAAGCCGATGCCATAGATGCGTAAGGCAGTTCTTGCAAGGGAAAGTACTTCGTTTGTTGGATTGATATACATATAGATAAACAGATCCGGTAGAATGCATGATATAACGAAGAAAATAGAGCTGATGATTGCAGCAGTAATCACAGTAAAGTGGAAGGTCTTTCTGACACGTTCTAATTTACCGGCACCAAAGTTGGTTGCAAGAATTGGCTGAGCCGCCTGAGATACCCCATTACTTAACGATGTTACAATAAGAGCAGTATTGGATATAATGCTGTATGCAGTGATACCATTTACAGAGCTGTATTTAAGTAATTGAATATTGAAGCAGAGGATTACGATGCCACCTGCAATTTCAATTAAGAAGCTAGGGAAACCGGTAATAATGATTTTATAGAGTATGTTTAAAGGCTTACCGTGTAATGATAATTTTAGTGTGTTTTTTGAACTAAAGAAATGGGACACTAAGATTATGCAGGTAAGTGATACGCCGATGACAGATGCGATTGCAGCGCCTGCCATGCCCATATGGAAGCCAAAAACTAAGAGTAAATCAAATACGATATTGGTAACCCCACCGCATATAACGGCCACCATGCTTCGATTTGGGTCTGCATCATTTCTAACAAAGGTCTGTAAGAAAGAGGAACAGGCAAATACAGGCGCACCCATAATGACAAATGGCGCATAGCTATGGATATAGGATTCGGTAACGTCAGAACTTCCTAAAAATGCAATAAGCTTGTCATAAGTAAAAAAGCAGGTAGCAATTGTAATAAGTACGACTAGGATCATGGCAAATAAGGAATAGCTGAAATAGTGATTTCCTTTTTCTACATTACCTTCTCCCTTGCTTACGGAAAAAAGTACGGATCCACCGACACCAAATAACAATCCAATTCCAAAGAACATATTAAATAGAGGAAGGATGATATTTAGAGCTGCAACGGCTTGTTCTCCAATCCCTTTTCCAATGATAATGGTATCTACTAAAATATAGATGGAAGTAACAAGTGTTGCGCTGATGGAAGGAAGCAAATATTTGAAAAATAGTTTCTTAATATTTCCTTCCGTTAGGTCTAGCTGATTCATGAAAAATTATCTCCTTTGTAATTTGTGTAAGGCAATTATAACGTAGTTTAAGGTATTGTCAACCTTTGAATGATTTCAAGTTGATTTACTCTTGATGAAATAGAGCATATGTGATAGTATATTTTTAACAGGAACATACGTTCGGAAATGTAGGTGAGAAAAATGGTTATTCAGGAAAATATGTCAATTGAAGAGAAGCTTTCTATCTTGTCAGATGCTGCAAAATACGATGTTGCGTGTACGTCCAGCGGAGTAGACCGAAAAGGCAGCAATGATGGTATTGGAAGTGCTGCAGCTTGTGGAATTTGCCATACCTTTTCCCAGGATGGACGCTGTGTATCACTACTTAAGATATTATTTACAAATGAATGCATTTTTGACTGCAAATACTGTGTAAATCGTAAGAGTAATGATGTGAAGCGTGCCAGTTTTACTCCAGAAGAAGTATGTGATTTAACCATGGAGTTTTATCGCCGTAATTATATTGAAGGTTTATTTTTAAGTTCTGGTATATTAGTAAGCCCTGATTACACCATGGAGTTAATATATAAGACTTTAGTGTTACTTCGATATCAGTATAAGTTTAATGGATATATCCATGTGAAAGCAATCCCCGGTGCAGACCGTGAATTAATTGAGAAGGCCGGATGGCTGGCAGACCGAATGAGTATTAATCTGGAGCTTCCGACAAGTGAAGGATTAAAGGAGCTTGCACCACATAAAAACCGTAAGAACATCCTAAAGCCAATGAAGCAAATCCAGTTAGGAATCCATGAGAATAAAGGAAAGAGCATTGCTATGAAAGAGCAGGCCGGAATTATTGGCTTGGATGGTAATATACTGTCCAGCAGTATAAGCAATATAAGTAAGCCAAGTATGCTTATGGAGGGAATTGATCAGAATTATGATAATCCATTGGCCTTAGTGAATCGTAAGCAAAGCTATCAGAAGAAAGCAAGGTTTGTTCCGGCAGGCCAGAGTACGCAGATGATCATTGGTGCTACGCCAGAAACGGATTATCAGGTGCTGTCAGTAACCGATTCCTTATATAAGAAGTTTGACTTAAAGAGAGTGTTTTATTCCGCCTATGTGCCAATTAACGAGGATAAACTATTGCCTAGCCTAGAAGCAAAGCCACCATTATTACGGGAGCATCGTTTGTATCAGGCGGATTGGTTGCTTCGTTTTTATGGTTTTGAAGCCGATGAGATATTAAATGAGGAAAATCCATATTTTAATGTACTGTTAGATCCTAAGTGTAATTGGGCATTAAAGCATTTGGAGCAATTTCCTGTAGAGGTGAATCGTGCTGATTATTATACATTACTTCGTGTGCCGGGGATTGGCGTCAATTCGGCCAGAAGGATTATAAGGGCAAGGAAGATGGCAACTCTTACCTTTGATGACTTAAAGAAGATGGGAGTCGTGCTAAAGCGAGCCTTATATTTTATTACTTGCAGTGGGAAAATGATGTATCCAGTCAAGATTGATGAGGACTATATTACCAAGCAGATGCTAGAGGTCAAGGAAAGGCT
Organism: bacterium; assembly: GCA_030539495.1. Lineage (GTDB taxonomy): Bacteria > Bacillota > Clostridia > Lachnospirales > Lachnospiraceae > KM106-2. Next base: position 9,077 of record JAUNRX010000034.1, on the reverse strand, counting down.
TCCAGAGCAGCTCAAGGATGTAAACTCCTATAAACAGTTATCTATGTTTGATACGAATTACCAGTGGAGTGTTCAGTAAGTTAGGAAGGTAAGGATAGGATGGAGAATGTAACAAAACATATTTATGTGTGCAATGATTCGATTGAAGGTATTTTTACGGCGGTTTATGATGCTTGGGCAAGTGGATATGGACATGCGAATAATTATCTGCAATTAGAGGGCGAGCAGGAACTAAGGTTATTTAGTGAATATATTGAGGTAAAGCCGGAGCTTTTAAAGACAAATAAAGTTACGAATACTATTAAGACGAAGATTGGGAATGAGGCATATCGGCTGATTTATTATATGGCCATTTCTAATCAAAAAGAAAAAGCAGATCATATTTATCGATTTATCATACTTGGGCTTCATTATGGACCTAAGGTATTAGATTACCTTAGCAATGATACGGTAAGCATAATGTTTAAGACATATAAGAGGGTTGGTATGGAGGGGCATCATTATAATGGATTTGTTCGATTTAGTGAGACATCAAGCCATATTCTTGTAAGCAGGATACGCCCCGATAATAATATACTTCCGATTATCGCAACTCATTTTGCAGATCGATTTAAGATAGAGAATTTTATGATCATTGATGAAGCAAGAAAGATTGCAGTGGTACATCCAGCCCATAAGCAATGGTTTATTATTTCAACGGAGCTTATGGATCAGGAAATGCTTCAGGAGAGTTCAGAAAAAGAAGAGCAGATGCAGGGGGCCTGGAAGGCATTTATTCAGAATATCAGCATAAAGGAACGGGAGAATTTAAAATTACAGCAGAATATGTGTCCGCTTCGTTACCGAGAGTTTATGCCAGAGTTTTCAAAGAAATAAGTATACTCTTGTATAAGTAGAGGAGCAGACGGATGGAGGAGAAGTTATGGAGTTCGTGAGAGATCATTGGACAAAGAAGGAGTACGAGCAGTTTGTAAATGAGCTTATTGAGATGGGAGAAGAAGAGTATGCCAAGTTCCACAGTAAGCTAAATCCTGGGGCGGATAATATACTAGGAATTCGTTCCCCAAAGTTAAGAGCCATTGCAAAGGAAATCCTAAAGGGAAATGCACGAGCTTTCCTTGAGGTTGTTGAAGATACCTATAATGAAGAGGATATGCTTCATTGTATGATAATTGGGGGGCTAAAAGAAAAACAGGTCCCTTATGATGAAATTATGGAATATATTAAGACGTTTATTCCATATATTAAAAACTGGTCCGTATGCGATACTTTCTGTAGTTCTTTGAAGATTACTAAAAATCATAAGAGGGAAATGTTCGAATTCTTAAGGCAATATGCAGTAAGTGAAACAGAATATGAAGCAAGGTTTGCTTTTGTAATGTATTTAGATCACTTTATTGAAGAGCCATACTTAGAAGAAATCTTTAGGTACTGCGATCAGTGTAATGTGAAGGGGTACTACGTACAGATGGCCATTGCCTGGTTAATCAGCATCTGCTATATCAAAGAGAAAGAGAAGACAGAGGCCTATCTTGAACATAACCAATTAGATCGTTTTACGTTTAATAAGGCACTACAAAAGATTGTGGAGTCGTATCGTGTGCCGGAAGAGGAAAAAGAGGAAATTAGGAAAAGAAAAAGAAAGTAATGGAATTTGAATAATAATGGATTTGAGTGGAATACTATCTTCGTAATCTATAAAAGGAGGGAATTCCATGAAAAAGAAATTTAGTGCAATGCTGGCAGTATTATGCATAAGCCTTTTGTCCATAACAGCATGTTCATCTGATGGTAAAAATAATAATTCTGCAACAGATGATCGCGCCAATAAGAGTACTACTAGTCCAACTGATATTATTGACGATGTAGAAAAAGGTGTAGATGATGCTGGAAAAGATGCTGGAAAAGATATTGAAAAAGCCGGCGAAGATGTTAAGGATGATACAGAAAAAGCTGGAGAAGGACTTAAGGATGGAGTAGAAGACATTCTTGGAACTGACAATGCTAATAACTCCAATAATGCAAAAGACGATAACACAAATAATAACAATAATGTTGTTCCAACTAATGATGCTGGTACTGTAAACACAAACAATGCTAATGACATGGTTACAGCAAGTCCACAAAAATAATGTACAAAAAGAAAAACCAGAGAAACAAAGAGATTGTTTCTTCTGGTTTTTCTTGCTCATAGAATGATTAGTTATCCGTATCACTAATGCTGTCTACGCATTTGTGAGTATGAGTCTTACATTCATTACATATTCCGCTGATTTGGATATAGTGGTCCGTTACACTAAAGCCGTATGCATTTAAACTATCCTGGATATCATGGATTGGACAGTATGGCAAATCAAAAATCTTCTTACAGCAGTTACAAATGACATAATGCTTATGTCCTGTTGTATTATTCTTGATTTGATAAAACATTTCATTATCGGATAAGAAGTATTTATCAATCAAGTCCTGTTTTAAAAGAGAATCAATAGTTCTATAAATGGTTGATTTGGCTATCTTTGGATAGCACTCAATACAGCAGTTATAGATCTCATTGATTGACATCGGTCGTTTCGCAGTGCTCAGGATATTTAAAATATGCTGCTTTTGTTTTGTGTTACGTTGGTTTTGCAATTGGATGCCCCCCTATGCATCAAAATCGATATGATATGAATTGTCCTTTTCTTTAATATCTACATATGAAAGGTTGAAATCATCATCGTTGATGTCTACCTTATATTCAAATACTATATCATCTGCTTTTTTGGAAAGGAAGATATAGCTTCCGTTTTCTTTATCATCCATAAAGTCGCAGATTTCATTATATATTTCATAACCATTTACTTCACCAGTGAAACCGCTTTCTTTGATTTTACTTTCGATAATTGCATAAATTTCATCCATTTTTTAGTCCTCCGTATGGTTTGTCTGCTTATATTGATAGCGCTTAGAATAAACGCTGGTATCTGGGTTTTGATCAAATAATTGCTTTACAGTCTTGGTAGCATTTATTCTTTTGTTATCATCCATATGGTTTTGCTCTTTTGCTGGATGTTTTCGTACTATTTTTTTCTTTAACATAAGATACCTACATTATTTTTTCTTAGTATTACCCTAACCATTTTAAATGATATTATACCGTTTTTCAACTACTCTATGTGAGGAAAAGACGATAGATTGAATAATTGATACCATTTTTATTATGTGTAGCTTCAAATTTGAAACCAAATTTATGGGCAAGAGTAATAGAAGCCTTGTTTTCTGGATGAATAACAGCAACCAAGGATGGAAGTTCCAGAAATTCTTTTGCGTAGCGAATAATTGCTTTTATACATTCAGAGGCAAACCCTTGGTGTTGATATTCTGGTGCAATCAAATAACCAATCTCGATTTCGGTTGTATCCTCTATATCGATACATTGTAGTCCTGCACGACCAATTAAGGTTAAGCTGTCTTTTAGATAGACGCCCCATAGGCCAAAACGATAGAAGTTATAGACATGCTTGATATAGGCAGCATGTTTTTCTTCTTCCTCTTCTAGGGAGAGAAGGGAAGGAATATAATTAGTGACTCCAGGCTGTTTATAAATTTGATACAAATCTTTGATATCACTAACTGCTAATTCTTTTATCTGTAAACGATCCGTAGAAAGTATATCAACAGGAAGTCCATGAGTACGGTTATACTCTTCTAGGACAGCGGTATAATCTAGTGACATCATATCTTCATAGATACAGCAAGTCTTGGAAAGATCCTGGTTACCGGAATTCTTGTTTTGATAACCGATACAAGTGATATTGGCACGGGAAGCAGCAATACTGCCGTTCATAGAGTCCTCAATAATAATGCATTCTTCTGGAGAAACATCTAAGGTTGTTGCAGCTAATAAAAAAATATCTGGTGAAGGTTTGGAGTGAGCAACCATAGAACCGCTGATTAAGGCATCTACATAGGACTCAAGAGAAAGTGCTTTTACGACATGGTTAATCTCATATGGTTCGGAAGAGGAGGCTATTGCAACTTTTACGCCATAATCATGTAAGGAGCGAATTAGGTTAATTGTGCCCTCAATCGGAATTAAGCCTTCTTCATCACGGATCGTTATTTTATATTCATTATATAAATCAGCAAAGGCCTGTCCATTTGTAATCTGCGGATAGTCTTTGGTAACCGTACGTAATAAATCGTCCATATGTCGTCCAATGAATTGTTCACAATATTTATAAGAAAGCTGGGCATGGAAGGTTTCACCGGCTTTGATCAGAGCTCTTAAGTGTTGAGGTTCTGTATCGACAATAACACCATCCATGTCGAATATAACTGCTTTTAACATAAAAAATCCTCGTTTCAATTTTTAAATATAATAGCATTTTTTTAGGTGTAAAACAATACAATTAAGTAAGTAGAATTGCGAAGTTTGTCCATATTGTAAAAATTTCGTAGAAATGAGGTAAGTGCATGATTAATGCGATTGAGTTCAACCATACGCCGGATATTACTGTTATTAATGTTAGGCAGTTTGAAGCGCATTACAGTTTATACGTAGGCTATATAAACAGCATTAATAAAATTACGAACCAGCTGCAGACACTTTGTGAAGAAGACATTAAAGAGGCAAATACGACGAATGGTTTTTACAGGGGACTGAAGCGAGGAGAAACCTATGCATTGGATGGAGTAATCCTCCATGAACTATATTTTAGAAATATTGGTGGTTGCAATAAAGAACCTAAGGATTATGTAAAGTGCGCAATCGAAAAGTATTTTGGAAGTTTTGATAAATGGCGGGAGGACTTTATTGCAACAGGAAAGGCAAGCAGGGGATGGGCAATCCTATTCTGGGATCAGAGAACAAAACGGCTGCGTAATATTAGCTTAGATGCTCATGATGTGGGACCAATCGTATTAGGGCTGCCATTACTCGTAATGGATATGTATGAGCATGCCTATTTCTTACAGTATGCACAGAATAAGACTGCATACATAGAGGCATTTATGGAGAATATTCACTGGGATATTGTTGCTCAGAGAATGAAGTTCTGGAATTTATAGAAACGAGATAACGAGAAGAAACACGTGCTGCGAATTTCTCTTGTTATTGCGACAGCCGCCAATGTAATATAAGCACCACTTTGGCTCGTTGTTCGCGTAAAAAAAAGAGCCTTCAACTGGGAAGGCTCTTTCCTAAAAAGAGTAATTACTAGAAACCTAATGGAATTCCGAAACCAATAAATCCAAGTAATAATAATGTCCATGCTACTAAGAATGACATAGAGTATGGGAACATTGCAGCAATTAAATCACCAACAGAGAACTCTTTTTTGTACTTTCTCATATAAACTAAGATTACACCAGCGTAAGTCATAAGTGGAGTAATGATGTTTGTTGAGGAATCTGCTAAACGGTAAGCAGCAGCAACAACGTCTGGAGTCATGTTTGGATTTGCTTGGTATAACATTGGAACAAATACTGGTCCAAGTAAGAACCATTTTGATGTTAAACCACCAACGAAAAGGTTGATGATTGCAGTAATAAAGATAAATCCGATAATTAATAATGTTGCGGAGCTGGATGCACCAATTGCTTCAAGTGCTTTTGCACCTAAGTAAGTGATGTAAGTTCCAAGTCCTGTATAAGTTAACACTGCTAAGAAATTGTAACTGAAGAATGTTAATACGATTGTGTAACCCATGCTTCCAATTTGCTTAGACATTGCTGTAATAACGTCTTGAGATTTTTTAAAGTTCTTAGTCGCATAACCGTAGAATACACCACTTGTGAAGAATACGATTGTGATTAAGATAATGATGTTGTTTAAGTAAGGAGTTACTTTAGATCCACCTTCAGGTGTATATGGTGCTAAAGGTCCCATTGCTAAGAAAACAACAAATGCTAATGATAATACAAAACCAATACCAGCCCAACGTAAGCCTTTCTTTTCTGTTTCAGTAATACCGAAATCAGAAAGTGCCATATCTTCTGGTACAGTGTAAGAGATTTTTTCAAATTTTGGTTTGATAAATCTATTAGTGATAAAACCACCAAGTAATACAAGCATAAATGTAGATGCTAACATAAAGTAGTAGTGCATTGTATATGGGTTAAGATCTTGTCCTAAGTATCCTTTGAAAGGAATATTTGCACTTTTTGCAAATCCTTCTGCATTTTGACCGATGATAACATCGATGATTGTAGCAGGAATTAAGTTAGCACTGAAACCAGCAGAAACACCAGCGAATGCTGCGAACATACCGATTAATGGGTTTTTCTTAAGCCCTAAGTATAATAAACCAGCAAGTGGAATTAAAATGATATAACCAGCATCTGATGCAAGGTTACTCATAATACCTAAAAATACTAATAAGTATGGTAATAAACGTTCTGGAATGTTTCCACCCACTTTACGGATTAAAGCAGAGAATAATCCGGACTCTTCTGCAATACCGATACCGAACATTACAACTAAGATTGTTCCTAAGATACCGCTAGCATATGCTAACCAGTTAGTAAGGATCATGTTGTCGAATAACCAACGAAGGTTTTCTGTTTCAAACATATTTTTGATTGTGTTTACATGATCACTCTCAACACCCTCAACAACTTGTTTCGTAATAAATTCCGTTCCACCCATAAATGCAGTAAGAATCATAACGATTGCAAATAAACCGATAAAGATAATTACTGGATCTGGAATTTTGGAACCAATTCGTTCAATGAGAGATACTTTTTTAGTTTCCCCTGAATTTTGATTTTTCATAAATATCCAATCCATTCTTTTTTATTTTTTGTCTATAACCATTTTTGTCGATTTTAGTCGGTTTTACAATACCATAAATATACCAGGAATGGATATAAAATGAATGAATTGATAAATATGGAAAAAGTATTGTGAGGATTGCACAAAAAGAAGGGGTGAAAACCCCTCGAAAGAGCCGAATTTAACGGATTAAAGTGTTAGTAAATCAAATTTTTTTTATTGACCACTTTGAAGCGATAAAGAAGTGAGGCGTTCATAGAGTAATCCAACGATAAACCAAAGTGGCGCATAATCTAGTCGGATTACACCGAGCAAATTACATTTTGCATTGCTATAGTCCCATGGACAGCATTTATATTTCTTTAATAGTAGTCCACTTAAGAATTCAACGCAAAAAATCCCTATGGTATAGATTCCTCCTCGTAACCATATATTCAGGTGTCGCATTCTTTTACTGATTGGAGAAATGAAAGCAGCTAGTCCATAAATAGGAAACATCCAAACGGATGAATGGCATACGAGCTTTGCATCTTTATGTTGAATAATTGCATTTAGACCGCTAAAGAAACATTCAAAACACCAGCCAACGCAGCCACAAATAATAAAATTTACAAATAGATTTCGTTTCATACTAATAGTATCTAAAAATAGTATGAATTTATACTGGGATTTCTTTACATTTCCTTAACTTGATTTTCACTTGTTCACTCTTTCGTCACATTCTATACAAAAAGTAAACACACTAGGTTGGTTTAATAGATGTATAAGATAAGCGAGAGGAGTGGTCAGATGTCGAAAATTCAATCGGTTTTTAAACGATTTGAGAAAAAATATATGATTCCAGAAGAAAAATATGATGCACTGCTTGATGTATTAAATGAACATATGACAGTTGATGAATACGGAGTCCATACAATCTGTAACATATATTACGATACCGAACATGATGAATTAATAAGGAATTCATTAGACAAACCGATCTATAAGGAAAAGTTACGTCTTAGAAGTTATGGCGTTCCATCCATGGATAGTAAGGTATTTTTAGAGATTAAAAAGAAATTCAAAGGCATTGTTTATAAAAGAAGAATGGTAATGAATTTAAAAACAGCAAAAGAGTTTACCGAGGAAGGAATTCCATTAAGAGAGCAGACTCAGATTTCCAATGAACTTACGTATTTTATGGAGTTCTATCAGCCAATACCGAAGTTATTTATTGCATACGACCGATTTGCCATGTTTGGTAACGAGGACTCAGAAGTCAGAATTACCTTTGACAGCAATATTAGGAGCAGAGACTATGACTTAGGATTAGAGTATGGGGATTATGGTGAACTGTTATTAGAGGAAAATTATCATCTTATGGAGATTAAGATAGCAGGGGCTATGCCTTTATGGCTGTCGGCACTTCTAAATGACTTAGAGATTTATCCAACGTCATTCTCAAAATACGGAAACATTTATAAGAAGAGACTACAAGAAACTAAAGGAGGAATATTATATGTTTAAATCAATATTAAGTACAACGGGGAGCTTAACGGGAAGCGAATTATTTATTTGTCTGGGGGTAGCAATCTTACTAGGCTTTATTATTTCAACAACTTACATGTTAACAACCGATTATTCTAAAAACTTTGTAATCACACTTACAATATTACCGGCAATGGTACAAGCAGTCATTATATTAGTAAATGGGAACCTTGGTACAAGTGTTGCAATCCTTGGGGCATTTGGTTTAGTAAGATTTCGTTCAGTTCCTGGTACGTCCAAAGAAATCAGTGCCGTATTCTTAGCAATGGCAGCTGGACTTTCTGCAGGTGTTGGCTTACTTGCATACGCGGGGGTCTTTACTATAGTGGTTTGTGCATTAATGATTATCCTTACAAAAGTAAGCTTTGGTGAGAAGAAGAATACAGAAAAAGCATTAAAGATTGTTATTCCAGAGAATCTTGATTATACTAATATTTTTGATGACTTATTTGAAACATATACAAAGAAAGTTTCATTAGATCGAGTAAAGACAACAAACATGGGCAGCTTATATGAGCTAACATATACAATTTCTTTAAAGGACTCTTCTAAGGAAAAAGAGTTAATTGATGCAATTCGTTGCAGAAATGGTAATCTTACCGTATTAAGTGGAAGACCAATGGTAAACCGCGAAGAGCTATAGGCACGCTTAGCATAAAATATAGCAGTTTTATAAATAAGGGGCTGTGAAAAAATGCCCCTAAACAAAAAAGAGGACTTTTGACTCATGTTAATGAGTTAAAAGTCCTCTTTTTGTGGTAATTTTTTTACTATGAAAAACTCAACCACAAACTAT
>JAUNRX010000152.1:6291-7797 GCA_030539495.1 bacterium | reverse complement strand
GAGCCACCGCAACAATCCCTGTTGTTACGATAGCTCCTTCCTTATAATTCTCTATGCTTCAATTCCAGCTTCTACACAAGCTTTTACTAATTCGTCGATCTGTGCTTCTGTATCTGCCTTCACGCTTGATTTAATTGTTACTACTGGCTCAAGAATTTCAATATCTTTCATTTCTCCAAGAATACTTTGCATAAGTCTACCCACTGTAATTGCCCAAGAACCATTTTCAATGATACCTACTTTACGTTTTTGGTATGCTTTTGCTTTTAAATGTCTTAAGAAATCTTCCATAATTGGATAAATTCCACCATCATATGTTGGTGCTGCAACGATCATTCTATCATATTGGAATGCTCTGGCAATTACTTCTGACATATCACTTCTTGCAAGATCTGCTAATATTACATTTCCTTCTCCTGCTGCGATTAACTTGTCTTTTAAGCATTGTGCTGCTTTTTCAGTATTTCCGTATACTGATGCATAAGCGATTACGACACCACGAGATTCTGGTCTATAGCTGCTCCAAGTATCATATTTTCCAATGTAATGGCCTAAATCATTATCAAGAACCGGACCATGTAATGGACAAATTTTTTCGATTTCAAGAGTTGCTGCCTTAGCAAGTAACGTTTGTACTGGCGCACCAAATTTTCCAACAATGTTGATAAAGTAGCGACGTGCTTCATCATCCCAAGGCTGTTCCATATCTAATGCTCCAAATGTACCAAATCCATCTGCGGAGAATAAGATCTTTTCGCTCTTTTCATAAGTCACCATTACTTCTGGCCAGTGAACCATTGGCGCCATGACAAATACTAAAGTATGTTGTCCTAAGGAAAGTTCATCACCTTCTGCAACTACTACCTTGCGGTTTTCAAATTCAAAATCAAAGAAACATGCTACCATGTCAAATGTCTTACAATTTCCTACTAATAACATGTTTGGATATTTTTCTGCTATTACTTGGATCGATGCAGCATGGTCTGGTTCCATATGAGAAATAACTAAATAATCTGGAGTCTTACCTTGTAATGTTTCCTCCAAATTGGCAACCCATTCATCCGTCTTTCTTTTATCTACCGTATCCATAATTGCAATCTTTTCATCCATGATTACATAAGAATTATACGATACCCCGTCTGGTACTACGTACTGTCCCTCAAACAAATCAATGTCCTTATCATTTACCCCTACATATAACACACTATCTGAAATTCTCATTTTTATTTCTTCCTTTCCTAATCTTTCTTCTATATCATAATGACCCTTTTTTTCTGACCTACTGGGCCTATTAAATGTACTCGTCTTTTGCTCAATAACAATAATAGTTATGATTACTGAATACAGTATAACCCTATGATAATATATTAACAATAGTATTTTTGAAATAATCTTGTACTTTATTTCGTTCAATCCCTATAAGAACCAGTATTGCCAAAATGCTGTTTTTTTGCCATCTTCATCCGAATAAATAACAGTTTTTGCAGCCTTAGCGGAGCGTTTTTT
>JAUNRX010000152.1:0-6191 GCA_030539495.1 bacterium | reverse complement strand
CTATGGATACGAAAAAAAATCTTCCTTAGAAGTGTTACTAAGAAAGATTTTTTTTATTATGCTTTTTATAAAATTTATTTTTTAGTTTTTACGGATTACTTCGATTGGCTTCTTCTTAGATACATTGTATACAGGGAAGAAACTTGCTACAAATGCTACTCCTAAGCTTAATACAAGCATTAATCCTACTTGTAATGCTCCGAAATGGAATACTGTGATTACGAAGTTATAATCTGTACGGAACATATTGTTAAGAAGACTTACAACAACGCCTGTTGCGCATAAGGAGAATACCCAGTTGATTAATGCAATGATTGTACTTTCCTTAAAGAAGATGGAGAATACATCTCCGCCTCTTGCACCTACGGCACGTAAGATACCGATTTCACGCTTACGGTAAGCAATACTTGTAGTAATGAAGTTCATTAACATAAGGCCTGCGAATACTGCGAAACCTACTCCCACACCAAATAACACGTCTCTAGCTGATTCAACAAGCTCATTTACATTTCCGATTAAACCACTTGTACAGTTTTGTAATGTGTATTTTACACCATCAATTCCATTATCAAAGGAATATTCCACAACCTTTTGGATGTCTGCTCTGCTTTCCGGCATGTTACCTAAAAGAAGAGGGAATTTACCTTTTGCTACAATGTTATTTGCTTTTAAGAAACCATCATTTACAACGATCATTCCGGAAGTCATATCCGTAGGTTTCACATATACTCCGACAACCTTAACCGCTTTCGTTACTGTTTCCCAGTCATTTTGAACATCTGCTGTTCCTAAATTATAAGCTAATGCAGTTAATACGTCTTTATTGTCTTCAACTGCTTTCTTGATTTCTTCTTCTGTCTTTGCATTTGCAATCATAGAATATAATTTTGAATTTTGTTCTAATACACTGTTAGAAAGAATGACTTCTCCCTCTTTTAGGGATGTCTTATTTTTATCGAAGAATACGATATTTTCTTTCGCTGCATCATTTAATTCAGAGAATTCAGCGACTGAAGATAATTGGTAACTACTTTCTGCATCCTCTAATACAATATCGTAAGTTGGACCAAATTGGCTAACTCCAACATTGTTATCAAGTACTTCTTTGTAAAGTGTATCATTTGTGTAGATTAAGTTATGGAAACTGTTATTTACTACGGTTGCTAGCTCACTTTGTAACATATACATACTAATTCCGCTTGCAGTTGGATCTTGTTCCATTGTAAATGCTTCATAACGAGAACCATCAAACTTGGTATCTAAGATACCTGTAATTGTATATAATTTATCAGAACTTAATGAAAGGCGAATCTTCTTACCGATCATATCATCTGTGGAATTAATCTTTCCACCATTTTTATCTGTTTCCGGATTAATATAGCCACCTTTAACAAAGGATTCTGCCGCAAATTTTGTGATTACAATCTCTGTGTCATTTGTAGGTAAGCTTCCTGAAAGGCTATAATCCATTGTTTTAACAAGGTCATCTGTAATTGCAACTACACCTGCTGCTGTAGATGGATAGTATTGATAATCACCATATGGATTTAACTTAGTGCCATCAGAAATACTGCTGCCAAAATCAATTGCATTTCCATTATCATCGATTACTGCAGTAAAGAAATTCTCAGGAAATTGCTTCTTAATCGTATCGATATCTTCTTGTTCTAGATTGTCACTCACATAGTAACTCCATGAACCATAATCCACTTCTTTTTCCTTTGTAAATGCAGTATAGTCTACATTGGAATCGATCACGGAATCCGTACCTGCTTTAATCTTGTCATAAGAAGACATGGTATTTGCAAGTCCAAATAAGGAGAAGGATACCGTAGATAAGATTACTGTCATTGCAAGTCTGAATGGCTTTTTCTTTAAACTTCCTGCCGCCATCTTTAAAGAACTCTTAAATGGGAGCTTTGATTTAATTAAGCTTAACTTGGAACTGTCATACTGTGCGATTTCAAGATCTTCCGGTTTGGTATCTTTAAATGCCTGCTGATTTCCATTTTCATCAATTTGTGCTGCCTGTTTGATCTTATCGTTGGTTCTTACATCTAAGGAAATAAAGGAATCATTTTGTCTATTTTTCTTTAAATAGTCGTTGATCATGTTCATATCTTCTGTTGTAAGTTCATAGCCAGACTTGATATGGATGATCTTATCATCGATTACTTGAATTCCTTCATTAATGTTCGCAGATACTGCCGTAAATTTCTTGATATCGCTGATTACGTTACCATCTTTCATTTCGATGACACGATCACCATATTGTTCCGCAAATTCACGGTCATGGGATACCACGATAACAAGCTTGTCTTCTGCTAATTTCTTTAATGTATCAAATACCTGTTTTCCTGTATTGGAATCAAGGGCACCTGTTGGCTCATCGGCCATAATGATTTCTGGATTCTTAATTAATGCTCTGGCAATTGCAACACGTTGTTTTTGACCACCGGATAATTCGTTTGGCTTACGGTCTGCAAATCCTTCGAGATCGACTTCTTTTAAAATCTTATTTAATGTTTCTTTGGTTGGCTTCTTGCCTTGTAATTCCATTGCAAGGGCAATATTTGCTCCTACTGTAAAATCATTTAAGATATTGTACTCTTGGAAAATAAACCCGATAAAGGTATTACGGTAAGAGTCAAAATCTGATTGTGCAAATTCTTTGGAGGATTTCCCTTTTACGATGATTTCTCCATCATCAAATTGATCTAATCCGCCAAGCATATTTAATAATGTGGATTTACCACTACCGGACTTACCAAGGATAAATACAAGTCCTTTTTCTTCAAACTGCAAATTAATGCCTTTTAATGCTTGTACTGCTTCCCCTTTCTTCGGTCGGTACGATTTGGTTAAACCTTTTACTTCTATCATAATTCACGTCCCCTTTGTTTTTTCGACAATTTACATTCTTCTACTACTATATAGGAGAATGTAAAGTCGTGCAAGGTAGGAATTCATAATATATTCTTACAATTTTCTAAACAAAAAAACAGCCACCCTAAAGGCAGCTGCATTTTTCCTATTTTTTATAAAGTAAAGAATTAATATCTACTTTGTTTTCTTGAAGACCATTTGCAAGTAAGAACTCTTGTGTATCTTCTAATGCTTTGATGTCAGCATCTGTAATGTCTAAGCTGAAATCATACCATGTATACATTTCTTTTACTTGGTCTACTGTTAAGCCAACTTCTTTTGCTACTTTTTCCATTGCTTCTTCGTTGTTGTCTTTCACATATTGTAATGTTTCTTTTTCAACTTTTACAAAACGTTCTACAAGCTCTGGATTTTCATCTGCAAACTTCTTGCTTACTGCAGTTACGATAATACCATCTACTAAACCTTCGCCTGTTGCTACTACATGAGAACCTGAGTTAATTGCTGTTAAAGCATTTGGTCCAGCTGTAAGAGCTGCGTCGATGCTTCCGTCTGCTAATGCAGCAGCTGCATCTGGAATAGACATTTGAATAAATTCGACGTCGTTAATGGAATGACCTTCTGCTTGAAGTGCTGCGATTAATACTTGGTGTAAGATTGTTCCTTTTGGTCCTGCCACTTTCTTACCAACTAAGTCTTTTGCAGATGTGATTGCTTTATCATTTGCAACGATCATAAATCCTTTTGGAGATCTTGAGTATGTGTTTAGGATTTCTAATTCTACACCGTTAGAAGCAGCAATTAATGCGCTTGTTCCGCCAAGTGCGTGTAAGAAATCTAATTCTCCTGCCGCTAATGCTGCTGTTTGGTCTGGTCCTGCTGTGATTTCATGGAAGTTTACTGTAATGTTGTCTTCCTTAAATTCTTTTCCAAATAAATCATCATTCTTTTGGATAATAGAAGGTACGTTTAATGGTGCTTTTACGTACGTTAAATTAATCTCGGATACTTTCTTTTCCTCTGTTTTGTTTCCACAGCCTACAAGGCTTGTGATTACCATTGTTCCTACTAATACTGTTGCTGCTAATTTCTTTAATCTCATTGTATTCTCCTTATTTTTATTCTTGTTTTTTTATCTAAGTGTATTTAGAATTCTTTGTTTTAGGTCTACTCTGTCTACTTCCCTATTACTAAGAGAGAACTCTTTTAACTTGTGTTCTTTTGTAAACACGATAATTCTTGTTCCAATGGTCAATGCCTCATCCAGATCATGGGTAACAAATAAGACTCCCTTATTTGTCTCCTTATGAATTCGAATTACTTCCTTTTGCATTTCCATTCTTGTGAAATAATCTAGTGCTGAAAATGGCTCGTCCATTAATAAGAAGTCCGGCTGGAATGAAAGTGCTCTGGCGATACTTACTCTCTGCGCCATTCCTCCTGATAACTCATTAGGATAGGAGTTATGAAACTTCTCTAATTTCATCATCTTCAGGTAATACGCAATCTCTTCCTTGGTGGCCTTTTGATGAAATCCGATATTTCCCGATACGGTTAACCATGGCATCAATCTGCTTTCCTGAAAGACCAATCCTACCTTTGGCACTGCCTTCTGTTTTTCTTTTAAAAATGTAATCTGTCCGCTGGATGCAATTTCTAGGTTTGCAATAATTCGAAGCAGCGTAGTCTTGCCACATCCGCTTGCCCCAAGGATTACTGTAATGTCCTCCGAGGAAATTGTAAGATTGATGTCCTCAAGCACTATATGCTCGTCCCCATTTACTAGGAAGTTCTTTGTCACATTCTGTAACTCATACATCGATTTAGTCATAGGCTTCCACCGCCTTTCCTTTGCTTACCTTTCTTACAAGGATTGAAAATAACCAGTCACATAACACGCCTAACAGACCGATTACAAGGATGCCTACGATTACAACATCACTTCTAGACATCTCTTTCCCATCCGAAATCATATAACCAAGGCCGGCAGAGGCCGCTACTAATTCTGCACCAATAATTGCTCGAAAACTATATCCTAAGGCTAGCTTTAATCCCACTGCAATGTCTAATACTGCATTGGGAATGATGATCTTACGAATAATCTGAAGCCTGGTTAATTCAAATGCCTTGCCCACTTCGATGAGCTTAGGATCACAGCTTCGAATTCCCTTTAATGTACTTGTAAAGATTGGGAAGAAGGACGCTAATATGATAATGATAATCTTAGACTTTTCCCCAATACCAAACCATAAGATCAACATGGGAACCATGGCAAGCGGCGGTACATTACGTATTACGTTAAATAGTACTTTCCAATAGTCATACACTCTAGGATGCATCCCAAAGATAATTCCAAGTGGAATTCCAATGGCCGCACTAATTACAAATCCCACAACTACGCGGTGCATGCTGGCATAAATATGCACAAATAATGTGCCATTCTCAAGCATTTTCAAAAATGTTGCCGCCACCTTTTCCGGCGGTGGTAATAAATAGCTGCTCCAAATGCCCATATTGCAGGCAATCTTCCATGCTCCCAATAACACAAAAAAGATTAGATAGCCTTTAAGCGGAGCTAATTTACTCTTCTTAGATTCCATTTCCATTGTTACAACCATCCTTACAATATAATAGTTCCACAATATCATATTGTCGTTCGTCTGCTTCGCTGACTTTCCTAACTTCGCTTACAATCTCTTCTTCTGAAGATAAACGTAAGACTTGGTCAAATGTAGAATCGAAAAATCCTAATGGGATAGGAGAGCTGTCAATTGCTCCTAGTGATTTCATTCCTTCTAACTCTACAAACTCTTTCCAAGAGTAACAGCTTACGTTCTTCTTATCCGCAAGTCGTTCTGCTGTAAACTCGCGTAACTGTGTACATGGACAAGTGATGATCAATTCATCCCCTTCTTCCTTTACATATCGTTCATACAAAACTCTTGAAGTACGAACTAGAATTGGTTCAATCTCCGGTACTTCAAAGTGCTTCGTTAAGTCATGCTTTTCTAATAATGCAATACTTTCCGGACATCTGCAGTCCAATATGGTACGATCTGCTTCTTTTGCAAATGCCACATATTGATTTCTTACATAATCCAATTGTGGTTCACATCCTACTAGTATGTAACCTAGCTGTTCTAGTTGTTTTTCAACCTCCGGCAAATGCTCCCCATACATTTTTGATGCTACCGGATTTACCCATAAATACTTAGCCATAATATCTTCTCCAATTGATAATGATTATTGATTCCAATTGTATGAAGTTTTACAGAATTCGTCAATGGGAATTATTCCCCTGCCTT
>JAUNRX010000151.1 GCA_030539495.1 bacterium | reverse complement strand
ATTGTATAAACTGGGATCTCATATAGCTTTAACAGCTCTTTAATATCATCTAACGAATATCCCGTATTCGTCTCTCCATCACTTAATAAAAACATCATAGGCTTCGTATTTGGATTATCCTTCTTTGCCTGAATCAACATATTCATGGCTACAATGACTGCATCAAAACTTGCAGTACTTCCACTGGCTGATAAGTCCTCAACTGCTCCTTGGAAATATGACCTCTGATTTAGGTCAAACTTTGCAATTGGAAGATTGATCGTTACCTTGCTGCTATAGCTTACAAGGCCAATACTGTTCTTATTGTTAATATACTGTGCCCCATTAATTAAGGAACTCTTTAACTGGTTTAATGGCTCTCCATCCATACTTCCTGATACATCTGCAACAAATACAGCCGTAATATCTTTTCCTGTATCCTTATTGTCCTTCCATAACTTCTGTGAACTTAAGATCATCTTTCCATCCAAGACCGGCATCTCACTCTTATAGTTATCTAACTGATTAAAGCCAAGAGAAGATGCTAATTTCTGTGCTTCCTTGGAGGTACAATAGTCTGCAAACAGTTCTAATCCCTTCTGTTTCTCCTCAGTTAATGTACCAACGGAATACAATGGATTATCATGGCGATAGCCAAACTGATTAAAGGTATAACTATTATTTAAGTCCGCATCATTGATATAGGACTGATACTCCATTACCATGCCCTCTAAAGAACCTGACTTGGCACTTTCACGCATCTGCATCGTCGTATAAGCAACATAAGGAACATTCTTTTGAAACTCCTTAAATCCATTCTTTGCAGTCTCACTAAGTACATCCTTTGTATCATAAGCATATAAGGTAGACAGTAAGAAATTCATTCCTGTAGAACTGCTCAGCGGGTTGGTATATCCCATTGCAAACTCATTTGCGGCAGTTGCCTGAGTTATCGTCTTCATATTGATCGCACCGTATTTCTTAACAAGCTCATCCTGTTTCTCCTTGGTCAATAGAATACCGGCTACGTTACCTGCAAGACGCTCCTTTACCATCGTAACTTTTCCACCCTGTGCCGTAATCAGCTGTCCCCATAAATCATTGGAAGGGGTATAGGCATCTGGCAAATGCTTTTTGGAAATAATATAATCTGCCCCCAATCCACTTGCAATACTTCGAATTGACACTGCTACTGTCTTTTCTCCAATCTTAATATTTTTACTATTAAACTGATTTGCCAAGTCAATCAATAAACGGTCCTTTTCTTCTCCTGCCTTTTCCGGTGATACAAAGATCTCCAAAACAATATCAGCCTTCCCCTCTACGTTTAATGGATATTTACTGATCTCAGGAAGCTCCTCTGCCAGATTGCTTCCCTTTAATTCCACACTAGCCTTTCTTGCCTGGGTAGTACTAGCCCCTACTTGCTTTACATACTCCTCCAATAACTGTTCCTTATTTTCATTGGTAACCGTCTCTGTTCCGGTCCTTCTGTCATTTACCTCATCAGCTACATTGTTTACAACCTTAATTCCCAGATAAACGACAAAGAACACAACCAATGCTGCCACACCAAGTAACACGATAATTTTTTTATTCCCATTCTCCCCCATTACTTATCCTCCTTATACTTATTCTCCAATTCCTCCATTTCCTGATCCTTATCCATATGTAATTTCTCCATTGAGTCAATAAAATCCTTAATATTTGATAAATCATTTGGCTCCTCACTTGCAATCATCCTGGAAATCTCCATCAATAACCGATCAAATTCCAATAAAAGTTCCTCATTCCTCTCGCGAAGGTTTTTAACATAAGTAATGTGCTCCATTGTCAACTGATATTTTTTATCCTCTTGTGCCGTCTGGGTCTTTTTTGCAATCATGCTTTCGTATTCAAGTTCATCAAAAATTGACAAACGATTTAAAATCAATTTTATATTAGAATATAACATCCGCTCTGTCTTATTTACAATCTCACTTAGGCTTGCTAAATTGTCATCATTATTGAAATTCTGATAAAGAAGCGTGATTAGTGCATTCTGTTTCCTTGTAAAACGCTGTATCTGACCAATTACCTCATTAATATCATATAAAAATGCCTTTTTATTTCGATAAGAGCTTAATGCAACAATATAATCCTGAGGTGTCACCAGCCTGTCCAAATTATAGGTATCAACCCCTTCTAGCTCCTCATGTTTCCTTAATAACTGATAATTCACATAAAAAAATATAATAATCGCCATAATTACAATGGTTATGCTAAGCGCTTGAATTATGGATCGGTCACTGGTGAAACTAAGCCCTACTAGCTGCTTTGAAAATAAAATAATCATAGAGAGCATAAATAGGCCATTAAAAACAATCAGTTTTGTCCGCACTTTCTTCCTCATCCTCGTATCTCCTACCTTTTACATGCACTATTTTGTTAATATTTCCCATTATTTTAGTATAGCGAATTTAGGTGGTAAAATCAACTCGAATACGAAAAACGAGGTCAGCGTACTCATTCTCTTGTACACTGACCTCGTTCTTTATAATAACAATTTTTTATTCTCTTTTTCGTTCCCTTTAAAGTCTCTAAATTCTTCATACCAGGTAGGAATAATCCTGGTAAAATACTGATAATGCTCCAAAGTAGACATGCAGATTGCTGTCATATTATCAATATCCTTTTGTTCGAATTTTGTCGCCCATACAATGGAATATAAAGATGCATGTGCAACATAAACAGACAGCACCCGCCAAAACCAAAGTGGGGGCTCCCCATTAAAATAGCCATGAAGTTGTCCTGCTGCAAATGCTTTACTTTTTTTTACGTCAAAACTCTCCATTTTGTAAAAGTCCTCAAAACGGTCTCCACATTCCCATCGATTAAAGTCGATTAGTCCAACTTGATGATCATTGGTATAGATCATATTTCCCAAATGAAAATCCCCCTGTTGATATACGGGAGGCGTCTTACAAATTCGGTATATATTCTTCTTTATATACTGAATAATCGGCTCATCCTTGGGAATTCGATATTTGGATTGCTCATATTTGCTTAATTGTTTAAGTTTCCTGTTTATCTTTGTTTCTTTCGGTCGATCACATTCTTCCACAGGAATGCTATGAATTGCCTTCAATATCTCTCCGGCCTGCAGTCCCAGCTGATATTGCTCCATAAGTGGCAATGACTCAATCTTATATTCTAGTGAAGCACCTTCTACCCAGCTTAGCAGCATGTATACATTCTGATTGTTATTACATACTCCAAAAGAAATCGCTTTTGACATCTGGTATGGAAGCTGGTTAAATTTTTGAAGCATTTCAAACTCTCGTTTTTTACAGCTATATTTATCGATTCTATTAATGCGAAGCATATAGCGTCTTCCCACACTATCCTCTATATAAAACTTTAAATCATCTGACCACCCATAGGTAATCTTCTGCACATCAACCCAATTCTTCGAGTAAGGAATTTCATCGAATAACGAATCCATTTTGCACCCTCTTTCCGACAAACAATACAATAAGGCTACACAATAAACATATATATAAATACAGATACGCCTGCAAATGCAACAATGATACCTTCTGCAGCTCTGACTAAATATTCATTTTTATACTTACTATCCATATACATACCAATATTGATTGCACCGATTAGTATTACCGGCACAATATAACGGAAGTTCACGGAGCAAATCACTGGGAACTGCAAGCAGAATTTAATATAAGATCCCATGATTGTAAGATATAATAAAATTTTAAAACGATTCATCCAACAATCTACCTGTTTTTGCTTTACATCATTGATTATTCCCATTATTAATGCGACAATTGCCACTATGCCATTGACGAAAACAAGCATCTTTCCTAAAAATATCTCATATAATAGGGTCTGATCGATCCACAACTCATCAAACATACTGGACCTAAACATGACACTCCAAATATTATAGTCCTTCTGTGTATCATAATTAAGTCCTGGATAACCATAGTTTGAAAAATCAAATGGATTTAATCGTTTCCAAACAGCAATATTTCGTAAATCCTGAGTCGATGTATATCCTATTTGCTGGACATACACTAATGGCATTCCATATAATACCGTATTACGAATTGACCAGAACATTCCTAGTGGAATACAAATAAGACCAAATAGGACAAACTGCTTGAAATAGTAAACATATGCTTTTTCTCGAATAAACTTTACTAAGAATATGACTGCGACTGCTGGTGCAACAATTCCAACTGAAAGCTTCGTCATCATTCCTAATCCAATGCTAATGGCAAGAAATATAATCTCTTTATATGTGCTATTTTTATACCAGCGAATTGTAAATAAAATCGCCATAAATATAAATAAAATAGATAGCATGTCGTTATTTGGTGTGGCTCCACCATAAATAAAATACGGATGGAATGCAACAATCAAAAATGCAAAACAAGTGGTACGAGCACTTAACTGAAACTCTTTTAAGATCTTGTATCCGACTTGAATTGTCATCGTTGCAAATAGCATGGTAAGCATCTGAAGGTTTTCCAATGCCATCTTCATATCTAAGCCAAACACCGTATTAATCTTCATAAATACACTTGCAACAATATAATAAAATGGTGGATGATAAAAGCTCCACACTGTTCTTGGATCAAAATCCGGCAGATGTCCATTAAAATATATATATTGAATATATCCTAAATGACCATCCTGATAAGTGGTCTCCATCCCCTTAGCCAAAGAACCAAGATCATGGTACGAAAAATTATAGTTATGAAATAAAACAAAAACCAACCGTACAATAAAGCTTCCTAACATAAAGATACGAATTAACTTCTCGTCATATTCCATTTTTTCTTTTATAAGATATCTTACAAATACAATGATAAATACTACAAAGAAAGAAGCCCTTACTACATGACGATCATTTGTTATCTGATTAAAATCTACCAAAGAGACAAAAATCCAAGATGCTATCCACAAAAGGTAGATCCAATACTTATTGACAATGCACTCAAACTTTTCTTTCATACCGATTCTACTCATTTTCTTTCGTTTCATGATACTCTTGTTCTGTATTTACATTCCAGATATTCTTCTTGCTTGTAATACCATTTCTAATATTACGTACTGTTTCAAAACTTGTTGCCATGGAATGATCCATATTATTGTAACGATGCTGTCCATTACGTCCAACACAGAAAAGATTGTCAAATTGGTCTAAATACTTAATAACATCATCAATTTGATCATACGTATCAAAATATGCTGGATATGCTTTCTTTACTTTTTCTCGATGTGCATCCATAATGTCGTTTTTGCTTGATATAACGCCCATCTTAAGAAGTTCTTTTATTCCAAACTTCACCCAATCCTTCTCATCCATGTTCCAGTATTTATCGCCTTCCGTACAGAAGTATTCAAGACCGATCCATACAGTCTCTTCTGGTTTTGCAACCAAATATGGAGACCAGTTATTGAAGATCTGAATTCTACCTAGCTTAACACCTACATCCTGTACATAAATCCAACAATCAGGAACAATATTCGATAATGTTCTTAACTTGGTTTCATTTTTTATATTTAATTTAGGCACTAATAAGCCTACCGTTACAAAGTCTCTATATGGAAGTCCTTTTGCAATATGTTTAATATTTGCCGGAACATCATTCATTCCTAATACTAAATCTTTTAGTGGCATAGAGGAAATAATGATATCTGCTTCTTCCACGATTTCTTGTCCATCTTTTATATAGGTAACAGATGTTGCCTTACCGCCTTTTGTAGTTACATTGGTAACTTTACATCCTTTTTTAATCGTACCACCCATATTTACAAAATCATCCGCTGCAGTTTCCCATAACTGGCCAGGACCATACTTTGGATAGGAGAACTCTTCGATTAAGGATGTCTCCACATGTCTCTTATCTTTCTTTTTCTTAGGAATTGCCTTACCAAGCATATCTTTCAGGATTGCAAGGATAGACAGCCCTTTTACTCTCTGTGCGCCCCAGTCTGCACTGATCTCTCTTGGGTGTCTTCCCCATAACTTTTCAGTATATCCTTCAAAGAACATAGAGTATAATTTTCTACCAAAACGGTTAATATAGAAGTTTTCTAATGAATCTTCTGGTCTTTTATGTACAACGGAAATTAAATAACTAATTCCAGCCTGCATTGTCGTTACAAATCCCATATTCTTAATGGTATTCGCATTCATCTTTACAGGATAGTCAAAGAATTTCTTTTTATAATAAATTCTTGAGACACGGTGTCTCGTTAACATTACTTTATCTTCTTTTTCCGGATCCGGTCCGCCTTTTGTAAGAGGTATTCTTCTATTTAAAATGCGATCATCATAGGAGCGTTTTCCTTGATGTGGCATTACTTCTTCCCACCATTTTGTTACCTCTTCATCCTTGGAAAAGAATCTATGTCCACCGATATCCATACGATTTCCATGATAACGTACAGTTCTTGAAATACCACCGATTTCATTTGTCTCTTCTAAGATTATTACCTCATAGTCTTTGGATTGCTTTAACATCTCATAGCCTGCGGTAATTCCAGCGGGGCCCGCCCCAATGATCAATATTTTCTTCATTATAACATCCTCATTTTTTCTTAGTATCTTTATGCACTTAATATAGTAAAGTTTCTTTACCTTTATTTCTCACTAATTATACATTATCTTATCAATAAGATAAAGTACTACTTAGCTAAAAGCATAATTTTTTCATGTTTTCATGTAACTTCACCTATTTGTCACAATTTAAATATCAATTCTTCACATTCTAGAAGTATACTCAATACATAAACAAACAGAAGTACAATAACATAGCTTATTAGTTAACTATTCGTTAATTTTTTCATAAAACCTTCCCTTAAAAATAAGAGGCTCTACAAATGTAGGACCTCTTATTTTACATTGTTCTATTTTTCTAAAAGATAATATGATAATTCAATCATTCTTTCATCATTTAGACTATTTAACATAGTCACTTTCCCTTTTTCCTTACTTGGATTCAGCAAGCCACTTTCCTTAAGTCTTCGCTCAGTCTCTTTTGCAGTGCCTACACCGCCATCAAAGAACTCTACATCATATCCAACTACTTTTGCAATAGCTTCTTTTGCAAATGGATAATGGGTACATCCTAATACAATTGCATCTAACTTAGGCGAAACGTATGGTGCAAGAAGATTGCCTAGATAATCTTCTACTTCCTCTCCTTCTACCTTTCCAGCTTCAACTAAATCTGCCAATCCTCCGCATGGTAATGGAATTACCTCAGCCATTCTCTGGTATGTATCCATTAACTTGCTGAATTTATGCTCATGAATTGTAATTGGTGTAGCCATTACCAGTACTCTTCCGTCTTTCTTATGAAGTACTGCAGGCTTCAACGCTGGTTCGACACCTATAATCGGCATCTTTCTATATTTATCTCTTAAATCATCTATTGCTACGCTTGTTACTGTATTACATGCAATAACAACCGCCTTTATCCCTTGTTGTGCTAACTTCTCAATGTTATGAATCGACAGCTGGTACACTTCTTCAATTGATTTCGTACCATAAGGAGCATGCGCAGAGTCTCCATAATAAATGAAGTTTTCATTTGGCATTAACTTAACCAGTTCTCTAAGCACACTGATGCCACCAACACCCGAATCAAATACGGCAATTGCTTTTTCTTCCTGTGTCATATATTTTCTCCTTATCTACTTCTTCATACTTCTTTGCCAATAAACATAGTACTACAATCCCTTCTAATTGGCAAACCATTCTGACTAATTTAGCCCGAAATCTAGGATTTTTATGTAAATCAAACTACTCATT
>JAUNRX010000150.1 GCA_030539495.1 bacterium | reverse complement strand
TAAAAAGGAGGTTATGGTATGGGAAGTCTAAAGAAGTGCATAGGAATTCTTATGTTGATTATGCTATGTAGTTCATTTGTGGCTTGTGGCGGCAAAAGTGATGAGACGAATGTTGACACAACTCCGAATGCTACAACAAATGCTACCGTAGATACACAAAAGAAGTCAGCGACGCTTTATGTTGATTTTTCTTATGGAAGTGAAAATCCGACACCTCAGCAAAAACAAACCTATAATATGGACTATAGTGGGGAACTAACACCACAAATGCTATGCGACGGACTTTCGAAACTAACAGGATTAGATTTTACTGCAAAAGTAACCAAGGAGAAAAAAGGAATCTGGGTAGAGTGGGAGGAAAAGAGCTCACTGATAACAGGACTGGATGACCGCACTCTTAAGAAAGAGTTTACATTTTCAGACGAAGACAGCATGAGATGGTTTATGATGGATAGTCTTTGGCAGACATTAATTGAGAACTTCGGCTTGGATATTTATTATACCCAAACAAATGGTGAAACTCTTGTTTTGAAAGGGCTAAAACCGGTTCATACCTTTGAAAAGGATACGGCTTATAAGGGAAGTACCTATTATTTTACCAATGTTAAAAAAGCAGAGGCTACCAATCCAGCAAAGACTAGTGTACCAGAACTTGAAAAGACAGAAGTTCCAACGCCAAAAGAGACCGAAGCCGTAAAGTCAAAAGAGTCTAGTGGCTTTACGCAGCAGCAGGCATTTGACTACCTTGCAGACTTAGTATCTCCTGAGTTAAAGAAGGGCATGGCACTGATGCAAGACTACGAGGATAACATCAATGGGGAGCATTGCTGGACCTTTATCTTAGGGGAAAATACGCCGGATCATTTCGTAGGAGAAAAACATTTTGCAGTGAGCGAGAACGGCAAAGTCTATCTTATGGAGATTGTTTCAGGAGAATACCAGCTATATGAGCCAGACTAGAGGGCAAAAGATTTAATGCTTTACGTATACTTTGTTACGTGTTATAATAACCGCTGTATTTATGAAAAATCAGGAAAGATTATATCTTTTTTGGACTGGTTCGAAATCTTCCCAGGATAAAAAACTAAGGATAGAAAGCAGATCAAAGTCATTTTTTAACCATGCCAGGCGGTATGGTTCATTTATGTTGCAGAGAAGATTCTTAGTAACAGAAATGAAAGTATCGCCACATGTTAAAAAGTGACTTTTTTTTACGTTTACAGGAAACGTAAAAACACTGTTTCTCTTTTCTTTGGAAGTAATAAGAAAAGGAGTGTTATACGATGAATACAAGACAAAAAGTAATTATTGATTGTGACCCAGGCATCGATGATAGTTTGGCATTAATGTACGCGTTATCATCAGAAGAGCTTGAAGTAGTAGCAATTACCATTGTATGTGGAAATGTGCCGGTAGAGCTTGGAGTGCAGAATACATTTAAGGTACTACAGTTGATGGATCGAATGGATATCAAAGTGTATGCAGGAGAGACGAAACCGTTGGTACGCGAGT
Organism: bacterium; assembly: GCA_030539495.1. Classification (GTDB taxonomy): domain Bacteria; phylum Bacillota; class Clostridia; order Lachnospirales; family Lachnospiraceae; genus KM106-2. The sequence goes on along the minus strand of JAUNRX010000150.1, from coordinate 6,299 downwards.
ATGTGAGCGCCCAGGATACCCATGGAATGGATGGATTGGGAGAGTCTCAGATTGAGGCGCCAAAAGGATACGTGGCTGAAGTAATCAGCGCAGCAGAGTACCTGTATCAGACATTTAAGACAGAGAAGGATATTTCCATTATCGCCTTAGGGCCGTTGACAAATCTTGCAAAAGTGATTGAGCGAGATCCACTTGCACTTAAAAATGTAAATCGTCTGGTTTCTATGGGAGGTAATTACAAGAGTTTCGGTAATTGTTCACCGGTAGCGGAATATAACTACTGGTGTGATCCGGATGCAGCAAAGATTGTATATGAAAACTTTGCGGAACTTGGTAAAAAGGTTGAGATGGTTGGACTGGATGTGACAAGAGAGATTGTCCTTACACCAAATATCTTGGCTTATACGAAGAGAATCAATAAAGAAAGAGGAAGCTTTGTAGAAAAAATCGTACAATTCTATTTTGATTTCCATTGGGAGTATGAGAAAATCATTGGCTGCGTCATAAATGACCCGCTAGCAGTTGCATATTTTATCGATCCTACTATTTGTAGCGGAATCGAAGCGTATACGACAGTCGAAACCCAAGGACTTAGTATTGGACAGACAATTGTGGATGAAATGAAGTTTTGGAAAAAAGACAGCAATGCATATGTCTGTACCTCCGTTTACGGAATGTATTTTATGGAAGAATTCATTTACCGGATATTTGGCGGAGAACAACAAGAAATTCACAAAATGTTAGGACAATTATAGGTCAGGGAGGAAACGAAAAATGAATAAAAAGATGACATCATACAAATTAACAATCGTAGCATTAGCAGCAGTAATGAATATTTTAGGGGGCCATTTAGCATTGGCATTGAAATTGCCGATTTATTTGGACTCAATTGGAACCGTATTAATTGGAGCAATACTTGGACCTGTTTATGGTATTATCCCAGGATTACTTAGTGGACTGATTACTGGAGTAACCGGAGATATTTATTCTATTTACTTTATGCCGGTTCAACTTGTAACAGGAATTATGACAGGTATCTTATTTAGAACCGCATGGGTAAAGGGAAAGAAAATGCCACTTGGTGTACTTGCAATTACATTACCTGGAACATTTGTCAGTGCGTCGATTAGTGCAATTTTATTTGGTGGAGTTACTTCATCTGGATCTTCGATGATTGTATTTGTACTCAGAAAGTTAGGTGTCTCCATGACTGCCAGCGTATTTGCAGTTCAGATCATTACCGATTATGCAGACCGTTTCCTAGCAGTGGCTATTGTTGCCGTAATTTTAATTAGCGTCCCTAGGGAAATGATTGTGAACCTTCGAGGAGGAAAAGAAAATGGATCGTTACAGCAAGATAACGAATAAAAATGAGCGAGAAATCGTTTTATTAAAAGCCTATCCTTGCGCGTGGGGAAAATGTAGTTTCTGCGATTATACAGATGATAATTCAAGAAATGAAGAAGAAATGGTAGAATTAAATAATAGCGTATTAGATCAGATTACCGGAGAATTTGGTGTATTAGAGGTAATTAATTCTGGAAGCTGTTTTGAAATTCCAAAGCCAACCCTTGCAAGGATTAAGGAAATTATAAAAGAAAAGAACATTAAGCGACTATTTTTTGAAAGTCATTGGATTTATAAAAATCGCTTACAAGAAATGCGTGATTACATGGGAATCCCGATTACGTATAAAATTGGGGTTGAAAGTTTTGACCATGAGTTTCGAGAAGGCATATTAAATAAGCATGCTGAGTTTAAAGATGCAGCAGAAGTGGCAGCGTATTTTGACTCTCCTTGTCTAATGGTAGGAATTAAGGGGCAGACAAAAGAGATGATCCGAAAGGATATTGAGCTTGCGCTTAAACATTTTGAACGTGCTACGGTAAATGTTTATGTAAATAATACAACGGACATCAAACGTGATGACGAATTAGTAGACTGGTTCTGTAAGGAGTTTCGTCATCTGGATGAAAATCCTAAGGTGGAAGTGCTTTATAATAACACCGATTTCGGGGTCGGAGATTAACGCACGCGAGGACGCCTCCACTGGATAAAATCAGGCTTTCATTATTTAAATTATAATATTCAAAATAGGGCTGTGTACCGTTGGATGAAATAAACCATGGTACACAGCTCTAAAAAGTTGTACAGATTTTTCTATTAGTAGGAGTTATTAGACTAGGTTTAGTTGATCTAGTTCAGCCACTAATGCCTTAAGATCCGCATCATCAGGATGATGCTCTCCTTCAACAAGATTTTCTTTGATGGCCTCATACATTTCAGGTCTGTTTTCCTTGATTCTCTCTTTCATTACATCCGCTACTTTACCTTGACACATGTACGTGCCAATAATTGTGTTGGAGTCTGGAACCAACGCTTTTACATTGCCTAGAATTTCATCAAAGGCTTCTTTTGTATTGTGGTATCCGGCCGTTCCAAATAGAAAGATTTTTTTACCAGAAAGTTTTTGGAGAAATGGCTGTGTATTTGCCACACAAGAATTTTTTTGAGTCCAAAAGCCGACAAAGATAATGTCCGCATCAAGGGCTTCTTCCGAGGGTGCACCGCAATAACAGTCACCAATCTTATCTTTGATTGTTTCTGCCAACATTTTAGTATTACCGGTTGCACTGCTGTAAACAATAGCGTATTTCATTTTTTTGTCTCCTTACATCATAATAATAAAAAATAAGCATTATATAATAGAATGTCCAATTGAGTAATTCTAATAGCAAGTAAGAGATGGTAAAATATTCACGCCATTACGGAGGCAGCAATGGATTTAAGGTCTTTTTATGTAAATGAAAACGTCTGTTATGGTTTCTACAATTTATAATAAATGTTGAAAAATGTCTATATTATTAAAAATAATGTGGTGTACATATGATATACTAAAGAAAAAGCAATTTAATAGGAGAAATGATAATGCAAGAGAAGATAAATAATAAGATGCAGGAATATAATGTTTCCTTTGGGGAACTATCAAAGACACTTGGAATTAGTAAGCAGACGTTAACGAAAAAAGTACAAGGAACGATGGACTGGACATTTCCAGAAATGGAGAAATTAATTGCATTATTCCATATTGAGGATGCGCAGGAATTTTTCTTTAGTGCGTAGGTTGAGTGAAAAAGAAAGGAGGGAAGAGTTATAAATTTTTTGAAAAGATGAGTTCTAAGTTAGAGTAGGAGGGATGAGTATGGAGCTAAAAAATGGTATGAGTTTGACAATTCAAGAGGCAGTAAAAAGTGACGCACAGCAAATCATCGAATATCTAAATACAATCGGTGGAGAAAGTGATAACTTATTATTTGGAGCTAATGAATTTGATTTATCCGTAGAGTTGGAAGAAAACTTTATAGAAAGAGCCAAACAGTCGCCGAACTCAGTAGTATTCGTTGGCAGGATTAACGATGAAATCGTATGCCTGGGAAATGCAAGGGAATATGAGAGGAAACGAATTTCCCATATTCAAGAACTTGGTGTTTCCGTAAAAAAGAAGTATTGGGGAATTGGAGTTGGCACATGTCTTATGCAAGCACTGATTCAGTCAGCAAAAGAAACTAAAACAATTAAGATCTTACACCTTGGTGTGAAAGCGGATAATACAGCAGCGATCTATCTGTATAAGAAAATGGGCTTTGAGGAAATGGGGAGATTTAAAAAGTTTTTCAAGATTGGGACAGAGTATTATGATGAAATCCTTATGAATTTATATTTATAAGACAAGAATGTACATAATCGAAATGCATCCTGGATTAAACAACATAAAGATTAATAGTATTCAAAAAAAAATACCAGCCGGTAGGTGTTCTACTGGCTGGTATTTTTATAGTTTAGAAATTATGCTGCACAAACATTAACAGCTTGATCGCCTCTGTTGCCAGATGTAATGTCAAATGTTACTTTTTGACCTTCATCTAAAGTTTTGAAACCTTCAGTAGCAATACCAGAGAAATGAACGAAGATGTCTTCATTTGTTGCGTCGTTTGTAATAAAACCAAAACCTTTTTCTGAGTTAAACCATTTTACTGTACCTTTATTCATAATAAGATACCTCCAAATTTTTATTATATTTAGATGATAAAAAAAATCACATACTTTTGTAAATTATTATACATGGATAATCATTTACAAAAATATGTGAATAAGATTAAGCATTTAAATATTAAATTCATTATACAATAGGAAAAAGAGATTGTCAATATTTTTTTAGTCAATCTGCATATATATTTAGAAAGAAAAATGTCATAATTTGTAGGAAATAAATAAAACGTGGAAATTTAATAGGATGAAAAGAAAAAGAAACTAGGTAGTGTTATAAAAAACCAGCCGGTAGAGCGTCTACTGACTGGTGAAATCATGAAAATATTGTTGTTAGTAATAAATAGATTTATTTTTCTGAGTTTCCTTTATAATCAATTTTATTAAGGATGGCATCAATTTTATCCATTGCTTTTGCAATTGCGTTAGAGCGTTCGTCTTCTGTAGTTCCGGTATTATCGACTTTTAGTTCTTCCACTTTAGCGATGCCTAACATTTTCATAATGGAAGCAACATAATTTTCGCCACGGTCCATAACCGAATCTAATAACCATGGTATATTTCCACCACAGGATTCCACATAGACCAATGCACGATACTCATTATCGAGTAATCCTTTGGGCTTCTTACCTTTTTCAATTAGAACGGTCTTTTTCACTTGTACGATACAATCAATATATTCTTTCAATGGTGCAGGGAAGGATAAACTCCACATTGGAGCAGCAATTATATATACAGATGCACTGATAAATTCATCGCATAATTCTCGAATTCTCTGTACTTCTTTTTGTGATTCCTCAGGCAGTTCCTTGGCAGCCTCTTCGTTAATAATACAATTGCGGCCTTCAAAATATTGATATTCTAGTCGAGGAATATGTTCTTTGTATAGATCAACTTCCTTTACTTCGAAATTATTATTTTTTTGTAGAAACCGATTAATCAATTCTCGTGCTACAGTTTTTGAAGCTGAAAGCTCTTCAGGCTTTGAATTGACACTAATATAGAGTAACTTTTTTTTCATTATGAGTGCCTCTTTCTCAATTTTTTCTTAATATGTACCGAATGGAAGGGAAATATACTGTAATTAGGTGTAGGAGTAGACTAGAAAAGTAGAAGATATATATAAGAGCTTGTTCTATAAAAAAATTATAAGATAATACAAAAGAGGAAGAGAATAGCACATTAAAATAATAAGAAAAGCCTGTATAATAAATGAATGACGAAAAATAAAAGAAATTGTCGAATAAATTTAATGAGGTAAAGCTTATGAAAAAAGTGATTAGCATAATTCTATGTACATCTGTTTTAACATTTTGTGCATGTGTGCAAGAGAAAGAGAAAGGCATAAATGAACAGGCAGTACAGATAGGAAATAATCAAGAAGAAAATACAAATGTCACTCAGAGTATGGAAATAGACCATAAGCAGGGGATAGAGGAAGAAAAATTATTAGATGGTGCTGTTTATAGAAGTGGAAATAAATATTGGAATGAGGTAGTTGAATGGGATGAGAAAAATCTTAGAACCGGTTTGGATCGACCAATGGAGCCATTATTAAATACGGATTCTAAAATATATAATAAAGAAGAATTAAAAGAATACCCTCAAAATATTTTATATCTTGCTAAGAATGAGATCTATGCAAAACATGGATACATATTTAAGAATACAGAGTTACAAAATTATTTTCTAGGACAGGTATGGTATGTACCAGAAAAACAAAAGACAGAGTTTTCAGATGATGTTTTTAATGAATATGAGAAAAGCAATTTAGAGCTATTAGCGAGTTTACTAAAGGAAGAATAAGTTGTTAATACAAGGATTTGGGTGTATATTGTTTCAGAGAAAATAGTGTGTCTTTATAGAAGAAAGAAGGAAAAACCAAGATCGTCCAGAGGCAATCATATAGCTTTTTCAGTTAGTATAACGAAATAATTGAAAAAAGAGTAATTGATGAAACTAATAAAATAATATATTATTATAACATTACGTTTAGCTTTCTTAGCATAGACAGGAAAAGGAGATTTTGAAATGAGTAACGAAAATAAAACTTGTAAGGTACACTATACAGGTACATTCAATGATGGAACAAAGTTTGATTCCTCATACGACAGAGGAGAAACACTTGAGTTCGTTTGTGGCGCAGGCATGATGATCAAAGGGTTTGATGAAGCAGTTAAAACAATGGCAGTAGGAGAAATCAAGGATATTCATCTTATGCCAGAAGAAGCATACGGAATGTCAGATCCAGA
>JAUNRX010000033.1 GCA_030539495.1 bacterium | reverse complement strand
ATAATATGTTGAAAGCAAAATAATCGAAATCCCTATTTTTTATAGGGAAATGGCGAAATTACCTTATTTTGTAAGAAAAGTTAACTTATATATTGTTTGACAAAGGCATATATTAAACATATAATTAATGCATGTAATTATGAATAAAATTATGTAGAAGTAAAATGAAACAGGTTTGACATAGTCAAAAAATGAAGTCCGTAAAGCAATAGAAGGGATGTGGGTTATATGGAAGCTGGACCGAGTTATAGGCGGAAACTGAATAGAAAAAAATATATAATCACATACTCAGACTATAAGCGAGAGATAAACTTTTCATTGTAAATGGACGACATGAATGCGAAAGAACACTTACTGCTTATAGTTTTGTTGAGTAGTAAGGGAGATCAGAATGGTAGAAATTTTTAAAACTTATGATGGCGGAATTCATAAAATGAATGAAGCTGAAGAAGGCTGCTGGATTGCAATGACAAATCCAAGCGCTTCCGAATTATTGGATGTGTCGGAACGATATAATATCGACATCGATCATTTAAGAGCACCTCTTGATGAAGAGGAACGTTCAAGAATTGAAATCGAAGACGATTACACACTTGTATTAGTGGACATCCCTTCATTAGAAGAACGTAATGGCAAAGATCGTTACATTACGATTCCTCTTGCAATCATTATTGCAAAGGAAGTGATCATTACCGTTTGTCTTGAAGAAACATCGATTTTAAAAAGCTTCATGGATGGAAGAGTAAAAGGCTTCTATACTCATATGAAGACACGTTTTATTCTTCAAATTCTTTATAAAAATGCATCTGTATTCTTACAATACTTAAGAATCATTGATCATAAGAGTGAAGAGATTGAACATAAATTACACCAATCGACAAAAAATCGCGAATTAATTGAATTACTAGAACTAGAAAAAAGCCTTGTTTATTTCACAACATCTTTACGTGCAAATGAAGTGGTTTTAGAAAAACTAATGAAGACAGAGAGTATCAAGAAATATCCGGAAGATACGGAACTTCTTGAAGACGTTATTATCGAAAACAAGCAGGCTATTGAGATGTCAAACATCTATAGCGGTATCTTAAGTGGAATGATGGATGCCTTTGCATCAGTTATCTCCAATAACTTAAATATTGTTATGAAGTTCCTTGCAACAGTTACGATTGTATTATCAATCCCAACTATGGTTGCGAGTTTCTATGGTATGAACTTCGATAATATTCCTTTAGGACATAATCCATTTGGATTTTACATCGTCACTGTTGGTGCATTATGCCTAACAGGAACAATCGCTTACTTCTTTGCGAAGAAAGATTTATTTTAATCTTATTACAAAATAATAAATAGGACTACAGTGGAGTCTTATTTGGGAATGTCCCAAAGTTTTGACGAAGGGTAGGTTAGAATATGAGTTTATTAGATCGAATGGAACGCAGATTTGGCAAACATGCGATAACAAATTTAATGTATTACATTATAATATGTCAGGTAGCAGGTTTAGTCATCCAGACGATTGCACCAGGTTTTCTTGATAAGTACTTATCATTGAATATGTATGCAATTATCCAAGGAAAGCAGATTTGGAGATTGATTACATTCGTTTTAGTACCAGGAGGATATAGCCTAAGCGGTGTTAATATTATTTTCACTGCATTAACATTATATTTTATGTACTATTTCGGCAGAAGCCTTGAAAATGCTTGGGGCACTGTTAGATTTAACATGTTTTATCTATCAGGAATTTTATTAAATATTTTAGCGGCGTTAGTGATTTACTTCCTATATGATCTTGGTTTAGGCTATAATGCTGGAATTTATAGCTATGCATTTGGAAGAATGGGAATTAACTACATTAATACAACGCTCATCATATTGTGTTCTTTTGTCTTTTCTGACGCACAAGTATTATTTAATTTCATTATACCGATTAAGATGAAATATCTCGGTATTCTATATGCAGTAGAAATTGTAATAGAAATGGTACGAGCAATCGGCGTTGGAGCAGTATGGCAAGGAATTGCAATTTTCGTAGCTTTATTAAATTTCGTTATATTTTTCTTGGCATTCAAAAGACAAAGAGGTTTTTCCGCTAAGCATACAAAACGAAAGATTAAATATAAAGACCAAGTGCGTAATGCGACTACATCTGGACCTCGTCATAGATGTGCAGTATGTGGTAGAACAGAGCTAGATGATGAAAATCTTGAATTTAGATTCTGCTCTAGATGCGACGGCAATTATGAATATTGTATGGAACATCTTTTTACGCATGAACACGTGAAGAGACATTAGTCTTATGCCGTGTTCCCGTTAAGGTTCCGACATGGCCTTAACCCCAAAATAAAACTTTATCGTTTAAACGAATACTGGATATACTAAAAATGTACGTGATAAAGTTTAGTGTTGATAACTTGGAGGAATATATGAAAAAGAAAACTAAAATTATATGTACCATTGGACCAGCTTCTAATACCCCAGAACAACTTAAAAAGTTAATTGCAGAAGGAATGGATATTGCGAGAATCAACTTCTCTCATGGTACTCACGAAACACACTTAGAAACTATTAACACAATTAAAGCAGTACGTGAAGAATTAAACGTACCAATCGGTATCTTATTAGATACAAAAGGACCTGAAATTCGTACTAAGTTATTAGAAAACGATGAAAAAATCGAATTAATTCAAGGTCAAACATTTACATTAACAATTGATGACATCATTGGTAACATAGATAAAGTTGCAGTAACTTATGAAGATCTTATTAAAGATGTTGTTCCAGGAAACAAAATTTTACTTGATGATGGTTTAATCGAATTATTAGTAAAAGAAGTAGCTGGACATGACGTTGTTTGTGAAGTAATCAATGGTGGATCTTTAAGCAACCGTAAAGGTGTTAATATTCCTAGCGTACCAATTAATCTTCCTGCAATTACTGAAAAAGATAAAGAAGACATCATCTTCGGTATCAAAAATGAAGTAGATTTCATTGCAGCATCTTTCGTAAGAAATGCAGCAGCAGTTAGAGAAATTCGTGGAATTTTAAATGAATACAATGCCGACATTCAAATCATCAGTAAGATTGAAAATGAAGAAGGTATTGATAATATTGATGAAATTATCAAAGAATCTGACGGTATCATGGTAGCACGTGGTGATCTTGGTGTTGAAGTACCTGTGGAAAGCGTTCCTAAGATGCAAAAAACAATCATCAAGAAATGTAACGATGCTTACAAACCAGTTATCACAGCAACACAAATGTTAGATTCCATGATCCGCAACCCAAGACCAACAAGAGCAGAAGTAACTGACGTTGCTAACGCTATCTATGATGGTACGGATGCAATCATGTTATCTGGTGAAACTGCAATGGGTAAATACCCAGTAGAAGCAGTTCGTATGATGTCTAACATTGCGATTGAAACTGAAGGACATTTAGATTACGACATGATTATTGAAGAAAAACAAAGACATCGTTCAAGAGGTATTTCCAGTGCAATCTGTTATGCTTCTGTAACAACTGCTATGACTTTACAATCTAAAGTTATCGTAGCTAGCTCAATGTCTGGTTATACTACAAGAATGTTAAGTAAATTTAAACCAGAAGCTAACATCGTAGGCTTATCTCCAGTAAAAGCTACATTACGTAGAATGCAAATTTACTGGGGCGTAACTCCAGTTTACATCCAAGAAGAAAATGATACTGATGTATTACTTGATGTAGCTGTGAAGACTGCTGTAGATTTAGGTTATGTTGAAAAAGATGACACATGTGTATTAACTGCAGGCGTACCAAGTGGTAAGACTGGCGTAACTAACATGATTAAAGTAGTTTCTGTTGATTAATAATAGATAACTTAATTAAATATGAATTTTCTGTGTACCTGGGAACGAAATGTTTCCAGGTACTTTACTTATTACTGAAAAATATGTAAAATTAAATAAAAGTAGATGTTTTTTAGAGTGTTTATACATTTACGAGAAAAGAAATGAAAGGACCAGGTGAAGAAATGTTATATATTAACTTGATTGCTTTGGTAACGATTGTTGCGCTTTTAGCAATCTATAGAACATACTTTGAATTAACGCCTGTCGGTAAGGATTGTGGAAAAGCAATTTATAAAAGCTGGACAGGCATCGCTTGGCTATTGGCATTTGCTCTCATTATTAAACTAATTATTTCGGTAATTTATACGGGGTTTGATACGGATATGAATTGCTTCTTTAGTTGGGCGCGAATGGCTGCAAATGACGGATTAAGTAATTTTTATCGAGAGGACGTATTTACGGATTATCCACCAGGATATATTTATGTATTATTTGTGGTTGGTAAATTTATTAGTTTATTTAACGTAGAGTCCTATGCTAGTGTGATGGGAATACTTCTTGTAAAGTTCCCTGCAATTCTTTGTGATGTAATGGCAGGATATCTTATTTATAAGATTGCAAGAAAGAGATTTACAGAAAAGACATCACTTATTTGTACATTACTCTATGTGTTGAACCCTGTAGTTATATTAGATTCCTCAATTTGGGGACAGGTTGACAGTGTTTATACATTATTTGTTTTGCTTATGTGCTACTTTATCACAGAAAACAAATATCCATATGCAATTATCAGTTTTGCAATTGGTGTATTAATGAAGCCACAGACAGTTTTCTTTACACCAGTATTATTATTTGCGTGTATTGAAAAATCATTTATCACATATCGTGGTGGGAAGCTTACATTTGAATATCATTCCAATGAGTTTGTTAGATTACTAATCTACTCAATAGCTTCTATTATAGGTATGATTGTATTGGTACTTCCATTTGGAGTAGGAACAATTATTGCACAATATACAGAGACAATGGGATCTTATCCATATGCGTCAGTAAATGCATATAATATCTGGATGTTATTCGGTAAGAACTGGGTAGCACAGACAGAGACTATATTAGGAATTCCTTATGTTGTTCTTGGATATTTTGTGATCATTGCAACCGTTGCAATTGCAGGTTTAATTTTCTTTAAATCAAAAAGAGATGATGCACGTATTTATATGGTAGGGGCATTTATCAATATCTTTATGTTCTTATTCTCTGTAAGAATGCATGAACGTTATATGTTCCCTGCATTAGTATTGTTATTATGTGCGTATTTAGCAAGACCTCATAAAGAGTTATTCTTTGTGTATGGCTTGTTCTCGATTACTAGTCTTTATAATGTGGCGCATGTACTATTCTTCTATGATGCGACTAATTATGACTGGGAAGCAAAAGTTCCAAAGATGATTTCATTTGCAACAGTCCTTGTATTTGGATTATTAATGTACGCAATCTGGAAATATTTCTTCCATGATGTTGAGGTACAAGAAGTTCCGATACAAGAAGTGGAAGCGAAAGAAGAACAAGGGCTTAGCAGTAGGGGGACAATCACACCATCAACGCTTTTTGAACGTCTTACAAAGAAAGATTTCTTGATTATGTTTGGAATTACAGCTGTTTATGCTGCGATTGCATTATATAATCTTGGATTTATGTATGCTCCGGAAAGCAGCTGGGCTACGTATGAGGAAAATGCAACAGTGGATTTTGATTTTGGATCTACAGTTGATATCAACAAGATGAGTGCGTATCTTGGTAACTACGAAGGTCGTAAGTTTGAAATTGAATATCGTAACTCAGAGAATGAGGAATGGAATAAATTAATCAATCCATCGTATGATGCTTCTGAGGAACAGTCAGATTCGACAGTAACGGAATATACGTTTGAACTTTCTTCTGTATTTTGTTGGAACAGTCTGAATTTAGACGTCGAAGCAAGATATCTTCGATTAATTAGCAAATCTGAAAAAGCGGTAATTAATGAGCTTGTATTTTTAGATGCCAATGGAGTGAAGCTGATACCAGCAAACTCAGAGCAATACACAGAATTATTTGATGAGCAGGATATGTATGAGCCAAAAGAATCTTATCGAAGCGGAACGTATTTTGATGAAATTTATCATGCAAGAACAGGATATGAATTCTTACATGGATTATATACGTATGAATGGACACATCCACCGTTTGGTAAGATCTTAATTGCTACAGGTATGGCAATCTTCGGTGTGAATCCATTTGGATGGCGTATTATGGGAACATTATTTGGTATTGCAATGCTTCCTTTGATTTATGTTTTTGCAAGACGATTATTTAAGAAGCAATGGTTTGCGACAATGGCATGTTTATTGTTTGCTTGTGACTTTATGCATTTTGCACAGACACGTATCGCAACAATTGATGTCTTTGTTACTTTCTTTATTATGCTGATGTATTACTTTATGTATAGGTATATTTCTAGCAGCTTCTTTGATACGGATCTTAAGAAAACCTTTATTCCGTTAGGATTATGTGGTATTACGATGGGATTTGCCATTGCCTCTAAGATGACAGGGGTATATGCTGCGGCAGGACTTGCTGTAATCTTCTTTGTAAATCTTTATAAGAGGTTTAAAGAATATCAGTTTGCTATGCTTGATCCAAAGGGAACAACCAATGGAATCAGCCATGAACATGTGGTAAAACATTTTTATGATTATACTTGGAAGACAATTGCATTCTGTTTTGTTGTATTTATCTTTATTCCGGCAATTATATATACCCTTTCCTATATTCCGTTTAGAAGTACGGAAGGAATGGGACTGATTGATCGTATGATTAAGAATCAGTCAGATATGTTTAATTACCATGCTCATTTAGATGCAACTCATCCATTCTCTTCGAATTGGTATGAATGGCCAATTGTATCAAGACCAATCTGGTATTACTCAGGAGATATTTCTGCAACAACAGCAGAAGGAATTAGCTCCTTTGGTAATCCATTTATCTGGTGGATGGGTATTATAGCGACATTTGGAACGTTAGGACTTGCTTATAAGAAGAAAGACCGTACGGCAGCCTTCTTATTTATTGGATATTTAGCGCAGTACTTGCCTTGGATGTTAGTAACTAGATGTACGTTTATCTATCATTACTTCCCAAGTGTACCATTTGTCATCTTAATGATTGCTTATTGTGCAAAAGCACTGATTGATAAAAATAAGAAATTCAAAGTTCCAATTGCAATATATGTATTACTTTGCATTGTACTATTCTTTATGTTCTATCCGGTATTATCTGGTATGACGGTTAGTAAGGAATACGTAAATCATTTCTTGCGCTGGAGAGACTCTTGGGTACTATTAAGAAGATAAAGGTGGAGGAGTAAATGCAAAATAATGATAAGAGGATGTCAAATTTGGGCATCGTGCTTCTAGGACTTGCTTTGGTCTACGGAGTGATATTTAATATTACAGGCTTCTTCCCTTGGAGTGATGCTGCGGGGACATACAATTCTTATTCCCTGCAGGCACAAGCCTGGTTGGAAGGAAGACTGGATTTAGGACAGAATTATAGCTATCTTGAACTTGCTATCTATGGAGGAAAATATTATGTAAGCTTTCCGCCATTTCCATCCTTTATTTTTTATATTTTAGGTCTGCTTACCCATTCCTTCCAGTTTGATGGGTTGGTAGCGATGATTAGTACATTGCTTGGTGCTTATTATCTAATGGAAATCTTATATTCCTTAAATAAAAAGCATGTAGCATTTTGGACTCTATTTTTAATGGTAGCAAGTAATCTTGTGTTTGTATCTAGTAATGGATGGGTATGGTTTATTGCGCAAAACTTAAGTTTTACACTTTCAGTTATGGCAATTTACTATGCAATGCAGGCAAAGGGCGGACTTAGCTTCTTCTTTTGGGCTTGCTCGGTAGGGTGTAGACCGTTTCAGGTTATTTATTTCCCAATGCTTGTCTATATTATCTACCGCAAATGGAAGCAAGAGCATAAGGAAGATACCTTAGTTATGCTTGTGAAAAAGAAACTATATTGGGCAGTTCCAACACTTATAATTGCTGGAGTCTATATGTGGCTGAATTATGCCAGATTTGGAAGCATCTTTGAGTTTGGACATAACTATCTGCCAGAGTTTACAGAATCAGAACTTGGTCAATTTAATATCAGCTATATCTTTTCAAATTTTTCTAGTATCTTTCGTTTGGCAGAGTACAACAATGGTACTTTTAGTTATTGCAAGTTTAACGGTATGGCAATTTGGGTATCCATGCCGATTTATATTACTTACGTAATGTACCTATTGTATTTTAAAGGAAAGAAACAATTAGAAGATACAGGGCTGATAAAAATGCATCTTGTACTGATGCTAGTACACGTATTACTGATCCTAAGCCATAAGACACTTGGCGGATGGCAGTTTGGTAATCGATACTTTATCGATTTACTGCCTTATTTATTTTATGTATTAATGAAAACAACACCAAATGAGGATGATCCAATCTATAATTATCAGATTATATTATTCATATTTGGTCTAACAACAAATATACTTGGTACGATTGCAACCTATCAAGAATGGTTATAGGAGATACTATGTTTTGGTATTTAGTTAAGACAGTAAAAGAGACGTTTACAAATAAAAAGGTAATCGTTTGCTCCTTATGTATCTTATGTTTATTATTTGGCAGTGTGGTTTATTTTGACCAGACTGCCAAAACTGATAATAAGGACCAAAAACAGCTGAAAGTAGAAAGTTTTGGTGTGGTCGATTATGATCAATCCATTTATTCGACTATGATTGTGGGTTATTTTAATGATACAGCATCTTTTCAAAAATTTGCTTCTGTTGAAAAGGGGAGTAAAGAAGAAATTCACAACAAGTTTTTAAATGGCGAGATCAGTGCTTATCTTATTATTCCGGAAGGGTTTTCGAAGTGTCTGATGAATGGATCCGATACAAAAATTAAGGCTGTAATCAATACAGGAAATACGGTAGTGTCAGTAATGCTTAGCAATATGCTTGATAGCTATGATACATACATAACGAATGTACAGAGAAATTCATTTGCACTCTATGAATTGTTCAAGGGGACAGGAATAGGCGAAAAGGAACTTAATAAAGTTAATTTTAATACCAGTGTTGAGCTGGTAAAACAGGCACTGGCCCGTGATGATTTATTTGAAAAGCATGAAGTTACAACAATGCCGCATACGCCAATTTATAAATATTATATTTGGGCAATCATTTCTTTAATTATCTTGTATTCTGCAGTAATCTCTGGATTTTCTTTTCTACGTGAAGTTTCACTTGGAACGTTTGCCAGATTACGGATTATTGGACATTCCATGGCCAGTGTGGTGACCGCTATTATTGTAAGTAATACATTATTATGGTCCCTATTTACTTGCGCAATTACTAAGATGATATGTAGTATGTTACATTCGAAGTTTCCTGTACAGGGATTTTCTTTTCTTGTATTATGCATCTTAGCAGCAAATGTATTTTTTTGTTTCATTGCCAGCCTATGTCAGGATAAGAAATCCTATATGATTATTTGCAATTTTGGCTTACTTTGTATGGGAATCTTAGGAGGAGTAGTGTATCCAATTTCCGTTATGCCTTACCGATTTGTAAAGCTGGCTAAGGTTTCTCCAAACTACCATATCATTTATAAATGTATCCAATACTCCAATGAAAGTTACGAGGTTATGGAAGGCAGTGCATTTATCAAATTGGCGGGAATTATGATTGTTGCTACATTGGTTTTATATGGACTCACCTTATTGGTGATTGCAAACACGCAGCGAATGCAGTTAGGAGGAGAAGATGAAAGAAATTAGAGATATGTGGACAATTTTCTTGCTTAATATAAAGTGCTTTTTCTCAAATAAGCTTGCGGTCGCTACGTTAGTTTTTGTTTCAGCTGTGTTTGTTGTGGTTTCTACAGGTTTTGTAAAGGAATATGGTAAGAAGACAAGCCTTGGTATTGGAATATATGATCAAGATCAGAGTGAGCTTTCCAGAAAGCTTGTGGAAGGGGTAAAGCAAACGAAAGGTTTTACCGTCCATGAATGGTCTTTGGAAGAGTTGAATCAGGCCTTAGAAGAAGAGACGATTTATGCGTACTTTGTAATTCAAGATGGACTGGAAGAAAAAATTAAAGAAGCGAAAGCAAAGCAGATTATCCATATGTATTACCTATACGATTATAATTTTGTATCGATTCTATCCGATGTGTTCGCTAAAAGCGCTATGGAGGATATCATGTTATATCAAGGGAAGCAGCTTTATGAGAAGAATATAAAAGAATATAATCTGAGTAAGCTTAAGGAGTATATTCCCTATGTGGAGAACACGGCGTTAAGCAATGTCAATGGTTTTTTTGAGTATGACTACGTAAAAGTGGATGGAAAGAGTATAAAGTCCTCCATGGAGACGGAAAACTCAATCTTGACAACACAGATTTATATTGGTGTGATAGCCTTGTTTTTATCTTTTGTCAGTATGTTCCTTGTCCTATGTCAAAGGAAGCAAAGGGAAGTGCTAAAACGAATGAGAATTTGTTTGATTTCCAAACGAATCATGGAAGCAGCAAATCTATGCTCGCTATTCTTGGCAGAGACTATATTATTAGCACCGGGTGCTTTGTATGTAGGAAGCTTACTTAAATTAAATGATAGCGTGGATATAATTACATTATTTTGGGAGTTACTTTTGTTCACTTGGTTGACGACTGCGGTATTTGCAATTATGTCAAAACTCATTGATCGGGATACGGTATACCAATTTATTGGAGTAATGCTAATCTTTTTCGTAGGAGGAATCAGCATTATGGAAACGATTGGTCAAATTACTGTTCCATTTTTAAATTGTTTTGTAAAAAATATGCCAAATTACTGGTTTATTACCCATATAATTGATATAATACTAGCAGGCAAGCCTTCCATAAGCTTCTTTCCAGTGGGAATGCTTGTTCTATTAGCTTTTATTTACAACATTATTACAGACATAAAATTAAGAGTATTAGCGAGGTAACATATGAATAAACAATTCAGAAAAATGATTAAAGAAATTAATGATGGAAAGAATTTAGAAGTGATACTCCCACAATATTCCAACGCTATGGCGGGTGTACTTAATGATTACTCTAGTTTACAATTAGCATTAGAGTATTACGGATTAAAAGAATATATCGAAGATGAAATTAGCGAGAACAAGGACACATATGAAGAATCAAAAGAAGTAATTTGTGAACTAAACGAGTTAGTAAAAACAGTAGTTGAAGAAAATTCTACTGTCAATCGAGATGAAAACATCAAGAAGCTTGATGCGATGCGTAATACAATCATGCAGAAAATGGACGTTTTAACAATGTATACAGATACATTACGTATTTACGAATATGTGTTAAACCGTTTCGAGTTAGATTTTTCAGAGTCATATGAAGAAATTGACGAAGCTTTATTTATTGAAAAATTAAACTATTACTTATTCGCATCAAAAGACAACGTTGTAATAAATAGCAGAATTCAAGAAATGGTTGGTCAACTTCCAGTCAGAATGTTAAAATCCAAGTTCTTTGATTATGTTAAGGCTAGCCTTGACCGTTACAAAGATTCCGATGCAACATCTCTTGAAACTTTTGAATATATGTTAAGAACAAATGCGATGCTATATCGTCCAGAAAAAGAAGCAGATCAATTTTTAAATTTAAAATCTGTAAAAGACGAATTAGAATCCCAAGATTATGGAAACCTTGATAAGGAAACATATCATAAGTTGTGTTCTTTACTAATTGATTCCTCAGTATATATCAATCAAGTATCTGATATTTACTTATTTGCACAAAAAGTAATTAATAACTTGTATATTTATGTACTTACAATGCCATATGCAGTAAACAGCGATGAAGAAATAAATGAAAACTGCAGAACAATCCTTCAGCTTTTAAATGATAACTTTGATGCGAGGTTAACAGAGAAAGTGAATGATCAATTAATGACATTACTTGATGGAATTGTTGGAAAACAAGAAGCATATTACGAAAAGTACATTGCATTAGAAGGATCTTTAACAGATGTAAGACAAAACTATATGGATATCGTGGAAGCAATTCAGTTAAAACCTGTATTTGAGTGTTTCTTCCTTTGTGAAAAGCTTACAAGCAACAGTGTATTTATTGATATCCATCAGCAAAATGAAACATCTTCACTTACTGAAGAGAGATTGAATACTGTAACGGAAGCTGTTATTGATGAATTAACAGAAAAGTTCAAGGTGTCTCCACAATGCATTAATCGTGCAATTATGGCAAATGTATTAAGTACAATGCCAGTATTTTTCCAAAACACGAATGAAGTAATGGATTATGCAAGAACTTCCTTAGAGCAATGCAAGAATGTAAGAGAAAAGACAGTAGCGATGCGCTTATTACTAAATGAAATGGTGGAATAGATTTTTATGATTAAATGGTATCAACATTTATATTTAGACCAGAAAGCTGAAAAGAAAATAGAGAAGTTAAAAAGTAAGATAGAAGATGGAAAGATTTCTATCAATCTTTATTGTGTTTGCATCGCTTCCAATGAGGATAATATTCTTGACATTATGAATGTCAATGAGTTATTGTTCCGCCATTATGCCAGAATTCCCGTATATATCGTGGGATTGGCATATAGCAAAGAGAATGCGTTAAAGTTAGTGGAGGAAATTGTCTTAGATATCTATAACAACACTGACGAGTTTAATGCAAGAGAATATTTTTATACGTTTCTAAATAACTAAACTATTGGGGTGTGAATACTTGCTAAACGTTATATTATTAATATTGAAAATTATAGGTATTACAATAGCAGTAATCCTCGGTATTTTGTTATTTGTTATCC
This sequence comes from bacterium, assembly GCA_030539495.1. GTDB lineage: Bacteria > Bacillota > Clostridia > Lachnospirales > Lachnospiraceae > KM106-2. The sequence goes on along the minus strand of JAUNRX010000033.1, from coordinate 18,968 downwards.
TACTTATTTTACTTGTTCCCCTTCGCTACAAGGTGAGGGCGGAACGAAAGAGTGAGACAAAGGCAAAGGGACGGATCAGCTGGCTATTTGGTATCATTTACGTAAAAATAGAATATGTAAACGAAAATATGTCTTATGTGGTTCGAGTCTTTGGATATCCGGTATTCTCCAATGATCCAAAGCGGAAACATAAGAAGCGCATAAGACGTAAGAAAAAGAATAATAAAAATAAGAAACAAACAAATAAGAAACAGATAGAAAAGAAACAAGTAACTGACAGGCAGCAGGAGGGGGATGAAAAGAGTTCTCCTGCTCTTGTTGATAAGCAAGCGGACAAGGCTGAAAAAGAGTCAGAAAGAAAAGAAGAAAGTAGTGTTCGCAAGAAGGAAGAAGTTTCTCAACGAGTAGAGACAAGGGCAGGGAAACAGAATAAGTCATCTTCCAGAGGAAATGCCTTCTTCGAAAAAATCAAAAAACTTAGAGAATTGCCTCAAAGCATAAAACAAAAAATAAGTGATATGCTAACAATGATAAAGAATTTATTAAGAAGAACCGGTCTTGTAAAAGGCTTTATTTTAAATAAGACAAATAGGCCTGGATTTAATACGTTGTTTGGAACCTTGAGAAAGCTTCTAAAGCATCTAAAACCGAAGAAGTATAAAGTATCCTTGTATTTTGGATTTGATGATCCATGCTTAACAGGGCAGGTACTTGGCGGCATATGTGCAATCTATCCTCAAATCTTAGGAAGGATTGATTTAAAACCTGAGTTCCAGCGAAAAATACTTGAGTTAACATTATATGCGAGAGGAAAGGTTCGAATTTTGACTTTACTCATTTGGTCAATTCAGTTAATATTGAAAAAAGAGTTTAAAGATGTAATAAAAGAATTAAAGCAGTTGAAGGAGGAATTATAATGGAAGAAAAGACTACATTTAGCAAAACGTTAGAGTCATTATTTAAGGGAATGGATAGCTTCATTACTACAAAGACAGTAGTAGGTGACGCAATCAAAGTTGAGGACGGTACAATTATCTTACCACTTGCAGATGTGAGTTTTGGTGTAGGTGCTGGCGTGTTCCAAAATGATGAAAGTAAAAAGAACAATGGCGGTGGTGGTCTTGGTGGTAGAATCAGTCCAAGCAGCGTCTTAATCATTAAAGATGGAACAACTAAGCTTGTAAATGTGAAAAACCAAGATACTATTACAAAGCTTCTTGATATGGTTCCAGATATTATGAATAGGTTCTCTAAAGACAAAGAGGAAGTGAAAACAGACTCAAAAGAAGTATAGATTTCTTGTAAATTTTAGAAATAATAAAAAAATATAAAATTATACTTGCATATTGCGACTTATTCTGCTAGAATATAATTTGTGTGTAAGTCGTGTAACTATATTATGTTTCCTTGCGAAACAGTACAGGAAATTACGCTAAGGAGGTGCTTTCAATGGCTAAATGTGCAATTTGCGAAAAAGGTGCTCACTTTGGTAATGCTGTGAGTCATTCACATAGAAGAAGCAATAAAATGTGGAAATCTAATGTAAAATCTGTTAAGGTTAATGTAAATGGAGCTGCAAAGAAAATGTATGTTTGTACTTCATGCCTTAGATCAGGTTTAGTAGAACGTGCTTAATTAACATAACAAGTTAGCATTGTTAGAGTAGAGAGGGATTCAAAATGCATTCTTTGTGTTTTGAGTCCCTTTTATGTTTGATAGGAAGGTGCGTACGCGCACTTTCCTATCAAACATAAAAGTTATGAACAGAAGAGATTATAGCCAAGAATTAAACAACAAATTATAATAAGAATTGCCAATACTCCATTAGTAATGAATAGCATAAAGGTCATTCCGATTGCTATCCAGAAGAGAATAAAGCCAAGCATTCGCCTCAAAAGATCACATCCGATACATGGAATTAACATATATAATCAATACTATATATATGCTTAAGCAGATGATTTTAGGCGCTCTGTTTGATATATTTGGCACTTTTTAAAATATATTATTTCATTTTTTAAGAAATAAGGGTATAATATAAAAATGAGAGTTCTCTCATTGCTATAGAAATACATTGTATATACACCATAATCAAATAAATATTGGTATATATAAAATTGGAGGGTTAATATGAAAGGACATATGAATACTCAAATTGGTGAGATTTTAATTGATAATGATGTGATTGCTAAATATGCAGGTTCAAGTACAATTGAATCTTTTGGCGTAGTAGGTATGGCTTCTTTTAATGTGAAAGACGGCATCGTTAATTTATTAAAAAAAGAAAATATAAGTCACGGTGTTAATGTAACAGTTGAAGAGAATAGAATTTCTATCGATCTTCATATTATTGTTGCTTACGGTGTTAGTATCTCAGCCGTTTCAGATAACTTAATTAATAATGTAAAATATAAAGTTGAAGAATATACAGGACTACCAGTCGAAAAGATTCGTATTTTCGTTGAAGGTGTACGTGTAATCGACTAATTATTATAAAATAAGGGATCTAATTATAGAGAGATAACTTTAAGGAGGAACAAACCGGTGGTTATAAAGAATATTGATGCTAAGTTGCTTCAAAAATGCTTTTTAGCTGGGGCGCAAAGTATCGAAGCACAAAAGGAATATATTAATGAATTAAATGTGTTCCCTGTACCAGATGGTGATACAGGAACTAATATGACATTAACTATTATGTCCGCTGCAAAAGAAGTAGGTAGTATTGCAGAACCAACTATGGAGAACGTAGCGAAAGCGATTTCTAGTGGGTCTTTAAGAGGGGCAAGAGGTAACTCAGGTGTTATTCTTTCTCAATTATTTAGAGGATTTACAAAAGAAATTAAAGAACAAGAAACAATTGATGTTACTATTATGGCAACAGCATTTGAAAGAGCTGTAGAAACAGCTTATAAAGCAGTTATGAAACCAAAAGAAGGTACAATCTTAACAGTTGCAAAAGCTGGTGCTGTAAAAGCAGAAGAGTTAGTATCTGAAACAGAGGATTTAATTTACTTCTGTGAAGAAGTATTAAAATATATGGAAGAAATGTTAGCTAAGACTCCAGATATGCTTCCAGTTTTAAAAGAAGCAGGTGTAGTGGACTCCGGCGGACAAGGTCTTGTAACTGTACTTCATGGTGCATTTGATGCATTATGTGGTAAAGAAGTAAACATTACAATTACTCCAAGTGCAAAACCTAACGTAACAGCTTCCAAAGAAACAATCAGTTCTGCTGATATCAAATTCGGTTACTGTACTGAATTTATTGTTAATGTGGAAAATCATTATGATATGGAAACAGAACATGACTTCAAGGCATTCTTAGAATCAATTGGTGATAGTATCGTAGTAGTTTCTGATGATGACATGGTTAAAGTTCACGTTCATACAAATGATCCAGGTCTTGCAATTCAAAGAGCTCTTACTTACGGATCTTTATCAAGAATGAAGATTGATAACATGCGTGAAGAACATGAAGAGCGTTTAATTAAAGATGCTGAGAAAGTTGCAGCAGAACAAAAAGCAGCAGAAGAGGAAGAAGCGAAAAAAGCTCCTCGTAAAGAAGTTGGATTTATTTCCGTTTCTATCGGTGCTGGCGTAAATGAAATCTTCAAAGGCTTAGGCGTTGATTATATCATCGAAGGTGGTCAGACAATGAACCCATCTACGGAAGATATGTTAAATGCAATTGATAAAGTAAATGCAGATGTTATTTATATCTTACCAAATAACAAAAACATTATTTTAGCTGCAGAACAAGCAGCAAGCTTAACAGAAGATAAGAAAATCATTGTAATTCCTTCTACAACAATTCCACAAGGAATTACAGCAATCATCAATTATGTCTTCGATAAAACAGCAGAAGAAAATGCTGCTAAGATGTCAGAAGAGATGAAAAAAGTGAAGAGTGGACAAGTAACTTACGCTGTACGTGATACTTCCATCGATGGTATGACAATTACTATGGGTGATATCATGGGTATCAGTGATAAGGGAATTGTTGCTGTTGACAAAGAAATTGACACAACTACACTTCAGTTAATCGACCAATTAATGGACGAAGATGCTGAACTTGTAAGTATATATTACGGTGAAGATGTTAGTGAAGAGGATGCAAATGCAATTGCAGATGCAGTAACTGAAAAATATCCTGATGTTGACGTTGAAGTTCAACCAGGTGGTCAGCCAATTTATTACTACGTATTATCCGTAGAGTAGAAAAGAAAAGACCTGGCGTTATTTATGACGTTGGGTCTTTTTTTAATTGATAGGAAAGTTCTCTTCGAGCCCTCTTCTATCAATTAAAAAACGCCCTAAAAAGAAGGGTGTAGAATGTATACTCAGCTGAAAGGAGTATGTCGCTAATACGACTAGCTTCGGCGCTAACAAAGTGTTGTAGACACTTTGTTCTGTATAGGATTAGGATGTCAAAAGGATATTTATTTGTGAACGTTTGGGTATATATCAAATTACTAGCTTCAAAATACCCAAAATCATAAGTTAAAAGTAAAGAAATAAGGCAGTTTTGGCATATACAAGAATTAGTAGTTGAAAATGCCCACGTAATTTGTCGAAGTCTGGGCATATGAAAACAAAAATTCTATATATACCCAAAACCTCACAAATTCTTTTGGAATAGTGAGAAAATTGGGCAAAAACGGCCAGTAAATTCCATATATGCCCAAAGGTCTGCCCCTAGTTTCGGCGCGGCAAAAGGTCTTCCACTTGAAGGTTTTTTCCTTCTCATGAATGAGGGATGGGGAGTTGAGAGTGTGCAAAGTACGCTTTATTCTTTACGCGAACAACGAGCCAAAGTGATGCTATCATTACCTTGACGACTCTCATTGATAAAAAGTAAAAATTAGAGAAAGCAAGAAAGCAAATGAAAAACAGGAAAAAGATTGCTTACATACGACAAATTATATTTTTATTTATCAAACATTAAACTGCAGTATTCGGTATAAGAAAATAGTAGAAATGTAACTTTTTCTTGTACAGAACATATGGTCGTGTGCTATAATTAGTTATAGATGAGAAGATCTCCTTAGGATGAATAAGGAGTTTAGAATATATAACTTTAATTATTTGGAGGATGTCATGTTAGTTAGTGATTCAATTACTTCGATTAAGGGCGTTGGTAAAGCGGCCGAAGAAAAATTTAATAAGCTTGATATTCACACGGTTGGTGATTTGATTGAACATTACCCGGTGAATTACGATATATTTGAGGATATTAGACCAATTGCTACGGTAGAAGAAGGGGAAACAGTGGCAATTGAAGGTGTATTAATTCGAAATGCAGAGAGTAAGAGAGTACGAAACTTACAGATTGTAAACTGCCGTATCTCGGATGGTTCTTCTAATATCTTTGTAACTTGGTTTAATATGCCGTTCTTGGCAAAGCAGCTTAAGATGGGCACCCATTATATTATTCGCGGCACAGTAATTCGTAAGAATGGTTTCCTAAGTATGGATCAGCCAACCCTCTATAGTAAGCAGGACTTTGTGAATCGATTAGGAAAGATGCAGCCGTTGTATTCCCTGACACAAGGAGTGTCTAACAACCAGCTTTCAAAAGCAATAGGTATTGCATTAAAAGAAGTAGAATTTCCAAAAGAATATCTTCCTAAGTCGATCCGTGATGAGCATAACCTGATTGATTATAAAAAGGCAGTAAAGTTAATTCATGCACCAAAGAGTATGGATGAGATGTTAGTGGCGAGACGAAGAATTGTATTCGATGAGTTCTTCCAATTTTCATTAGCCATCCAATATATGAAGAATAATCGTCAGATTAACAGTAATAAGAATGTGATGGAACCAACGAAAGAGTGTGAGGAGCTTTTGAATTCCTTACCATACAAACTTACTAATGCACAGTTAAAGGTATGGGAAGAGATTAAGAAGGACGTTGGTTCAAAAAGCACAATGCAGAGACTTGTACAAGGTGATGTTGGTTCTGGTAAGACAATCGTTGCTACGTTGGCACTGCTTATGGCAGCGAAAAACGGATATCAGAGCTGTATGATGGTTCCGACGGAAGTACTTGCAAAACAGCATTATGAAGGGATTATTGAGTTGCTAGAGCCTTATGGTATCAAGACAGTATTATTAGTTGGTTCTATGACGGCAAAAGAAAAGCGTGAAGCTTATGCAATGATTGCTTCCCATGAAGCAGATATTGTAATTGGTACGCATGCGTTAATTCAAGATAAGGTAGAATATGACAAGCTTGGCCTTGTAATTACCGATGAACAGCATCGTTTCGGTGTAAAGCAAAGAGAGACATTAGCGGAAAAAGGAAACTCTCCTCATATCTTAGTAATGAGTGCAACTCCTATTCCTAGAACGCTTGCTATTATCTTATACGGAGATTTGGATCTGTCTGTCATTGATGAATTACCGGCAAACCGTCTTCCAATTAAGAACTGTGTGGTGAATACTAATTATCGTCAGACTGCGTATCGTTTTATTGAAAAAGAGGTACAAGCAGGAAGACAGGCGTATGTAATCTGTTCCATGGTAGAAGAAAGCGAAAACATTGAAGCTGAGAATGTAGTGGAATATACTGATAAGCTAAGAGAAGCATTAAGTCCATCTATACAAGTAGAGTACCTTCATGGTAAAATGAAGGCATCAGAGAAAAACGAGATTATGGAACGTTTTTCAAGAGGAGAAATCCAGGTGTTAGTGTCTACAACAGTTATTGAGGTAGGTGTAAATGTACCAAACTCTACGGTTATGATGGTTGAGAATGCAGAGCGTTTTGGACTTGCCCAGCTGCATCAGCTGCGTGGACGTGTTGGCCGTGGTGCGCATCAGTCCTATTGTATCTTTGTCAGTGGATCAAGAAGCAAGGACACAATGAAACGTTTGGAAATATTAAATCATAGTAATGATGGATTTTATATTGCAGAGGAAGATTTGAAGTTAAGAGGACCCGGAGATATGTTTGGTATTCGACAAAGTGGTCTGATGGAGTTCAAGCTTGCAGATGTATTTAATGATGCCAATGTGTTAAAGGAAGCGGCAAAAGCAGCGAAAGAGTTTTTGGATGACGACCAGCTGATGAAAGAGAAAAATGAATATTTAAGACAAAGAATTACTTCTTATGCAGGACAAACATCATTATAGGAAGGAGTAAATGGGGTGCAGCAATTTTCTAGTTACAACCGCAATTTTTATGATGTCGCATATGAGAATTATAGCTATTTAAAGGTGATTTGCGAAACGATAGAAAAAGAAGGTTATTACGAACAACCTGAAAAATTGCTAAAGCAGACGATTTACGAGACCTTAGATGTATATATAGAGGCAGTATTGGCTCATTTCTGTATGTCGTGCTCCAGATTGGATGTTACAAGCAGGCAGTTTATAAAAAGCCTGCTGACAACAGAAATGATACCAATATCTGTAAACAGTGAGTGGAATGAAGAAGAAAGTTTGACTATAAACCGCGTAGTAGCTGCTCCACCTATTTTGTTGCAGCTATGCGGGTTATATGATTATGAAAGATCAAAGGAACTAAGTTCCCTGTTTTTGGATCGCGTGCTATCCATATTGCTGGCACTTGCGAGTATAAATCATGGAAAGAATATGCAGGCATTATATTATGTGCAGCAGTATTATGAAAAGATGATTAACTTTGTTAATGTGGATCAAGTGGAGAGAAGAATACCAAGGCGATATCTATTTAAAAAGATAAGCAGTGATATGTTAATCAAATTGGAAGATATGAATATTGTAATGACTATGAATCATAAAAAGACCGAAATAACACATGAAACGACTAATGTTACGAAAACAGAGCTAGAACAAGAAAATATGACAGCGAATGATGAAAACTCCAAATTAGAACAGCTGTTAGAAGAGTTAAACTCCTTAATTGGATTAGAGACGGTGAAAGAGCAGATTACTTCCTTGATCAATGTGATTAAAGTAAGAAAGCTTAGAGAAAGCTATAATATGCCCCTTACAAAACTGTCATATCATATGGTCTTTTCAGGAAATCCTGGAACAGGAAAGACAACAGTTGCAAGGTTAGTTGCAAAGATTTATAAAGAACTAGGAATTGTGGAAAAGGGAACATTTGTGGAAACGGATCGGTCTGGATTAGTAGCAGGCTATGTAGGACAAACTGCAATCAAGGTGACAGAAGTCGTAACTCGTGCCTTAGGAGGTGTATTATTTATTGATGAAGCCTATAGTCTAACTAATACCAAGATATCCAATGATTTTGGAAGTGAAGCAGTGGATGCGTTGGTGAAGCTGATGGAGGATCATCGAGACGATTTAGTCGTAATTGTCGCAGGCTATAAAGAAGAGATGCAGGAGTTCCTTAAGTCTAATACCGGACTAATAAGTCGGTTTAATACATTTGTAGAATTTCAGGATTATACTTGTAGTGAATTAATCGAGATTCTTAAATCTTTTGCAGAGAAGAATGAAATGAAATTCTCTGAGGAGGCAATGAGGCAGATTACAAAGCAGCTTATGGAACAGGATGTAGTACATAGTAAGGAGTTTGGAAATGCAAGAGGAATACGTAATTTGTTTGAACGCATCCTAGTAAGACAGGCAAATCGACTTGTAACTTATAAAACGCTCTCAAAAGATGAGATTTCGACAATTGAGTTATATGATGTGATTAAGACAAGCTAGTAAAGAATAAAAAAATGTAAAAAAATGAAGTATCTGCTAGTGTATTTGAACGAATTATACACATAATAGTAGTGTAACAAACAACCAACACTTATTATTTCGAATTTGTATTTTTAAGACTTTTCAAAGAAGCGTTAAAAATACAACCACTATTCGGAATATGAACGGAGGCGTGTTCTCATGTCAAGTCGAAACAGAGTTGAGGTTCCTGAAGCAAAAGAAGCAATGGATCGTTTTAAATACGAAGTAGCTTCAGAATTAGGAGTACCATTAAAACATGGGTATAATGGAGATTTAACTTCATACCAAAACGGTAGTGTAGGCGGATATATGGTAAAGAAAATGATCGCCGAACAAGAAAAACGTATGGCAGGACAATAAAAACCATATTATTAGCGAATAGCTAGCATGAAGAAATTGTTACAAAAATACAATCAGCGAAATTAGATTGAACATCTAAAAGGAGCCTATATTAGGCTCCTTTACATAATTAAAGAAAAAACAAAAAAGAACGAGAGAATTCATGTTTTTACAGATTTACTATTGAATTATGGGGAATAATGAGATAGACTAAATGGGAATTAAATTTATTTTGTTACATTTTTGCGAATTGTGTAACAAAAGCCTCTGGCGGAAAGGAAGTACATTCATGAGAGTAATTGCTGGGAAAGCAAGACGTATTCAGCTAAAGACGCCTGAAGGAATGTCAACTAGACCAACAACAGATCGCATTAAAGAGACATTATTTAACATGCTTCAGTATGATTTATATGATGCTAATTTCCTTGATTTATTTGCAGGAAGCGGTGCAATCGGAATCGAAGCATTAAGTCGCGGATGCGAATATGCAGCATTTGTAGAAAAAAATGCAGATGCAGTAAAGGTTATTAATGAAAATCTAAAAGCTACAAATTTATCTGATCAGGCAAATGTCCTTTCAGTAGATATTATAGATGCGATTAATCGTTTAGAAAGACATGACAAAGTCTATCAGTTTGTTTTTATGGATCCACCATATAATAATGAATTAGAGAAGGATGTTCTCATCAAGCTTGCTGATAGCCGTATAATTAATGAAGATACATTAATTATCGTTGAAGCAAGTCTAGAGACAGAAACCGATTATATCGAAGAAATCGGTTATACAATTGAAAAGATTAAGACTTACAAGACAAATAAACATCTATTTGTAAGAAGAAAATAAGTGTTAGTGTACTGACGGTTTAGGAGGTTAGTATGAGAATAGGTATATATCCGGGAAGTTTTGACCCAGTAACCTATGGACATTTGGATATTATCATGCGTTCTTCAAAAATGTTTGATTTACTTATAATTGCGGTATTGCAAAATAGTGCGAAAAAACCGACTTTTACTGTTGAAGAAAGAGTCCAATTGTTAGAAAAGGTAACAAAAGATATAGATAATGTTTCAATTGAGGCATTTGATGGATTATTAGTAGATTATGCTCATAAGAGAAATGCCACAACGATCGTCCGTGGTCTGCGTGCTGTTTCTGATTTTGAGTATGAATTACAGATTGCCCAATTAAATCATAAAATGAATGGTAATATTGATACGATATTCCTTACAACAAGCTTAGAGTATTCATACTTAAGCTCCAGCGTTGTAAGAGAGATTGCAAGCTATCATGGGGATATCAGCCATTTTGTACCTGCTGAAATCATCGAAGAGGTACATGCTAAGTTCTAAGGGATCAAGGCAAAAGATTAATAGATAGGAGTGTTAATATGGGAGCAAGTAGGATTGAACAACTAATTGAAGACATCTACGATTATGTAGAAGGTTGTAAGAATGCGCCATTATCATCAACAAAGGTAATCGTGCCAAAGGATGAATTATATGATTTACTAGATGAGTTACGTTTACGTACTCCAGATGAAATCAAACGTTATCAAAAGATTATTAATAATCGAGATGCGATTATTAGTGATGCAGAAGTGAAAGCAGCTACCATGCTTGCAGAAGCACAAGAAAAGACGAACAATCTAATCAGTGAACATGAGATTATGCAGCAGGCATATGCACAAGCAAATCAAATCGTAGAAGAAGCTCAGGCTCAGGCAAATCAAATCCTTGCTAGCGCAAATAATGATGCAGAAGCGATTCGTACAGGTTCCTTATCCTATTCTGATGACATGTTAGGTGTTGTAGAAAGTATCCTTTCTACTGCATTGGAGGAATCTAAGACTAGATTTACGACTTTACTTTCTTCTATGGAAGAAAATTTAAATATTGTTAAAGCAAATAAAAAAGAGCTTACGGATCAACTTTATGGTAGTGAAGAAGAAGCTGCCATTACAGAAGATACGCAAACTCAAGAAGAAGCAGAAAGCTTTGAATTCGACAATAATGCTCCTTCCGAAGAGGAAGAACAAAACTAATCGAAGTGTAGAACTAAACTTTCGTACAAAAGATATCTTAAAACTTACATAGTTGTAGATATACTGTAATGATTACGAAGCTTATTCCTGCATTTATTATTTTATAAAGCAGATATTGTTTAATAGACAGCCCTGATTCATCAATTACACTTTTGGTCTGTGCGACACTAGAGAGGCCGCCAAATGCTGTAAGTGATAGGATTAGGGCTATTTTTATGGTTAGTGGAAAGAGGGAGCCGCCAATCGTGTTGACACCATTGGTAAGCTCTATGCTTCCTACAATCACATAGCTAAGAAGATTATTGGCAGGGGCAATGGATAAAAAGACATTCGAAATTATCGAAAATAAAATGATATATCCTCCTACTTTGACAAGTACATCAAATCCGCTTATTATGGCGGTATCAACCATTACAAACCGCGCACTAGGTTGCGAATGTTTCGTAGAAGTTTCAACTTGTGTGGATAGCTGAGTAACCATTTCGCTTTTTGTGGAGACTGCAAAGGTTGTCATTTGCTTTTTATGTATGAAACGGTAGATAAAACCAGTTAATATTGCAGATAGGTAGATTAAAAGTAAGAATATATACCTTTTGCCAGGCAGTCCAAGTGTTGTAATGGATACATAACTTAAGATAAACATAGGGCTGGCATTATTACAGAAGGTTAATAGATACTGTCCTTCTGCTTTGCTGATCATATTCTCTTTCACAAGATCGCTGCATGCCTTTGCTCCAACGGGGAGACCTGTTAATAGACCAAGTACGGTAACGTAAGAGCCCTGTCTGGATACATGCAGAATACGATGAAGGAAGGGGTAAAATAAGGTGGATACTGCATTTGTCAGATGTAAGTTAATAATCAGATTTGATACTATGATAAATGGAAGGAGTGTAGGGAAAATTACATTAAACCATAGAAGCAGTCCAAGTTCCGCTCCCTGCAAGGATGCTTTGGGTGAAATTAAAAGGACTAGAAGTAAAGTGATGGTGCATAAGCAAAGGATCATATGTGTATTTAGTACTTTTTTACTAGATTTCATAACTCAACCTTTCTAACAGAACAGCAGGATATAAATTTTGCATATAAAAAACTAAGTTTATTTGTACATTCTATTTAATATGATAGGTGTTTATTCGGAACTGGAAAAAAATGATAAAAAATTACAAAAAGTAATTGCTTTTTAAACATCGAGTTTGTATAATAAAAAATGTGAGAAGAAATTTTGTAAATCGTGTAATTAAGAAGTGAACTACATAAAAAGGGAAGAATAATAAAGGGAAAGTAAGTAATTAATAAGGAGGAGTTCATTATGTATCGTATTATCTTATGTGACGATGACAAAAGATTAAGCGCTCAGATGGAGTATTTCTTTAAAATGAATCCAATTAAAGTTAGCTTTGAAACTGTGACTGAAGGGGAAGAGTTGCTACAACGAATAGATGAAGGTAATGAATATGATATTTATTTTATTGGAAACATGTTAAAGAAATTGAACGGGATACATATTGCAAAAGAATTACGTGAATTAGGAATGACAGGGGAGATCGTTTTTATATCCGGAGTTGAAGGTTTTTTTACAGATGCATTTGAAGTAGATGCATTCCGTTTTATGAAAAAACCTTTGGACTGGAAGAAGTTTAGAAATTGTGTTCAGTTACTGATTGAGAAACTGAATGTGAATAATAAATATTTTTATTACAAGAAGGAAAATATGATTTCAAAGATACCATTTGACAGCATATTGTACTTTGAAAGTTCCAGAAGAGTGATTAATATTGTTACAACCAATGGAACCTATAGTTACTATGATCGATTAGATGCAGTGGAAGAATACATACGCCATAAAAATTGTTTCTTTATTCGCATCCATAAATCCTATCTAGTAAATAGTCTACATATTACCCAATATGAATATAGCAAATTATATCTAGTTAATAACGAGTTTTTACCAATCAGTGAAAATAAGAGAATGTCTACAAAACAGGAGTATATGAATTATATCGATGGTTTTGTATGCGGTATCACGAGCAAAGCTGTACGGTAGTATAATTTTCCTTTTTGTGATATACTAGTAGTACATTTGACTGAAAGGAATGAAAGATATTGGGAAGCGCAAAAGTTATTAAAAAACGAAATGAAATCGATGATAAATATAAATGGGCTATCACAGATCTCTATGCAGATGATACTGAATGGCAAAAAGAGTATGACCAAGTGCTTGAACTTGGGACAGTATTAAGTGAATATGAGGGAACGTTAGCAGAGAGTGCAGATCGTTTCTATGAATTCTTAATGAAGAGCGATCAGATGAACAAACTTTTAGAACGAGTTTATGTATATGCAAATCAACGTTATCACGAGGATACATCCAATGCAGCTTATCAAAAGCTTAGTGACATGGCCAGCAACTTAATGGTAAATGTATCGAGTAAAATTAGTTTTGCTACATCTGAAATTTTAGATGTTGATGAGAAAATAATAGAACAATTCTACAAGGATGAGTCTGCACTTCTTGCATACAAACGTTTTATTGATAATTTGTTACGCAAGAAACCTCATGTGTTATCTAAGGCAGAAGAAAAGTTATTGGCAGAGATGGGTGAAGTTGCCGATGCCTCCAGTAATATTTTTTCCATGTTTAACAATGCGGATCTTAAATTTGGCAAGGTTAAAAATGAGGAAGGCGAAGAAGTTGACTTAACGCATGCACGATATTCTTTATTTTTACAAAGCAAAGACCGCAACGTGCGTAAAGAGGCATTTGATGCAATGTATACTGCTTATGAGAATTTTAGAAATACACTTGCTGCAACATTTAGTGCAAACATTAAACAGGAAGTCTTTTATGCGAAAGCGCGTAAGTATGACTCTTCGTTAAAAATGCAATTAGACGATGGAAATATTGATGTTTCTGTCTATACGAATCTATTAGAGGTAGTTCATGAGAACTTGCCTTTGTTGCACCGATACATCGAGTTACGTAAAAAGGTGCTTTCTCTTGATGAAATTCATATGTATGATCTTTATGTTCCAATGGTTTCTGATGTCGATATGAAAATTCCATTTGAAGAAGCGAAGACAATTGTTTCCGAAGGATTAAAACCACTTGGTGACGAATATGCAGCAATTTTAAAAGAAGGATATGATAATTCTTGGATTGATGTATATGAAAATGAAGGAAAGCGTAGTGGCGCTTACTCCTGGGGAGCATATGGAACTCATCCTTATGTCCTTTTAAATTATCAGGATAATTTGAATAATGTATTTACATTAGCCCATGAGATGGGACATGCAATACATTCTTATTATTCCGATGAAACACAGCCTTATATTTATGCAGGATATAAGATCTTTGTTGCTGAGGTTGCATCCACATGTAATGAGGCACTCCTTATGCATCATCTTCTTAAGACAACGACAGACAAGAAGAAACGTGCATATTTAATCAATTATCAATTAGAGCAATTTAGAACGACGCTTTATCGCCAGGCAATGTTTGCTGAATTTGAAATGATTACGCACGGTAAGGTGGAAGCAAATGAGCCGTTAACAGCAGATTCTCTTTGCCAGATTTACCATGATTTAAATCAAAAATATTTTGGTGAAGATGCAGTGATCGATTCTCATATCGATATGGAATGGGCACGTATTCCTCATTTCTATAATGCATTTTATGTATATCAATATGCAACTGGCTATTCTGCTGCAATAGCTTTATCCCAAAGAATCTTAAATGAGGGAGAGGCAGCAGTAATAGATTATATTAATTTCTTACGAGGCGGAAGCAGCAAGGATCCAATTGATTTGCTAAAAGGTGCTGGCGTAGATATGACAACGAAAAAGCCGGTAACAGAAGCGTTATTAGTATTTAAGAGTTTATTAGATGAATTCGAAGCATTGATTTAATAGTTTATAAATAAAAAGCAAGCAGTCCAATGGAGTTTGGGTTGCTTGCTTTTTTATGTGAATGATATCTTGAATTGCTTTTATAAAATTACGATCCCACGACGGTATTCATCTTTTAGGATGGTACCGTATTTTTGATAAACCACTTGATTATAAAGCGTACTTGCCTGAACTTCGAGTTGTAAATGGCGATAAGATACTTCGGATAAGAATTCTTTTGCAGTTCCCATCTTTGTGATGATCGGCTGACTGCTGTCTAAATTGGAACTTTTAATTAAGAAGCTGGATTCTTTTCTCATTCCTAACAATCTTAAGTAGATTGGATGTGCTTTGGAAGAGGAATCGTATAAATCCTTCTTTATATTAAGAAGAATATGGAACAGCATTCGATTGATACGAGCGCGTGTCAGATTTTTAGTCTTTAGAGACTCAGCATAGGAGCTAATAGATTGAAAGTTCGCTCTCTCATTTAAAATACGTTTGGCATAGTCTTCATTTACATCCAAATAATCAGTTAATATGTCAGGATCAGAATACAATAATTTGTAGTAAAGTGCCATGCTGAAATCATCATCCACGATTGGCGAGGACTTATCCTGTGCAGAGCGTAACAGCTCGAAAGCCATTGGTGGCATGCTTTCCTTTAACTCATCTAATTTCTTGGGTTCCACAATATTGGTATTGATATGCTGACGGATGGAAGACGCACTACTGATAGAACCGGTCAATGACTCCTCGTGATATCCGGAACAAATCCTTGTAATCGTGTATGGCTGGATATTGCTGTTTAATAGTTTTAAAGCCTTGATATACTCAATACCTAAAATATTATTTGGAGAAGCCAAGACATCGACTAAATCTTTATGCTCATTTTGTGTCTGTGTATCCGGATTGGATAAGTAGGTTGTCAGTGCATTTTCTCTTGCTAATGGGAAAGATTGCCCCTTTTTAATGTTTTCATTTAATAAAATTTGATATGCCGGTGGTTCATCGCATAGTACGGAAGCGATTTCTGTAAGCAGAGTGATGTCTCCGCATTCGCTGCCGAAACAGATGGAATCTACAAAGCCAAGGGAGTCTAAGATGCTGACGGCTCCTAGGGCAAAGTATTCTGCACTTGCAGTGGCATAGGTAACCGGAAGCTCGAAGATTAAGTCGGCTCCTTCCTGTAACGCCATTTGAGTTCTTGTATATTTATCAATGATAGCAGGGGCTCCCCGTTGTACGAAATTTCCACTCATTACGACAACTACATGGTCTGCACCTGTGATCTTTTTTGCCTGTTCAATATGATATTTATGCCCATTGTGAAATGGGTTATATTCGGTTATTAGGCCTACGACTTTCATTTGGTAATTCCTTTCGCCTATTGGTAGTATCTGATTGTATACATGTATTATATCCATAGATAGAAATTCCAACAAGTAGAAAATTATTTCTTGCATTCACAGAAATAGTATTATAAAATACAAGGAAGTTGAATACTCAGAGGAAAACTACAGGGTATTCAAGGTAAAATCGTTAAGGAGGAAGAAGAATGGAAGCTTATAAGAATTTGAGTAAGGAAGAACTTCTTAAATTACACAAAGAGCTTAACGCCGAATATAAGAAATACCAAGCAAAAGGTTTAAAGCTTGATATGTCTAGAGGTAAGCCAGGCGCTGAGCAGTTAGATCTCTCAATGGGAATGATGGATGTTTTAAACAGTAAATCTGATTTGGTATGCGACGATGGCACGGATTGCCGAAACTACGGTGTTCTTGATGGTATTGAAGAAGCAAAAGAGCTAATCGGCGATATGATAGAGGTACCTGCTGACAATATTATTATTTATGGTAATTCAAGTCTGAATATCATGTATGATACGATTTCTCGTTCAATGACACATGGTGTGATGGGTAATACTCCATGGTGTAAGCTTGATACAGTAAAATTCTTATGCCCAGTTCCTGGATATGACAGACATTTTGCAATTACTGAGTACTTTGGGATTGAAATGATCAATATTCCAATGTTATCGACTGGTCCGGATATGGATATGGTGGAACGCTTAGTAAGTGAAGATGAGTCAATCAAAGGTATTTGGTGTGTTCCTAAGTATTCGAATCCTCAAGGGATTACATATTCAAATGAGACAGTGCGTAGATTTGCACGATTACAGCCAGCTGCAAAAGATTTCCGTATTTATTGGGATAATGCATATGGAGTTCATCATTTATACGAAGATGATCAAGATACTCTTATTGAAATTATTGCAGAATGTAAACGAGCTGGTAATCCAGACTTAGTATATAAGTTCTGTTCTACATCTAAAATTAGTTTCCCAGGTTCCGGTGTGGCTGCAATCGCAACATCACCAAATAACCTTGTGGATATTAAAAAACAGCTTAAGATTCAGACAATTGGCCACGATAAAGTAAATCAACTTCGTCATGTGAGATTTTACAAGGATATTCATGGCATGGTTGAACATATGAAGAAGCATGCGGACATCTTACGTCCTAAGTTCGAGGCAGTTTTAGATATTCTTGACCGTGAATTGGGTGAACTTGAAATTGGTTCTTGGTATAGACCTAAGGGAGGATACTTTATCGCATTTGATACAATGGATGGCTGTGCCAAAGAAGTTGTTGCCAAAGCGAAAAAAGCTGGCGTAACTATGACTCCAGCGGGAGCTACTTTCCCTTATGGAAAAGATCCAAAAGACAGCAATATTCGTATTGCACCATCTTATCCAAGTCTAGAAGATTTAATCGCTGCTACAAATCTTTTCGTTCTTTGTGTGAAGCTTGTAAGTATCGAGAAGTTAATTGAGACAATGTAGGAGAGAATTGCTCGGTATATAGTTATGAAAAATAAGAAGTATGTCAATACTAAATGTGTTGGCATGCTTTTTTTAATACATAGAAAACTTCTCTTCAAGAAGCCTGCTATGTATTAAAAAAACGCTCCGCTAAGGATGCGCACTCAGGGAAAAGGAAGATGTCAGCCAGCATTTGCAATCTACTAATTTAGTATAATTTTGAACATTTGGGCATATAACAAATTTAGAGAGCGAAATACCTAATTAGACATCCAAAAAGATAAAAAAATCCGTGGTTTGGGCATATGCGAAAAAATGATCCTATTATGCCCACGAAAATTGCAAAAATGTGGGCGTATTTTATGAAATATCTGTTATATGTCCAAACCGCAAAAAAACAAAAATTTTGACCTGAATTTTGGGTATACAGACAAAACAACAGCATATCAAGAACTCTTCAAAAACAACCTGCCGATAGCAATACAGCAAGTGAGAGAATATAAATGCTCAGAAAATTATGTGGCAATTGTATGACTAATACCAAAGATGAACAAGAAAAAAACTGAAGATTTTGTTGAAAAATGAAAAGTTAACATCTTTTTTTGCGTTTTAAAATAAATTATGTCTAGTAAATTACTTGACGTAGTGTTATAATAAAGAAATAGTTGGATAAATTAAAAAAAGTCCATCTACTTGAAATGGGAAAAGTTATATCCGAGACTTCTGAAAAGCTCATTAACCACTTGTTAAAGATACATTTTAGTGTGTTTTTCAGACGTTTCGGTTTTCCCATGATTTAATATATAATTAAAGGAGATTAAAATATATGTACAAAAGTTTTTCTATGGAATTAGCCGGAAGAACACTTACGGTTGATATTGGTCGTGTTGCTGCTCAAGCAAACGGCGCTGCATTTATGCATTATGGAGATACAGTAGTTTTATCTACAGCTACTGCATCTGAAAAACCTCGTGAAGGAATCGATTTCTTCCCACTAAGTGTTGAGTATGAAGAGAAATTATACTCTGTAGGTAAAATTCCTGGTGGTTTCAATAAAAGAGAAGGTAAAGCTAGCGAAAATGCTATCCTTACTTCACGTGTTATTGACCGTCCAATGAGACCATTATTCCCTCATGACTATCGTAACGATGTTACATTAAACAACTTAGTAATGAGTGTGGATCCAGATTGTA
>JAUNRX010000149.1 GCA_030539495.1 bacterium | reverse complement strand
AATCTAGGAAGTTCTTCTTTCTTTATAATTTCATTGTTAATTGAATACGTTTCTTGGCTAAGTCTACACTCATAACTTTAACTTCGACAACATCTCCAACGCTTACCACATCTAATGGATGTTTTACGAATTTCTTATCCGTTAATTGAGAAATATGCACTAATCCATCTTGATGAACACCGATATCTACAAAAGCACCAAAATCAATTACATTACGAACGGTTCCTTTTAAGATCATGCCTTCTTTTAAATCTTTCATATCTAATACATCGGTTCTTAAGATAGGTTTTGGCATTTCATCACGAGGATCTCTTCCTGGCTTTTCAAGCTCTTTCACGATATCTACTAATGTGATTTCGCCAACTCCAATGTCTGCTGCTAATTTCTTATAGTCTTTAATCTTCTTACTAATGCCTACAAGACCATTTACAGTAACATCTTCTAAGGTAAGTCCTAAGGAATCTAATACCTTCTTAGCAGCATCGTAAGATTCTGGATGCACGCTTGTTGCATCTAATGGATTTTTCCCTCCACTGATACGTAAGAACCCAGCACATTGTTCATATGCTTTTGGACCAAGCTTACTCACTTTAAGAAGTTCAGAGCGTTTTGTAAAGCTTCCATTCTCTTCACGATACGTTACGATATTCTTCGCAATTACCTTACTAATACCTGAAATATATTCAAGTAAGGAGGCACTTGCTGTATTAAGGTCTACTCCAACCTTATTAACACAAGCCTCTACTACGCCAGTTAATGCTTCACTTAATTTCTTTTGATTCATATCATGCTGATATTGACCGACACCAATAGACTTTGGATCAATCTTAACTAACTCTGCCAATGGATCTTGAATACGTCTTGCAATGGAAGCAGCACTACGCTGTCCTACATCAAAGTTTGGAAACTCTTCTGTTGCCAGCTTACTTGCAGAGTATACACTCGCTCCAGCTTCATTTACAATTACATACTGCACTGGCTTTCTGATTTCTTTTAACATATCTACAATAATGGCTTCTGACTCTCTAGATGCAGTTCCATTTCCGACAGAAATTAAAGAAATATTATATTTATCAATTAAAGCTTTTACTATTTTCTTTGTCTCTTCTACTTTATTTTGTGGCATTGTTGGGTACACTACGGTTGTATCTAATACAGCTCCTGTAGCATCTACTACTGCAAGCTTACAGCCTGTACGGAATGCCGGATCCCATCCTAACACAACTTGTCCTGCAATTGGAGGCTGCATTAATAACTGTTCTAAATTCTTACCAAATACATTAATCGCACTATCTTCTGCTTTCTCTGTTAGATCATTTCTTAATTCACGCTCAATTGCTGGTGCAATTAATCGTTTATAGCTGTCTTCCACTGCTTCTTTTAGTACTTGATTCGTATTTTGATTGTCTCTTGTGATTACTTGTTTTTCAAGATAGCGAATGATTGCTTCATCTGGTGCGGTCACTTTTACCGTTAAGATTTTTTCTTTTTCTCCACGATTTAATGCAAGTACTCTATGACCTGCGATCTTTGAAATCTTTTCTTCAAATTCATAATACATTTCATAAACACTTTGAAGTTTCTTATCCTTTGTGGAACTTACAATAGTCCCTTCATTGAATGTTTGTTTACGAATATGGATACGATAGTCTGCTTCATCAGAAATGCTCTCTGCAATAATATCCTTCGCTCCTTCAAGAGCCTCCTCTACTGTTGCAACACCTTTTTCTTCTGATACATAAGATGCTGCCTCTTGTAAAAGAGAATGTTCTGTCATTTGTAATATGATAATATTTGCTAATCCTTCTAGTCCCTTTTCTTTTGCAATTGTAGCTCTTGTTCTTCGCTTTGGACGATATGGACGATATAAATCCTCAACAACTACTTGTGTTGTCGCTTGTTCGATCTGCTTTCTTAATTCTGCAGTAAGTTTTCCTTGCTCTTCAATACTCGCGATGACTTGCGCTTTCTTATCTTCAAGATTTCTTAGATACTGTAAGCGTTCATAGAGTTTACGTAGTACTTCATCATTTAATGAACCATGTTGTTCTTTACGATATCTTGCAATAAACGGAATCGTCTTGCCCTCGTCTATTAACTTAACCGTAGCCTCTACCTGCCACTTTTCAATCCCTAGTTCTTCAGTTAGCTGTTTTATTATATTCATAATCCATTACCTTCCTGTAATTACTTATCTTACTATTTTACTATAGCTATGTCCTCCTTTCAAGGTCAGACGCCTTGAAAATCCCCTATACTTATTGAATTCTCTACTAAATACTTTATAATGAACAGTAACAAATAACATTTGATCAAGAGGTGCCGTATGCTCATTCAAAATAACTCTAATGATAATAAAGACAATCCTATTTTCAAAGAACTTCTTTCTTTGCTTGGGAATGGTTTTATTCTGTCCTTATTTACGATCGACTTTTTATGCTTTGAATATGTACTTCCGATCCTTGGCTCATTTATTATGTTATACGGATGCCATCTTATTAAGGAACATAACAAATACTTTAAGCGAACCTATCAAATCGCTACTGCCCGTTCTTTCGTAATGCTTCTTAACTTTCTTTTGGACTGGACAGAATATCATAATAATCTGCTTCTAACCTATTTACAAATCGCTACTTCTGCAATTTTAATCCTGCTCTTATTCTTTAATTTAAATCAGGCATTTAAAGAGGTTTACCATTGTGCCGGGATTAGCCCTTATACAAACAGGCTTGCCCAATATACGATTTTGTATTTATGTTCTGTGATAACTACGTATTTAACCATACACCTTGGTATCTTAGGAGCCATGCTTTCACTATTTATCCTAATTTTAAATATTGTTTTTTTACTACTTGCCTTTTATCAAATCGGAAACACATTATCTAAGGTGGATATCGACGTTACTCTTAGCCACTATACATTTCAGGAGAAGAAAAAGATCATTTCCTATCTTGGCGCTTATGGAGCACTCCTATGCCTTACCGTATTCTTTTCCAATAAGGCTATTTTTCTTCCATTCTCATCTAGCAACAAATTTAATGTGGAACAATCCTCGTTAGCGGATACTGAGAGCCACTTACTTGATTATGGAATGTCAAAAGAGATTTTAACCGATCTTCCTTCCAGCGAAATTGAATACCTTGTAAAAGCCAATTTTCTCTCCTCAAAGACGGTAGTGCAACAAGCAAATAAGGGTTCCTTGGAGATTACCGTTTATGATATTGACTGTACGGAATACCACCGTGTCATCGTCTACTATAAATGGCTTACGCCTCCTAGCAACCGTCTTTATCAAATTGTGGAATGTAAATCAGTTAATAGCCTTAATGCAGAGAATATCACTTCGAAAGGCTATGTTACAATTAGCGAAGAGAACACCAATCTAGAGACACCAAACATAAATCTAGGGTTAAATGCTGCATCTTATCCTTATACAGAGCACAAACTCTCCAATGAAGGGGATGAACTTAGAGGATACCTTGCATTTTCTTATCATCCACAAAATAAAAAAAAGGATGATACTGCAATTACGAAATATATTATCAACTGTTATTATCAAGTCAGTGTATTCAACCTTCCTTATTTGGATATTGTTGATTATATGGATAACTACAAAAGTCATACAAATAATTTTGTATTTGATCGTCTTAGTTTTACTTGTGTTCTTGACTAAAAAAGGCTGTACACCAGGATTTTTCCCAGTGTACAGCCTTTTTTATATATTCATCCTAGTTATGGATAAATTTATCATGTACAGAGTTCATTGCTTTATCAACATCTTTATCATTGATTAAAACAGTTACTCTAATTTCAGATGTAGAAATCATCTTAATATTTACTCCAACATCATAAAGAGCTTCAAACATTTTTGCAGCAACGCCTGCATTAGACATCATACCAGCACCTACGATAGATACCTTTGCTACATTTTTCTCAACATTGATTTGTTGACATTTTAAGCTTCCCGTTCTATGTCTTTCTAAAATTGCAACTGCTTCCTCTACAAGATCTTCTGGAACTGTAAAGCTAATATCTTTTGTACCATCTCTACCAACTGATTGAAGAATAATATCAACGTTAATGTTATGTCTCGCTAAATGATTGAATAATTTAAAAGCCACCCCTGGTTGATCTTCTAAACCTATAACTGCGATTCTAGCTGTATTTCTATCACATGCCACACCACTTACAAGCATTTTTTCCATTTCTACTTCCTCCTTAACAATTGTTCCTTCTGTGGTATTTAAACTGGAACGTACAACTAATTGAACTCCATATTTCTTTGCCATTTCAACGGAACGATTGTGTAAGACTCCAGCTCCTAAAGTGGCTAATTCTAACATTTCGTCATACGTAATTTCATCTAATTTTCTAGCATTTTTAACAATTCTCGGATCGGCTGTATATACTCCATCAACATCAGTGTAGATTTCACATGCATCTGCATTTAAAGCTGCTGCCAATGCAACTGCAGTTGTATCAGAACCACCTCGGCCAAGTGTTGTATAATCACCGTATTTATTTATACCTTGAAATCCTGTAACGATTACAATCTTATGATTTTCTAATTCATGTTTAATACGTTCAGAATCAATATTTTCTAATCTAGCATTACCGTAATCACTTGTAGTCTTCATTGCTACTTGGAATGCATTAAGTGATATTGCTGGAACTCCTAAGGAATTAAGAGCCATTGACATTAATGCAACAGATGTTTGTTCTCCAGTAGTTAGCAACATGTCTAACTCACGTTTTGGAGGATTTGGATTAATCTCTTTTGCTTGTTTAATTAATACGTCTGTCATCTTGCCCATTGCTGATAAAACAACAACAACGTCATTGCCTTTTTTGTAATCTTCAATACATCTTTTGGCAACATTAAAAATTCTTTCTTTATCGGCTACTGAAGTACCACCGAATTTTTTTACTATTAACATAGCTGCCTCCTACTATATCTATATTTTGCAAAGAGTTTCTCTGTATATCAGATGCAACGCTTCTCTTTCGTTTCTCAAACCGTATACATACTCTTAGTTTTCACTATTTTGTTTGTAGTAAATAGTCGATTAAAGTATAACCTTCCATAATTTCATTTCCAGACTTAGCCGCCTCTTCTTCATTATAGAAATGATTATATTGTTTCTTATCTGTACTATCATATAACATATAAGGAACCGGGTTTCCTGTATGCGTTCTACATGATATAGGAGTTGGATGGTCTGGTAATACTAGCATACGGAAATCAGCTCCTGCTTGTTCCATCTCATCTTTAATAATCTTGATTACTCGTTGATCTAAATATTCAATGGACTGTACCTTTCGCTCCACACTTCCTTGATGACCCATTTCATCTGGTGCTTCTACATGAACATATGCAAAATCATACCCTTCATTTAATAAGACATTGACTGCTGCCTTTGCCTTACCTTCATAATTGGTGTGAAGGGTGCCATTTGCTCCTTCTACTTCGATTACTTTCATCTTAGCGCCTACTGCAATACCTTTCAATAAGTCTACTGCAGAAATCATAGCACCCTTTTTTCCAGTTTTCTGTTCAAAAGAATCTAAGGCCGGTCTTGTACCTGCTCCCCAGAACCAAATGGAGTTTGCCTTGTTAAGGCCTTTCTTTGCACGTTCTATATTTAATGGATGATTGTTAAGGATATCAAAACTCTTTCGCATCATCTCTTTTAAAGCTTCTTCTTTTGGTAAATAATCTTTAATTACCTTACCTAGTATATCATGTGGTGGCGTTAAATCAACTACTTCTCCATTATCCCAAATTGTCAAATGTCGGTAACTTGTTCCAACATAATACTTATAAACGTCATTTTCAAGCTCTTTTCTTACTGCATCAAGTAAAATAGCAGCATCTTCTGTTGAAATTTCGCTGGAACTATGGTCAATAATTCTCTTAGTTTCGTACTCTTCCTCTTCTGAAAGGGTAACGATATTACATCGCATTGCAATGTCAGTCTCCTTCATATCTACCCCGATGCTTAATGCTTCAAGAGGAGAACGTCCTGTATAATACTTTTTAGGATAATATCCTAATACTGCTAAGTTTGCAGTATCACTTCCTGGTTTCATTCCTTCTGGAATGGTATGTACTAATCCTATTTCAGCTTCTTTTGCTAACCGATCTATAGTTGGGGTCTTTGCATAACCTAGTGGAGTTTTTCCGCCTAAGCTTTCAATTGGCTCATCTGCCATTCCGTCCCCTAAAACGATTACGTACTTCATCTTATACCTTCTTTCCTAAAAAAAAGTGGCTCTTTATAATATAAAAAGTGGTAATAACCGCAAGTTAGCCCTACAGTTATTTCCGCTTTTCTTTCAGAACATCACACTATAATATCATCTATTAAAATGCAACTCGAATTCTACTTAACATACCCTTTAATTTGAGTGCTTTGTCTGCAAATTCTTTTTCTGTCATTAATTCCGTAATAAAACCGTATTCGTCTTTTTTATTTGCGTTTACTTCTTCTACTTTACCAAATAAAGCAGCAACTTGTTCTTTCTCATCTGCTGTTACACGAACTAAGAAACGATGAGATAGTCCTTCAAAGTTTGCTAATTCCAACTTATGAGTACTCCAGTTGGTCATAATATTTGTTCCGATATGTTTTGCAGCATCCACAACATCTGCTACAACTGCACTGGCTGTTGGAAGCTTTCCTGCACCTTTTCCATAAAACATGGTATCGCCTAATACATTACCTCTTACATAAATTCCATTAAATACATCATTTACACTATATAACGGATTTTCAGGATTAATTAACATTGGAGCGACAAAGGCATATACCTTATCCCCATCTCGCTTGCTAGACCCCACAATCTTAATGCTTGCGCCGATTGCTTTTGCATAGTCCATATCCTCTTTTGTAATCTTTGTAATTCCTTCTGTATAGATATCTTCATAATCCACTTGTTCTCCAAATGCTAATGAAGTTAAGATTGCGATCTTACGACATGCATCATATCCTTCCACATCTGCTTCTGGATTGCGTTCTGCATACCCTTTTTCCTGCGCCTCTTTTAATACATCTTGAAAATCTGCACCTTCAGTTGCCATCTTAGTTAAGATGTAATTTGTGGTACCATTTAAAATTCCTGTAATTTCTTCAATCTCGTCTGCTGTTAAGGATTGATTTAATGGACGGATAATTGGTATCCCTCCGCCAACACTTGCTTCAAACAGAAAGTTTATATTCTTTTCTTTTGCAAGAGCAAGTAATTCAGCACCATGCTTTGCAACTAGTTCTTTATTCGATGTACAAACACTCTTTCCTTTTTCTAACGCGCTCTTTACAAACTCAAATGCCGGATGAACACCACCCATTGTCTCTACAACAATCTGAACATCTGGATCCTCTAAGATTACATTAATGTCATGTACAATCTTATCTTGAATCTTATCTCCTGGAAAATCTCTTAGATCTAACACGTATTTCACATTAATTGGCTGATGTGCTTTCTTTGCGATACTTTCACTATTTGTATCCAAAACTTCAACAACACCTGAACCAACAGTTCCGTATCCTAATACACTGATATTAATCATAATGTCACTCCCTAGCTAAGAATTTTAATGAATGAATTCCTGTCAAACGTTCTATTCCTTCCACTAATATAGAGAAATCACTAGCTGTTGGAAGAATCTCAACGCTTAACGTAATAAGCGCTATTCCATTTACCGGTATAGCCTGATTTATAGTTAATATATTGGCACCAAAATCCGCAATATGATTCAATACGCAACTTAATAATCCTGGTTGATCCTGCATCTGTATCATAAACGTAATATTTTTACCTTTTGTATTCTCATGAAATGGGAATATATCATCTTTATACTTGTAAAATGAACTTCGGCTGATACCAACGGCTTCCGT
>JAUNRX010000148.1 GCA_030539495.1 bacterium | reverse complement strand
TATTATGTCTTTTTTTAAAGAACAAAGTGTATGTTCCACGTAATTTCCTATAAAGTAAAAAAGGCCCCACTCTATTCTTTAGAGCGAAGCCTAAGACTATAAAAATCAACGAACTATACTTACTTTATTCTACCCTTCTAAGACATAATGCGCCAAATCCAATCGACTCATTTGGGTAGACCGTAAAGGAATCCAGCTTTCTTGCAGTCGAAAGAAGAATTGCCTTTACCTTCTCTCCATACATAAATGCGTCATTTCCATCAACAATTCCCCATTGCTGTAACATGGCGCATGCCCCCGTTACAAAAGGAGTTGCTAATGAGGTCCCCGTAAGCTCACTGTATCCTCCGCCCGGTGCCGAACTGGTGATACTTACTCCAGGAGCCACAATATCAGGCTTTATCTGGTTATTGATGGTATAGCCTCTTCCGGAAAATGGTGCAAAGGAATCATTGTTGCTATTATACGCTCCAACTGCTATGGCAGATGCGGCAGTGGACGGAATGGTAAGCGTAGTCTCTACCGTAGGCCTTAAAAACTTGGTCGTTGGACTTAATAAGTTTCCACTTGGAAGCCACATGAAATAATCTCCAACTACCACATTAATCGGATTTAGCTCAATGGTCCACTCTCCGCTCTCCACATAATCAATTTTCGGTATCCAAACAATAAAGACCTCATTATATATGGTATAAGGAGAGGGCTCCCCATAATATACATATAAGTTGCTGCCTGTTAAGCTAAATGACTGAGAGCCCGTTCTTCGATCAACTGGTCCAATTCGATCTCCGTTAGGTGCAATAATTGACACATCGATAAAATCAAATGGATACTTCCAGATTGACAGATTAAAGCTAGTTTCCCGTTCTCCTACCGTGATCTTAACAAGCTCCGGTTGGGTTGTCACCTTTCCTGATTTATGCCGTCCTGCTGCGCCTTCATTTCCGGTTCCAATGATGATATTAGTTTTTCCAATACTGACTGCCAGATCAATATAGGTTTCTAAAAGAGACTGGCCGCTATGGGATCCATAGGAATTACCAAAGCTGATATTAATACAGAGCGGCTGATTTCTCTGCAGGGCCGTACGGATACAAAAATCGATGCCCTCCATTAGTTGTGCTGTACTTGGAAATGAATTGCTTAGACTCTTTCCTAGCTTTACGACAATAATATCTGCATCAAAGGCTACGCCTCGATATCGCCCATCACTTGCCCGTCCATTTCCACAGGCAATTCCAGTTACATGGGTGCCATGTCCGGACAGATCGGTAGAAGGAACAATCCGTTGCCGCTCTCCCGTAGTTGTCTGTTGCAATGCATTATTAATTTCCTCACTTGTATACAAGGTTCCATTATTGAATCCTACCGGTGGATTTCCGTCTATTGTCTGATCCCATAAGGCAACAATCCTTGTGGTTCCGTCTGGATTACGAAAGTCCTGATGAGCATAGTCAATTCCAGAGTCAACAATACCAATCAGCACACCTTTTCCAGTCAAGTTATACGGTGGACGCTGTACCTGGGCTAAACAGGATGCAGATATTCCATTGATCACTTCAAAGTCTAAAATCTTTGGTTTCTCAATGTATTGAATTTCTTGGTAGTTCGAAAGTAATGGCAGCTTCTCCTGACTAATGACTATGATTGCATAATTATTTAGCAGCTCTGTTACCTCGACTTCTAGTTCTTCTTTCACTCGATTTAAATTTCCAACATGTTTAACGATAACTTCCCAGGAGTTACTGCTAGGCACATACCCCGTATTCAGTTCCGGACTTCCCCCCCTTTGATCTTCCGGGATGGAAAGTGCAAGATTAAGCTGGTTATCCGCTTTTTGAGTATCCATATTTTCTCCAAACAAACACTTTGCTTAAAGTATATGCAGAAACGAATTTACTAATGATATTGTTTCTTTATACCTCTTCTATGAACATTACGCCTTCCATTTGCTGTATGGCCTCAATCACTTTGCTATGGGGAAGCTTTTGTTTCAACGTAAGGGTAAAGATCGCCGCCACTTTCTCCTCACATTTTCCACAATCCTGGTGTACTAATTCCATTTCTGAAACATATACACCTTTTTGTTTGATTAACTCCATAAACTTGCCGATTTTTGATAATTCATAAAATTCTATGTACACAGTCAATACTTTGGAGCCTGCCATCATCTTATCATCTAATGTATGCAACGTTTCCATCACGATAAATATACAAATGGCACCTATAATTGCTCCATAATAAAAACCAATCCCTACGGCAAGACCCAGACATGCTACTGCCCATAGTCCTGCTGCCGTGGTAAGCCCTTTTACACGGCTCTTCCCTGTAATAATGATCGTTCCTGCTCCTAAAAAGCCGATGCCGCTAATAACCTGTGCTCCCATCCTGCTTGGGTCAATGTTTGGATATATGCTTGCCATATATTGATTGGTAATCATTACAAGTGCAGAACCTACACATACAAGCATATAGGTTCTAAGTCCAGCAGGTCTTCCCTTTTTGCCTCGCTCCATGCCTACGATTCCGCCAAATAAAAGTGCCAATATAACTCTGACAAAACAAGAGAGAATATTTACTTCTTTTAATAGCTCAAACATGATATTAACAACATCCTTTCATAAGATTACATTCCTAATCATTATATTCAAAGATTGGAATCCTGCTATCTCTACTCGTCAAATAATTCTGTCGTAATATAACGTTCTCCCGTATCTGGCAATAGCACGATAATATTCTTTCCTGCATTTTCTTCTCGTTTTGCAAGTAACGTTGCTGCATGAAGGGCTGCCCCTGATGTAATCCCTACTAGGACGCCTTCTGTCTTAGCAACCATTCTGCTTGCTGCATAAGCCTCCTCATTGGTTACCGGAATAATCTCATCTAAAATGCTTACATTCATTACCTTTGGAATAAATCCAGCCCCAATTCCCTGTAAGTTATGGCTACCTGGTTTCTTTCCGGATAACACTGCACTATTGGCTGGTTCTACGCCTACAATCTTAACATCTTTGATTTCTTGTTTTAATACTTCTCCCGTTCCGGTAATCGTACCACCGGTACCAACGCCTGCAACGAAGAAATCTACCCGACCGTCAGTATCTCTAATAATTTCTCTTGCCGTCGTCTGTCTATGAGCTTCCGGATTTGATTCATTTTCAAACTGCTGCAATACTACGGCATTACCTAATTCCTTTTCTAACTCATTTGCCTTATCGATGGCACCTTTCATTCCTAGTGCTCCCTCTGTCAGTACAATTTCTGCACCAAGTGCTGCTACGATCTTTTTACGCTCCATACTCATGGTCTCTGGCATGGTAAGGATTAATTTCATTCCCTTGGTTGCTGCTACAAAAGCAAGGCCAATTCCTGTATTTCCGCTTGTTGGTTCAATTAAAGTGGTATCTTTGTTAATACGGCCCGATGCGATTCCGTCTTCGATCATCTTAAATGCCACACGATCCTTGGCACTTCCAAGAGGATTAAAATATTCCAGCTTTGCAATGATATTGGCATGCAGTCCATTTGCCTCCATGTAATTATTCAGCTGTAATAAAGGAGTATTTCCAATTAGCTCAGTTAGCTTATTTGCGATTTTTGCCATAATAGATCTTCCTTTCTTATGTAAGTTATGTAACTTCCATTACTCAAACATGGAGCAATGGCAATTGTTATATATAGTACATCTCCGGACTCTCACTGTTCAAACGAATATATTCATTTGCCAAGTCCTCAAGGGTCGTACTTTCTAAATATTTATTTACATTCTCGTTAATCCTGTCCCAAACTAATGTCTTTACGGCAAGACGAACGGAATCTATCTCATGATCCTCAAAAATATCCTCGTCAACAATATTGAACTCCCCTTCTAGGATCTCAAGTATTTCTGATATTTTAATCTGGCTTGCTGGCTTACCTAAACTGTATCCGCCTTGGGCCCCTTTTACACTCTTTACGATCTTTGCTTTTCTTAAGGATGCAAAGACTTGCTCCAAGTAATTTAATGATATTTTCTGTCGATTGGCAATGCTTACAAGTGAAACATGATTTGTGGTTGAGTTTACTGCCAGATCCACAAGCGCACGTAATCCATATCTTCCCTTTGTGGAAACCTTCATGTGCTAGCTCCTTCCATAATTCATAGTATTTAGCTACGTTTTATTATATTTATACCCCTTCGTTTGACTCTTTGTCAAGACAGTCTGCTAAATATGTAACTTCAAATGCATGAATTAGCTCCCCTGCAAACTGCTTTTCCTTCTGTCCCTTTATATACTCCATCGCGTCCTTATACTCCCACGCTTCCCGATAGGCCACCCTATGGATTAACGCATCATATACGGATACAATCGATACAATCTGAGCGCAAAGGGGAATCTCATCCTGCTTTAGTCCGTACGGATATCCGCTTCCGTCATAGGCTTCATGATGATACCGTACCAGATCAAGTGCCATCTTTAGATACTCATTTTCTTCCTCCTCACGATAGAGGATAAGAAGTGGCTCGACTCCCTTTTGGGTATGCTGCTGCACCTGTTGAAACTCTTCCCTTGTAAGCTTCCCATTCTTAGTGATCATTGATCGATCAATAGCAAGCATGCCAAGATCAAAAATAGGAGCTGCTGCTTTAAGACATTCAATATAGTGATCAGTCAGGATAGCCTCATACTTTGGCATAAACCGAAGTGCCTTTGCTAACTTCACTGCTCCCTCTGCCACACGGTCCATATGACCACTAATTTGCTCCTGCTGCTTTCCCATATAATAGAGTGCACGAAGCACGGTCTGCTTATCCTTGTTTCGAAGACTCATTTTATAGGCCAGCATCTGTTTAAGATCCGCAACCTCTTTCTGCCGTTTTTCCTGTAATAAGACAACCTCTACCTGCTGCCTGATCCGACATGCTAATTCACTCTCCACAAATGGCCTAGTGACATAATCCATTGCCCCTAGCTCATACGCTTCCTTCTTTGTCTCCGCATCCATATAGGCTGATACAAAGACAACCGGCAGCCTCTTATCCCTAAAATGTCCTCTTGCCCTCTTATAAAAATCAAATCCGCTCATTTCCGGCATGGCAATGTCTAATAGGAGTAATTCGGGGTCACAAATGCGGATTGCCTCCATTGCTTGTCTTATATTGATTACAGGCCTCGCCACATAGCCCAGTTCATTTACTACCTTCGTTAAAACAATAAGATTTTCTACCATATCATCCAAAATGACAATATTTACTGTTGTCTCATCCCTCAAAACAGTATGTCCCCCCTCCTCTAAAGGTTACATATTCGACATAACTCTGTATACTGTGCTTTCACCTTGCTCGTATCCCTTTTCCTAAGTGCTAGCTCTAAGCGAAATGCCTTCTTGCTAATCTCCTTATTCTCTTCTTTTGTCGTCTCCTTTATGGCATGAACAATTTCTTCCGCTTTCTCATAAGATTCAAAATCAATGCATAATGCCAGCTGTTCCATTAACTTGACAAGATTCATCCCCTTTGTCTCCTCATGAAGCACATGTGGTCTTTCTTCCTCATTCTCCGTCGCAATGGAGGTATCTTCCAAAAGTGGTACCATAAAATAAAATCTAGAGCCTTTGTTTAACTCGCTCTCTGCCTGAATCGTTCCTCCCATTAAGGATACTAACTTCTTGCAGATGGAAAGTCCCAGTCCGGTTCCCCCATACTTTCTTGTAATGGAAGGGTCTCCCTGCACAAAGCTTTGAAATAACTCGCTTTTCTTTTCCTTACTAATCCCAATTCCCGTATCCGTTATGGAAAATAAGATCTCCCACTGGCTTCCAACAACTTTCTGCACTGCAATATCAAATACGATTTTCCCTTGATTCGTAAACTTTATGGCATTATTAAATAGATTGTTGATTACCTGGGTCAAATGATAGGAGTCCCCTATTACATGTGCAGGAATGCTTCCTTCCACGTTACACTCAAATCCCAAGTTCTTATTTTCAATAGCGCCTTTATGTACTTTCATTACATCCTCTACCCATGAATAAAAGGCAAATGGATGCTCTTCTAACTCCATCTTTCCTGCTGCCAGCTTGGAGTAGTCTAAAATATTCGTTACGATTTTCTCCATGGCATCAAAGCAGTTCATCATCGTTTGAACCGTATCGGCCTGCTCGCTGTCTAAGTTACTGTTCAGCAGCAGATTTGCCATACCCTTCATTCCATTTAAAGGTGTCCGAAGCTCATGGGTTACATTGGCAAGGAAACTGTCCTTTGCGCCTCTTGCATCCTTTAACTCCTCCTGTAAGGAACGGATCTTTTCCTGCTTTTGCATAAGCTCTTCAATATTTTTTATAATACAGATGCCGTACGCATATTCATTACGTATCAAAAACTGTTTGACCTCTGCCTGAAAACAGGTCCCATTCTTACGATATACCGTGACATTACGCGTCTTCCTCTGGTCGTTTTCCTTTAGCCAGAATTCTGAGGCTTGTTCGGAAAACACATCCAGCATAGTAATCCCTTCCAAGTCATCCTTATCATAAAATAACTCGCTCTGTGTCTGCATGTTCCAGTTCACGATTTTTCCATCTTCGTTGTAAAATAAGACAATCTCATCGATGCAGTGAAGTGCACTCTTATATGATTGTATCTTCAATTCTTCTACAATATCCTTCATCTTATCTCCTAAATAGCTTTTACAGTGACTTATTCTATATTAATCTTATTTCTCCAAACAATATTTGTCAACTGTGCCATGATATCTACAAAAAACCACGAAAAGATTGACATTTTGTTCCAGTCAGTCATATAATTATTGATAAATAATAGAAAAACTCAGGAGGTTTCTTATGGATTTTAGTGTTCGTTTAAAACAGCTACGCCAAAAGCATCGATTAACCCAAAGCGAATTGGCGGATATCCTTGAACTAAAGCCTACCGCTATCTCAAATTACGAATCTCAGCGTAATGAGCCAAGCTTTCAAAAGCTGATTTCGCTGTCCCAATATTTCGACGTATCTTGCGATTATTTACTCGGTGTAACAGATTCCTATCTACCAATTGGTGGCGAAGTCTTAGACAAAGAAATTGTAGATTTTTTCAATCTATATCAACAGCTTTCACCAGAAAGCACTAGGGAACTAAAAGAATTTGCAAACTATTTGGTTTACAAACAAGAACATAAAAAATAGACCTATGTACATAAGGGGCAGCATTGCCCCTATCAGTGGAATTCCAGCAATGAATGTGTCATTACATACTGAAGCATTGCCTTACGGGCCTCATCATATTGTAAAAACATATTCTTTGCCTTCACCACATTTCCGTATACTTTCCAGTATCCGCTTGCCAGCGCATCTTTTCCCTGGAATTTGATATACCCAATCACATCTTCCAATGGATATCCTAACAAAAGCCCAATTTCATGAGGAAATGCCTCGCTCTCCTTAATCCTGTGGCATCTCTGCAGTCTGACCTCCATCCGATACAATACCTGCTCCAAGGTAAACATATGGTATCCCATGGACTTTAAAAATAGTTTATTCTCCTCGTTCTCTAAGATCTTCTGAATCATATCCTGTTGATAAAATAATACGTAACTTTTTCCTCGATACTCATCTAAAATCACTTTTTTCATTCCAATTCCATTTAACAATTCTTCATACGCCATTAGCTCCGTGCTTGAAAATGCAAGCAAAGAGGCAGGCTTCATCTTTAAAATAACCGGCGCAAGATAATAGGTTAAGATCAGCTCTTTCTGCTTCTCATTCTCTGCCGATAGATAATCAGGTATCATGTTGGGTCTCCTATCGTCCGTGTATTAGTAGTAAAGTCCCCTGATTTTTGGGTTTTTATTCTTTTTGTGAGCGATTGGTGGGAGCGATTGGGTGGCGTGAGTTGGTGCTTGGCTCCAGCGCAGTACGGCGTGGCTTGTTTGGGCTTGACACTTTCCTTCGGCGCGGCGAGGCCTGTTTGGGCTTGACGCTTCTCTTCAGCGCGGCGAGACCTGTTTG
>JAUNRX010000032.1:3085-31925 GCA_030539495.1 bacterium | reverse complement strand
GTGATCTAAAATACAAAAATTAGCAGAATAAGGTTAAAATAAGCAAAAGATATGGTATACTGAGGGTATCAGTATGAATAAGGAGGATTACAATGGACGAAGAAATAAAAGATAAATATACCATTGCCGATCAGATTACAGTACATAACTGGCCATATGGAAAGTCAGATACGATTTTTAGTATAGGAGAAAATCCAGAGATTAAAGAGAATATTTTTGCAGCAACAAGTAAAGGAGTCAGCTATCTTGGTAACATTGAAGATTTTAATTTGACTTATATTTCAAATACCGATGAATTTAGTAAAGATATTCCATTAGGATATACCTCGCTTGATATTTATGAGAGAATGATGGTAATTGAGAATGGGGAAATATGCTGGGAAAATAACAATCCAATTGATTTTAGCCAATATAAGAAAGAAGAACTGGAAGAGAAAAAACTAGAGATTTTTACATATAATAAGGATATCCATTATGCAGTTTTTCTACCGGAACGCCTGTTTGATCATAAGTTTTGTCTGGGTTTTGGCAGTGTCCGATATGAAGAATTCTTTCAAATTAAACCGGAACAAAAAGAGCTTGTAATAGAAGCAGCGATAAAGTATTCAAAAGAGCATGGAATTCCATGTATGGTTGCCAAAAGACTCTATTCCTGCACCTGGCACTAGTAGAATTCCTACAAATAAGATAGAATAAAGTGACGTAAAGTTGAGAGAATAAGACAGAAATATAAAAAAGGAATACAAAGATGAAAGAAAAGGAAGCAGTAAAATGTAGTAAGCTGTTTATTACATTTTTAAAAATAGGTGCATTTACCTTTGGCGGAGGATATGCAATGATCCCACTTATTCGAGCAGAAGTGGTGGAGAAAAATGAATGGCTGTCCAATGAGGATATTGTAGACATCATAGCAGTGGCAGAAAGCACACCAGGCCCATTGGCTATCAATAGCGCGACATTTGTTGGATGCCAGACCGCAGGAGCAAAGGGAGCAGCAGTATCAACTATTGGAGTAGTACTTCCAAGCTTTCTTATTATTTTAATACTGGCACATTTTCTAAGGCAGTTTGAAGAACTGAAGGTAATCCAATATGCATTTTGGGGAATTCGAATTGGAGTACTAACCTTGATTATTAATGCCTTATTATCTATGGCAAAAGAGTGTCCAAGAAATATAGTCTCCTATGCAATTGTCGGATTGGCATTTACATTAGTTGCAATATTTGGAGTAAATGTCATTATTGTTCTGATTTTATGTGCATTAATCGGCATTGCAGCTTCAAAACTGAAGTTTGAGAAAACAGGAGAACTAGGAAAATGATTTATTTCACTTTATTTTGGACATTTTTTAAAATAGGAGCCTTTACCTTTGGCGGAGGATATGCCATGCTTCCACTGATCGAGGAAGAAGTAATGGGACATGGGTGGATGTCGATGGAAGAGCTTGTAAACTTTATTGCGGTCAGCGAAAGTACACCTGGACCATTTGCAGTAAATATTTCTACGTATGTAGGGACCGAGACTGCAGGAGTCCTTGGAGCCTTTTGCGCATCCCTTGGAGTTGTGCTGCCTTCCTTTGTAATCATAATGATTGTTGCAAAATGTTTTCTAGCATTTAAGAAGAATAAACTAGTGCAATATGGATTAAGTGGTCTACGTCCAGCGGTGGTCGGATTGATTGCGGCGGCGGTTATTAGTGTTGGAAAGACAGCTTTTTTTCCAGAGGGATATTCAAATGCAGTGTTTAGTACATTAAAATTTGTATTAGGAGTAGCCCTTTTTGCATCCATGATTATTGCTTCACGTAAGAAATATCATCCCATCAGTATCATTATTATTTCAGCAGCTGTTGGAGTCGGAGCAGGATATCTTGGGTTATTAGGATGAAAAAAGTATAAAAAGGTTAAAAAAAGTATAAAAAAGTTGTTGACAAAAGAAATGCTACTAGTGTATACTAAGAAAGTCGAAAGTGAGAACGCTTCGACACAAAATGATAATACATCATATTAGATATGCGCGAGTGGCTCAGTGGTAGAGCACCTCCTTGCCAAGGAGGGGGCCGCGGGTTCGACCCCCGTCTCGCGCTTACCAGATAGGAAGCTTTCTTAGGAAAGTTTCCTATTTTTGCGTAGTAGACAAAATGGTTTGGGGTATAATAACGACTAGGGATATACCTTGAAGTGTTGACACGCATACAAATAGCATATAAAATAGGTTTTAGATGATTTTATATAGATAACATAACGGAGAATACGAACATGCAATATTTTTACAATGAGCAACCTTTTAAGAATAGCAGCCTAGAGATGGAAAATAACGAAAATCAGTTCCCAATTATAAAGGACTTTACCATTCGTATTATGGAGAACGATTTCTCAGGAATGCAAATGCTGTACTATAGTGAAGAAAATGGGGTAATTACTTCATTTCCATGGTTAACGGATGTCGATCAGACATTAAAGACAATGAACATGATGCAGATTTTTCTTGGTTCTAAAGAAAGACCTTATTGTGCTGAAAATAATGGCACGAAAGTCGTTATTTATGCAGATGGTGAATTTGTATACGTATTACAAGGGGACAGTTCCTCTGATGAAGGATATGGAACATACTTCCGTGTGAAACAGGATACTTACATTAGTGAATGGGAAACATTATTAACTTATTTCAAATCGAAATTATTCGAACGTGAAGAAGCATTTGAAATGTTTGGAGTAGATGACATTTACTAATCATTCATAAATAAGCTAGCTTAAGGAGGCTGAAACTGCAGCCCTTTAAGCTAGTTTTTTTAGTTATGGGAATAACGACTCTAAGTGATGCTGTCATCACCTTGGCGACTGTTACAATAATGTCCCAAAGTGTCAAAATCCCTCTTTAGCAAAAAAAGATAAAAAGAATTAAAAAAATGTTGACAATGGATACTATATATTATATACTAAACAAGTCGCTAGCGAACAGCTGGCAAACAACTGAATATGCGCGAGTGGCTCAGTGGTAGAGCACCTCCTTGCCAAGGAGGGGGCCGCGGGTTCGACCCCCGTCTCGCGCTTACTGTCTAAGAGGATTGTTATTACTAACGATCCTCTTTTTTTGATTTATGCGGATAACCAGCCAAAGTATTGATCGAATTACCTTGATGACTATTGTGATAACGAGAGAATGTTTTTTTTAAGCCTTCTCCACCCAATTAAAAAGAGAAAGAAATACATGGAAATCGGCCGATTCATACGATAAAATAAAACTAGCAAGTAAATATTTAAAGGGGGATACCCAATGGAGAAGAGAAAGTTAGTCGAGTTGTTAGAAGATATGTCAATGGAAGAAAAGATTGGACAGCTGTTACAACTGACAGGAAGTTATTTTATGGAGGATGCCGTGCTGACGGGACCTGAAGCTGAGATTGGGGTAACAGATCAGGAAATTGCCTGCTGCGGATCGGTATTAAGTGTGCATGGTGCCAAAGAGTTAAGAAAGATACAAGATCGTATTATGAAATCTCAGCCACACCATATTCCCGCGTTATTTATGCTAGATGTCATTCATGGATTCCGAACTATTTTTCCAGTACCAATTGGACAAGGATGTACCTTCCATCCAGAGCTAGTAAAAGAAGGAGCCAGCATAAGCGCAAAAGAGACTGCAGTATCTGGAGTACATATTACATTTTCTCCAATGTCAGACCTTTGCCGAGACGCAAGATGGGGACGCGTCATGGAAGGGACCGGAGAAGATAAGTATCTAAATGGTGTTTATACAAAGGCAATGGTAGAAGGATATCAAGGTAAGGATGTGAAGGCGCCTTATAAAGTAGGAGCTTGTGTAAAACATTTTGCAGCCTATGGATTACCAGAAGGCGGTCGTGAATACAATACCGTAGAGGTTTCAAATCGAACCCTATTTGAGGATTATCTGCCTGCTTATAAAGAAGGAGTAAAGGCAGGAGCAGTAAGTGTAATGACTTCCTTTAATACTCTAGATCGAATTCCATCTACAGCAAATCGAAGACTGATGAGGGATGTACTTCGAGATAACATGGGATTTGATGGCGTGCTAATTTCTGATTATGGTGCAGTAATGGAGCTTGTGAACCATGGAATTGCAGAAGATGGGAAAGAAGCAGCTAAGCTTGCAATCAATGCAGGGGTGGATATTGAAATGATGAGCCGCAGTTATGTAGCAAACTTAAAGGAACTGATTGTAAGTGGAGAAGTGGAGCAGAGTGTTCTGAATGAGGCAGTTATGCGGGTGCTTACCTTGAAAAATCAGCTTGGATTATTTGAACATCCATACAAAGATGCATCCGAAGAGGGAGAACAAGCCTATATTCTATGCAAAGAACATCGGGAGGCTGCACGTAAATGTGCCGAGGAGTCATTGGTGTTGCTTGAAAACGATGGAATTCTTCCATTAAAGAAACAAGGGCAGCACATTGCATTTATTGGGCCTTATGTGGACAATAAAGAACTTTATGGGGCTTGGGCACTTATGGCAGATGGAAAGGATGCAAAGGCATTAAGTGAGATCGTGCCATTGCTATATCCAAACAATGGGTATTGGTTTGAGCACGCTTGCAATATCGTACCAAAAGATTCCTTGTTGTCCGGGCTCGCAAGTACATTAGAGACAAAATACACAGAGGAAGAGGAAGCGCGAGCTATGGAACGGGCAGTGGAGACTGCGGCAGCAGCAGATATTGTGGTGCTGATGATGGGAGAGCATCGCCTTCAAACCGGAGAGGCCGCTGCAGTTGGTGACATTACATTGCCTAAGAAACAATTGGAGTTATTAGAGCGGATTGCTAAGGTAAATGAGAATATCGTTACTGTATTATTTAATGGCAGGCCGCTAGACATTAGAGAAGTGAAAGAGAAATCGAGTGCCGTACTAGAGGCGTGGTTCCCGGGAACGGAAGGTGCCTATGCGGTTGCAGATACCTTGTTTGGAACAAGTAATCCAAGTGGAAGATTATCGATGAGCTTTCCTTATTGTGTAGGCCAGGTACCTGTACATTATGATGAATTTGCAACCGGTCGTCCAAAGGAAACGGAAGAGGTAGAGAATAAGTTTTGTTCCAGATACGAAGATATACCAAATGCACCACTTTATCCATTTGGATATGGTTTGTCATATGCAGACTTTACTTATGAATATAGAAGGATATCAAAAGAACAGTTAAAAATATCCAAGCAGGATGACTTTATTGAGGCAAGCGTAACGGTAACCAATCAT
This sequence comes from bacterium, assembly GCA_030539495.1. Taxonomy (GTDB): domain Bacteria; phylum Bacillota; class Clostridia; order Lachnospirales; family Lachnospiraceae; genus KM106-2. The sequence continues at coordinate 26,693 of JAUNRX010000032.1, read as the reverse complement.
AGTGATGTTGTGGGAATGGAGGTCGTGCAGCTTTATATCCAGGATGTAAAGGGAAGCGTGGTAAGGCCGGTAAAAGAGTTAAAAGGATTTCAAAAGATCTGCCTTGAACCACAGGAAAGCAAGACGGTAACATTCTGTGTTACCGAGGAAATGCTTCGTTTTTATGATATTAATATGGAATATAAAAGCGAACCAGGAGAGTTTCGCATTTATATTGGGCATGACAGTACACAGAGTAATGGTCTTGCATTCCACCTGACCAAATAGTCAATGCTTATTTGCATACACAAAAAGAGGAGACGACAGTTTATGTCGACTCCTCTTTTTCTATTACGCGCTAAATGGCCATATGACAGATGGTGCAGGATTAGCATTTTCCATGACTTGTTTCTTCTTTAATAGGAATAAACGATTCATGCCTTCCTGCCATGGATATGGAAATTCCAAATAGCGCTCTATAGAATAATCTTTCGTAAATTCATTTTTCCAAAACTTTGTATGTAAGTTACGTAGCCGCAACACGCCATTTTCCTCATAGAGATCTTCGTCAAAACGTGTCAGGCCATAGGCTTTAAGTTCTTCTTCTGTTGCATAGGGATTGATTTTGACAAATAGGAGACCGTTTGTCTTAAGTAAACGGGTAAGTTCAGTAAGCATTTCTTGCTCCACATCTTTAGGAACCACATCAAGTACATTGGACACGATGATTCCATCAAAAGATTCCTCCTCCATTTGCGAAAAGGTGGAGAGATCCCCAACCATATAATCTAGATTGCGGTAATGATTTAGACCTGCCATCTGCCTTGCATAAGTAATACCAGTTTCTGACCGATCCACTCCCATTCCATATTCTAAATAACCAAAATCAGCACATTGGAAGAGGATATCTCCCGTGCCACAGCCAAAGTCCAGTACTCGTCTAGAATTCTTGGCAAATACGTTAAGACAGGCATCGAAGGTAGGTTCAACGGTTAATGTGGTATCTGTTAAGTCGGTAAGTTCACATTCAGTGTACACTTCGTTCCAAAGTGCAGTTGATGCATCATACTGCTTCATAAATATCGCCAGCTTTCTGTATGTATTGTAAAGTATAAAAAGAATACTTTTATTCTACTATTATATCTCTTTTGTCTGCTACTTTACAGCATGAAAGTCCCTAAAATTCCCAAAAAAAATATGGAATGAATATGGTATATTGGTAATACATGTATGAGAAAGGGTTTTAGGGAAAATGAAATCAATAAAGAGAAAACTATTGGCGATCTTAAATGTATTAATGATCATGGCTTGCCTTAGTATGGGAATTATAGCATTAACAATGGGAGTGTTTATGCTTAAGGATAGCGTGGAAAGAGACTTGCAGGCAGTTGCGGAACAAGTGTCACATTCTGTAACGTTAGCAATTAAAGGTGAACTTACTACATTAGAAACAATTGCAGCAAGAGAAGATATTCAAAATCAAGAAATCAGCATTAAAGAAAAACTTAAGTACTTATCCAAAGAAGCGGAACGCTTAGGAGCAATCAGAATTAGCTATGTTGATGTAAATGGAACCATTCATTATCCAGATGGAACAACAGCTGATGTAAGTCAAAGAGAGTATTATAAGCAATCGATACAAGGAAAAAGCTATATCTCCGAACCAATTATCAATAAGAAAGATGGTTCTGTTGTAATTGTATATGCTTCGCCAGTCCACAATAAAGGGGATATTGTGGGTGCATTAATTCAATCCATAGATGGAAATATGTTAAGTGAATTAGTAAATGGACAACAATTCGGAGAAACAGGAATTGGTTTTTTAGTAAATCAAGAAGGAATTGTAATTGCACATGCGAATCAAGATCTTGTTAAAGAGGGACATAACGCATTAGAAAACAAAGAAAATAAAGCATTTGCAGGATTAGTAAAAAAAATGACTGCTGGAGTATCAGGTGCTGCCGGTTATAAAGATGAGGGCTATGGAAAATTTGTTGGATATGCCCCAGTAGAAGATAGACAATGGTTTGTTGGTGTGCAGATTACTAAAGAAGAAGTATATCAAAGTATTGATAATATGTTTAGCAAACTTGTAATGGCATTTGTCATATTTACAATAATCGGAATGTATATTGTATCTAAGGTTGCAGTATCCATAGGAGGTAAGATTACTACTACTTCAGAGCATTTACAAAGAGTAGCAAGTGGTGACTTAACAGAACCGGTACCTTCAAAAAATCTGGACTTACTCGATGAAATTGGTGGTATGTCCAAAGCAATGCAAGAAATGCAGGATTCTATTGCAGCAATTGTTCAAGGAATTAAAACGAATTCAACGGATCTAGGGGTGAAATCGGAAGAGTTATCTGTGACTTCTGGGGAGATTGCAAACTTATCAGATACGATTACACAGGCAATTTCGGAAATCTCAGAAGGAACAAGCCATCAATCCAATGAACTTATCTCAATTACAAGTGTGTTAAATCAATTTAATGATAAGTTAGCAAATATGCAAAATCAGATTGAGCAGGTAGATGGTACTTCTAGAAAAATTGACAAGATGGCAGTACAAAGTAGTGAAGAAATGAATGAATTAAATGATTCAGTAGTTAAGATCGGCGATACATTTAAAAACTTTGAACAAAGCATTTCTCATTTAGATCAAAGCATTACAGAGATTAACAAGATTACAAACTTAATTAATGACGTAGCGGATCAAACAAATTTATTAGCATTAAATGCATCGATTGAAGCGGCAAGAGCAGGGGAAGCAGGAAGAGGATTTGCAGTAGTTGCGGAAGAAATCGGAAACCTAGCAGAGCAGTCTAAGAAATCTTCTCAAAGTGTAAATTCACTGATTGCTACAATTTCTCAAGAAACAGAAGTATTAGTGTCAGATGCAGGCAAAATCGGAGAAGAATTAAATGAGCAGTTGGAAACGATCAATCATTCCATTACAACATTTAAGACAATTATTGAAGAAGTTAACGATGTAATCCCAATGATTCAATCTGTTCGTCAGTCAGGAAATGAAATCGAAGAAGATAAAAATGAAATCTTAGGAAAAATTGATGAATTATCAGCAGTATCAGAAGAAATCTGTGCTTCTTCTCAAGAAATTACAGCTTCTACCAACGAGATGAATCATACAATTGCAAATGTTGCTGATTCTGCAGTTGTATTAAATGAAATGACAGCAGGAATGATCAAACAAGTAAATCGATTTAAAGTGTAGAAAAAAAGCGCTTTTACTTGTAAATGCACACATTTAAATTTATAATCAAGATAAAGAAATTACAAAGGAGGAGTACAGTTTGAAGAAATCATATGTATCATTAATGGCTGGTATCGTGGCAACAGCGTCACTTGCAGGGGGAAGTCTAGTACTGACTTCTTGTTCTGATAAAAAGGATGATCCAAAGGCAGTGGAAGCAACAGAAACACCTGGAGCAGTATCTGAAACAGAAATACCATCTCAGTCACCAGAAGTGACAACAGAGCCAACAGCTAGTCCTGTGACAGAAACAAGTGAGCCATCCATGACTCCAGAGGTAACAAAGGAACCAACAGCAATTCCAGAAGCGACAGAAGAGCCAACAGCAACACCGGAAGCGACAGCAAAACCGGTGGATTACTCCAAGCTTTCTGATAGAGAGTTAGTTTCTACCGTAGTATCTCAGATTACTACAAAATATTCAGGAAAGCTAACAGAATCTAAGACAATTCAAAAAATGAGTACTGAAGAACGTAATATTTATACGATTTCGGTATTTTCAAAGGATGCAAAAACGACTCTTTACAGTTATTTAAAGGGAAAAAATAATGTAACTGCAGCTTATGTTTCGGAAGCATTAGGCGCAGTAGGAGCAAACTCATCCAAAGAGTTATATGATGATTTTATTGACTCCATGAGAATTGCAGTGTCTAGCCCTAAGAAATTAGCAGCAATCAAGAAGAGTGAATATTCTTTCGATATCTTTGATGAAGAATATGCAGAATATGTAAAGACAGAGAATTTAGATACTCTTTTAGCAGCTTATATTCGTAACAATACTACAAAATTAAAGTTTAACTAATTTGTATATCCACCTTAAATTTTATGAATTTAGGGTGGATATTTATGGATTATTATGGTAAAATAGATTTGTTAACAAGTCGAATACATAAAAATAACTGAATACCGAATATGCGCGAGTGGCTCAGGGGTAGAGCATCTGCTTCCCAAGCAGAGGGTCGCGGGTTCGAATCCCGTTTCGCGCTTATGTAATAGCCTTATAGTACTTGACTAGATTAAGTATTGTGAGGCTTTTCGTATTTATAAAAAGGAATAATCAACAAGGAGGCCTCTTATGACAAATAAAAACACAAAGTTTCTAACTTACATAAAGACTAAGCCAAGCTTATATAAGGAAAGTTCTTCTGCCTTTTGGAATGATGAGCATATTTCTAAATATATGTTAGAGGCTCATTTAGATCCTGACGGTGATGCTGCTTCAAGAAAGTTACCATTTATTAAAGCATCGGTAGAATGGATTACAAACTATTGCGATGGAGGAAACGGAAAGACACTATTAGACCTAGGATGTGGTCCAGGCATTTATGCAGAGTTATTTACAGAGCAGGGCTTTAAAGTGACGGGAATTGACCTATCCAAACGCTCCATAGAATATGCAAAGCAACATGCGTTAAAGGAACATAAAGAAATTCAGTATTATAATCAGAATTATCTAGAGATTACCTATAAAGAACAGTTTGATGTAATTACATTAATTTATTGTGATTTTGGAGTATTGTCGTCAGAAAATCGACAAACATTGTTGAAAAATGCATGGAAAGCATTAAAGCCAGGTGGAATTGTGATCTTGGATGCATTTACAGAAAGCTATCTACATTCCTTTGAGGAAAAAGAAAGCATTACCTATCATGAGAATGGGTTTTGGTGCTCCAAACCATATGCAGTCATTCAAAGAAACCGGTATTATAAGGATACTAAAAATACATTAGAGCAGTACATTGTGGTAACAGATGCTGATTGTTCCTGCTATAACATATGGAATCAGTTGTATACCGATAAGTCTCTGGCATCAGAATTAGAGAATGCTCATTTTCAGAGTATCGAATACTTTGCGGATGTCACAGGAAAGAAGTTTTCAGGTCTAGAGCCTACTATTTGTGCGGCTGCAAAGAAATAGGACTAATATCCTATTTACAAAACAAAATATTCCCACCTATTCCCTAATGATAACTATGGAAAACTTTGTTATATTGTAAAATGAATAACATTATATACACAGATGATAAGGAAAAAGGAAAAAATGAAGACGTTAAGAGCAAAGTTAATGACCTTGTTCGGCATATTGATTGGGACCATATGTTTAGGATTAGGGGCGGTATCAATCATTGCAGGAGTTTATGCGATTGCGGATACGGTAAACAGGGATATTGCAATAATTGCAGAACAGACGGCTCATTCGGTTAAACTTGAGCTAAGGGCACAAATGGAAAAGTTAGAGCAGAGGGCTACATATGTCAAGGTTGAATCTTATAAGAAAGATCCAAGTCAGATGCTTCTACGAATGCAGGAAGATGCGAAACAGCTAGAAGCTTTAAAGATTGCTATTTGTGATGTACAGGGAAATGCCACTTTTAGCAATGGAACTACTGTTAACATAAGAGACAAAGAGTATTTTAAATCTGCGATGGCTGGGGAGAGCTATATATCGGATCCACAAACAAGCGATGCCGATGATACCGTAGTCATTGTATATGCAGTTCCGGTAACGCATAAAGGCCAAGTGGTAGGAGTGTTCCTCGAAGAAAGGAACGGAGAAGAATTCAGTACCTTTGTTAATACCAATGTATTTGGAAGAACAGGGGAAGGATTTATGGTAAATGAGAAAGGAACGTTTGTTGCTAGTAAGGACAAAGACTTATACTTAAAGGCCTATAACCCGAAAGAAGATGGAAAAGAAACAAGCTTAATTAAAGTAATTGATAAAATGTTAAAGAAACAGTCTGGATTCGGCCGCTATGTTTACCAGGAGGAAAAAAGAAATATTGGGTATATGCCAGTAGAAGATACTAGATGGAGTGTAGGCATTACAATCAGTCACAATGAAATTTACTATCCATTGGTTACATTAATGCTTCGTCTTTGCATTGCAATAGCTGTCTTTTTAGTACTGTCAGCTATCATCGTAGTGGGACTTGCACGTAAACTGTCAGATAAGATTATGATGGCTGCGAATCAATTAGTAAAGGTTTCAGAAGGGGATTTGACAGGTGAAGTGGATGAGATCATTCTTATGCAGAAGGATGAAGTCGGGCAGATGGCAAATGCCCTTAAGGTCATGCAGGAATACATTATTGCAATCGTAGACTCCATGAAAGAGAATTCCAATGCACTATCTGATAACTCCAATGAATTAAGTGGTGATGCAGAAGAAATTTCTAAGTTATCCAGCTCAATTACAGAGGCGATTCATGAGATTGCAGAGGGGACTAGCCTTCAATCCAATGATTTAGTTGTAATGACCAATATCCTAGAACAGTTTAATGAGAAGCTGGAGGATATGGTGGCACAAATCGAGGATGTGGATCATGTCTCCAGGAAAATTGATCAAATGGCAATTAAGAGCAGTAACGATATGAATGAGTTAAATGAATCCGTGGGAAATATAAAAAATACCTTTGTGACATTTGAAAAGGGTATGAATTCACTGGGGACTAATATTGTGGAAATCAATAATATTACGAAGATGATTACGGATGTTACTAACCAGACAAATCTACTTGCATTAAATGCTTCCATCGAAGCAGCAAGAGCTGGAGAGGCTGGGAAAGGATTTTCTGTTGTTGCTCAGGAAATCGGAAGTCTTGCGGAACAGTCGAGAGACTCATTAGAAAAAATCAATTCATTGGTAAAAGATATTTCTAATAATACAGATGTAATTATGAAAGATGCCAAGGGAATGGGATATGAATTAAATGACCAGATGGAAACAATTGACCGCTCCATTGTTGCATTTAAGGAAATCATGGTAGAAATTGAAGAGGTAATTCCGAAAATTTACAAAGTAAAAGAAGCAGGGAATGAAATTAACAAAGATAAAGATATGATTTTATCAAAAATTGATGAGGTATCCTCTGTTTCAGAAGAAATCAGCGCATCTAGCGAAGAGATTGCAGCTTCTACCAATGAAATGAATACTTCAATCAGTCATGTGACAGCGTCTGCGAAAGAGCTGACTGGAATGACAGAAGTAATTCTTGGACAAGTGAATAAATTTAGAATAGACTAAAAAGAAAGAATAGCAGCCTGTGATAATTCAGGCTGCTATTTGTTAATTAATAGGAAAGTTCTCTTCGACATTTTATTCCCATATTCATATTGAATTTTCGTATTTTATAGCATACTATAGGATAGCACAATAGAAAAAGTATAATACATAAAAATAAATAGGAGATACAGGTATGAGAAAGAGACTGATTTGTTTTACTATGGTATGTATGATGGCAGCAGGAACCATGACAGGATGCAGACAGGAGCAATCGAAGGAGAATGCTATTGTTCAGACAGAGTCGGCTGTCATAACTGTAAATCAGACAGAAGGAAAGACACCAAAGTACGTCTTTTTATTTATAGGGGATGGAATGAGTTATCCTCAGATCCAGCTGACCAATTACTATTTAAATGCTTCCTCGAATGTGCCAGATAGTAAGACGGATAAGAAGCAATTAACAAGTAAAAGCCAATTGACCATAATGAGTTTCCCGGTGGTAGGCTCTGCCCAAACTTATGATAGTACTTCTTTTGCACCAGACTCGGCATCGACAGCAACGTCCATAGCAACTGGGGAAAAGACATGGAGTGGAAGTATTAATGTCAGTGAGGATTTTTCCAAAGAGTATGAGACAATTGCGGAGAAACTTAAGAAGCAGAAAAAGTATAAGATTGGTATTGTATCCAGTGTAAATGTAAACCATGCGACACCAGCAGCATTTTATGCACATCAGCCCTCTCGCAATAACTATTATGAAATTGGAGAAGAGCTGGTAGAAAGCAATTTTGATTATTTTGCAGGTGGTGCCATGAAACAGCCCACTGGTTCAGATAAAAAGAAAAAGGATTTATATAAGTTAGCAGAGGAACACGGCTATAAAGTTGTAAAGACACAAGAAGAAGCAAAACACCTTATAGGCAAAGATGGAAAAGTACTTGTGATCGAAGACAAGTTGGCAGATAGTGATACGATGGCTTACAGCATTGATTTAGAACAGGGAGAGTGGGCACTATCGGATTATGTGGAAAAAGGAATTGAAGTACTAGATAATGAGGAGGGTTTTTTTCTAATGGTAGAAGGCGGAAAGATTGACTGGGCGTGTCATGCTAATGATGCAGCTTCTGCAATTGCCGATACCATTGCATTGGATCAGGCAGTACAAAAGGCAGTCGATTTCTATAATAAGCATCCGGAGGAAACCTTGATCTTAGTTACCGGAGACCATGAGACTGGCGGATTGACCATTGGTTACGCAGGAACGGATTACGATACATTTTTAACGAATTTAGGAAATCAGAAGATTTCTTTTGCCAAATACAATGCAGAGTACGTAAAGGGATATAAGGACAATAAGACAAAGTTTTCGACAGTAATGAAAGAGGTAGAACAACTATTTGGATTAAAGGCTCCAAAAGAGAATCAAGGCGAGAGTGAAAAACAAAAGGATAGTGCAGATGCCCATCCTCAGTCTGAAGAGGAAGGAAGTTTAACCTTGACTCAGTATGAGTATGAGAAGTTAAAGGAGGCATACAAGACAACGTTGGAGCGAACTGGAAAGGAAAGTACGTTTAGTCAGAAAGAGTATGTGGAGTATGGGAGTTATGAGCCTCTTACCGTTACAATCACTCACATTTTAAATAATAAGAGTGGGATAAACTTTGGCTCTTATTCTCACACGGGTCTGCCAGTGGGCGTATTTGCTAAAGGAGTAAAGGCAAGTCAGTTTGCAGGCTATTACGATAACACCGATATCTTTAAACAGTTAGCAAGTGTGACAGGAGTAAAGTAATATGTCAGCGTTTTTAAGAAAGCAAAAAGCAGTAATCCAGATGATTGTGTTAGGTCTTATTATGATTGGCATCCTCTTATGCATTCCTACAGGGTATGAGGATGCCCTTATTTATAAGGGGGCGGAGCGAGCTATTGGAGTCGTTTTGGAAGTAGATAATCAGGAAATCATTACGTCAGGCATTATTCAGTCAGGCGAGCAATCCTGTGTATTACGAATAAAAAAAGGAAAGTTTAAAGGGCAGACAATTACAGGAGTGAATTTTTTAAGCGGCTCCCTGGAGAAGGATAAAATTTTTGAAGTGGGAGAGGAAGTGCTTGTTACAATCAGTTATGAGGGAGAGACAGTCAAGTCGGCAGTAATCTCGGATCATTATCGATTGGGAAAAGAAGTTCTTTTACTTGTATTATTTGCGTTATTTCTACTTGTATTTGCAGGAAAGAACGGCATACAGGCCATATTTTCCTTTGTAATAACGATTTTGACTATATGGAAGGTTTTAGTACCGGCCTATCTGAACGGCTATTCTCCGGTATGGGTTGGAATTGGAATCACCATACTGCTTACCATAGTGATTATTTTCTTTGTCTATGGGGCAGACCGTCGAACTGTGGTGGCAACCATAGGCTCGTTGTTAGGAATAGTTTCAACCTGCATCCTTGGAATTCTATTTACCGATTTATTTAAGATTCATGGTGCAGTCATGCCAAATGCAGAGTCTTTGATTTATAGCGGATATCAGCATCTTGACCTGACAGCCATCTTTATGAGCAGCATCTTTATCGGTGCATCAGGAGCAATGATGGATTTATCGGTGGATATTACATCTGCAGTTTATGAGGTAGTACAGAAGAAACCAGAAATGGACTGGAAAGAGGCTGCAAGATCAGGAATGAATGTAGGAAGGGCTGCGATGGGAACGATGACCACAACCTTACTGCTTGCCTATTCTGGTGGCTATATCAGCCTGTTAATGGTATTTATGGCACAAGGGACACCAATCGATCATATTCTCAACTATAAGTATGTTGCAGCTGAGATACTAGATACCATTGTGGGAAGTTTTGGACTAGTAACGGTGGCACCATTTACCGCATTAGCAGCAGGGCGGATATTAACGAAAAGGAAAGAGAAGTCCTAGTAAATTCTAAAAATAATTCACACAAGTTGTCTGAATTCATATATTTATAGTAAATGTATTTGAGGAGGCAGCAAGTGAGGATAAGAAAGTGTATTGATTACGACAGATTACCTAGGAAATTCCCAATGCAGCATCAGCCATGCCAGCCAGGAATTGAGAAGGATATGATACCACGTCCAATCTATGATAATCCATGTTATAAAGGCAGTTGTAAGTTAGAAGGAAAGGTAGCCTTAATTACAGGCGGAGACAGCGGGATAGGACGCGCAACGGCCATTGCATATGCAAAAGAAGGAGCAACCGTAGCAATTAATTATTTATGTGATTATGAAAGGGAGGATGCATTAGAGACAATGAACTGCGTAGAGCAGTATGGTGGAAAATGCAAGTTATATCCTGGAGATATTTGTTCCGAACGGTTCTGTCATCAGTTAGTAAAACAAGTGGTGAAAGACTTTGGATGTATTGATATTCTTGTAAATAATGCAGGAGTGCAGTTCCCGAGAGAAAACTTTGAAGAGATTCCGGTGGAACAGCTGCTTACGACTTACCGCGTCAATATTTTCCCATTATTTTATTTGACTCAGGCAGCCATTCCTTATATGGGATGTGGCAGTGCAATTATTAACACCACGTCAGTAACAGCATATCAAGGCCATGTAAAATTAATTGATTATTCGTCTACAAAAGGGGCAGTAGTTTCCTTTACAAGATCGTTATCCTTAGCAATCGTAGATCGTGGAATTCGAGTAAATGCAGTTGCACCAGGACCAATCTGGACACCATTGATCGTGTCCTCTTTTTCCGCAAAGGATGTTGGTAAGTTTGGGCAGGATACCCCAATGAAACGTGCCGGACAGCCATTTGAACTGGCTCCAACCTATGTATATTTGGCATCAGAGGATTCTTCTTATGTAACCGGTCAGGTTCTCCATGTAAATGGCGGGACAATGGTAGATAGTTAAAAAATATAAAAGTGCACTTGACAAATAATGGAACTAGAAGTAACATAACAGTGTTATCAGATAACAATGTTATGTAAAGCAGACATAGCCTTAATAGGATAGGAGAAGACAGTATGAAACGAGAGAAAGAAACAAGAACAAAACTTCTAGCCAGTGGAAAACAAGAGTTTTTAGAAAAAGGCTATTTACAGGCATCCTTGCGTTCGATCTGCAAGAATGCAGGAGTAACTACAGGGGCCTTGTACTTTTTCTTTCAAGACAAAGAGGATTTGTTTGCAGCCATTGTAGAAGAACCGCTCACTCAGTTAATGAGTATTATGAGAAAGCATTATGCTTCAGAGATGGAACAATTGAAGAGTGGCCAGGTAGAGGGAGAAGATTTTTCAGATGATATGGAGGCGGCTGCGCAGGTAATCCATTATCTGTACTCTCACTATGAAGAAGTCCAGCTATTGCTTACAAAAGCACAAGGATCCCGTTTTGAATATTGTATCGATGAGTTTGTAACAATTACACAGAACCATTACCGTGTGCTTTCTGACAAGATGAGTGAGAAGTTAGGCCAACCGAAGATCGAGGATTATTTTATCCATTGGATTTCTCATCTTACCGTTGATACTTTCGTTCACCTGATTTCCCACGAGAAGTCAGAAGAGGAAGCAGTAAAACATATGAAATTAACCGTAAAGTACTTAGTGAATGGATGGTATGGAATGTTCTCATCCAAGTAAGTTTTAGCCATACGACTAGAGCGTATGGCTAAAAAAAGGATCTTTGCATAACACTGTTATGTATGGGATGACTTTGTCTCAATAGCAAGAGTAAAAAGATAGAAATAGGAGGAATCGGTATGTACGTAGAAATAAAGGATGTAAAGAAAAGTTATGGTGAAAACGGAAGCTATATCCAGGTATTAAAAGGGATTACAACAGGTGTGGAAAAAGGTCAAATGTGCGTAATCCAAGGGACCAGCGGGTCCGGTAAATCCACACTTTTAAATTGCATCGGTGGGTTGGATACATTAGACTCTGGTTCAATTAAAGTGGATGGAAAAGAAATCGGTAACTTAAAACAAGAGGCATTATCCAATTACCGAAGAGACTACATAGGAATTATCTTTCAATTTTATAACCTGGTCCCCAACCTTACGGTGAAGGAGAACATACAAGTATGCGAATATCTGACGAAAGATCCACTGGATGTAAATGATTTGCTGGATACGTTAGGACTTGCAGGACAACAGAATAAGTTCCCATCCCAGCTATCCGGTGGCCAGCAGCAACGATGTGCAATTGCCAGGGCACTCATTAAAAATCCAAAGCTGCTGCTTTGTGATGAGCCAACTGGAGCGCTTGATTCCAATACTTCCAGAGATATCTTGGTATTGCTTGAGGAAATCAATCAGAAATACGGCACTACAATGTTAATTGTCACTCACAATAATGCAATTAAAGATATGGTACATAAAGTAATACGAATCAAGGATGGAAAAATCAGCAAGGAATATGAGAATGAGGTTCGAGTTCCAGCGAAAGAATTGGAGGACTTGTAAAATGCAAAAAATATTAAGAAAGAGAGTATTTCGTGATCTAAAAGCCAATTTATTACGGTATGTTGCATTGGGAGCGATGATCGTATTAAGTCTTTATATTGTAGTCAGCCTGGTTGGTGCGGCAGAGACCGTTATGACCGGTGTGGATAAGAAGGCAAAAGAGAATCGATTGGAGGATGGAGAGTTCAGTATGTTTATTCCATTAACCAAGCAACAGGAGAAAAAGTTAATGGATACAGGAATTGAATTGGAAAGTATGTCTTATCTCGACTATGACCAAGGAAATGGCAGTTCCTTACGTGTCTTTGCCAATCGAACTAATATCAATAAAATTGCACTTGACCAGGGGAGACTGGCAGAGAAAAAGGAAGAAGTTGTCTTAGAAAAACGGTATTGTGAGGAAAATAAGATTACAATTCAGGACACCATTACCCTAAGCGGAAAAATATATAAGGTAGTAGGAATTGGTTCTGTACCTGATTATGATGCCGTTTATAAAAACTTTGCAGAAAGTTCGGTAGAAAGTGATCGATTTGGCTTGGCATTTGTGACAGAGAAGGAGTATAAGGGACTAAAAGAAGCCAAGAACAGTGCAAAGTCAGAAGAATATGTATATGCCTATCGCTTACAGAAGGAGCAGACAGATGAAAAGGTGAAAGACAATGTGAAGGCGATAAAAGACAATTCCCTGACACAGTTTATGAAGGCAGCAGATAATCCAAGGATTAAGGCATCTTCAGACGATCAGGTAATCAATAAGATGAGTGGATTGATTGCAGGTGTGATCGTTATGATTTTATTTACTTATGTCATCTCTGTTTTTGTCATTCATGGAATTGAGAAGGAAAGCAGTATTATTGGAACCTTATATGCCCTAGGAGCAAAGAAACGTGAACTGATGCTTCACTATATTATGTTGCCAGTAGTGATTACTTTTATTGCAGGAGCTATCGGTACGATATTAGGATTTAGCAGTTTAGGGATAGATTATCAGTTAAAGGATTGTTATGATTACTTTTCTATTCCCAAATTACCAGCAGTTTACCCTGTTTATGTAATTATATATGGCGTGGTTATGCCGCCGGTCGTAGCAGCTATTGTCAATTGTTTTGTCATACATAAGAAATTATCTGTGCCTGCATTAAAAATGATACGTGGAGAGCAGAAGGCAAGAAGGACCAGCCAAATGAACCTTGGAAATATGGACTTTGTAAGACGCTTTCAGATCCGTCAGATGTGCAGAGAAGTTCGAACGGCATTTACCATTGTATTCGGTATGTTTATTTGTCTATTGATCGTAATGTTAGCCTTTGACTGTTTTAGCATGTGTCAGCATGTCAGTGTAGATAATAAGGCAGATACAAAATATGAGTACATGTATACTTATAAATATCCCGATAAACAAGTGCCAAAGGATGGTGAAGAAGCCTATGCCAAGACATTATCAAAAGAGATTTATGGATATAATCTGGATGTGACCTTGTTAGGAATTAATGCAGATAATCCATATTTTGATGCAAAGGTTGAGAAAGGAAAGAATAAGGTGGTCATCTCTTCTGCCATGGCCGAAAAATACCAGTTAAAGAAAGGGCAGAAGCTGATTTTATCAGATCGTGATGAAGATATGGATTATGCATTTACAATTGATGGAATCTGTAACTACTCCACAGCATTATATGTATTTATGGATATTAACAGCATGCGAGAATTAATGGGAGAAGATAAGGCGTATTACAATGTAGTGTTTTCAGATAAGAAATTATCCATTGATGGCGAGAAATTATATGCAACAACAAGTAAAGAGGATATTGAAAAGAGCTCCGATGTATTTATTGATCGGATGAGGCCAATGATTGAGATGCTGATTGTCATTTCAATACTAGTGTTCTTTAGCGTTATGTATCTAATGATGAAGGTTATGATCGACCGTTCTTCCTTCAATATTTCATTAATCAAGATATTTGGATATAAGACAAGCGAAATTCGTAAGCTATATCTAAATGGAAACTTTTATATTATAGCAGTTGCCGCATTGATCTGTATTCCATTAGCCAAGAAAGTGCTGGATATGGTTTATCCATTGCTGATCTCCAATGTGTCAGGTGGAATGAACCTATCATTTAGTCCGATTATGTATCTTGGAATTTATGCGGGAATCTTAGGCATTTATCTAATCATTAATCAACTGTTGGTAAGAAAGGTGAATAAGATGTCCTTCGTGGATGTATTGAAGAATAGAGAGTAGCAAAAGGCGTAAATCCAGAAATTGAACAGGCAGTTATATCTCATTGGGAAATAATAATACACAGCAAATAAATGATAACCATTCTCAATAGAGCTTTATTGAAAAAACTATATCATTAGTACTGTTGACGGAAGTTAGAAAATACAGTACTATAAACACAAGTTAGTCAGAACTAACCAATAAGGAGGTACTATGAGCCAAGAAGTTTTTGAGATTGTACAAGGGATGAATTTAAAAGATATTAGAATACAGATGGCACTCCAGTGTGCACCATTAATTACCGGGATTAAGATCTCCAACCTATTGATCATTCAGAATGGCAATGTTGATCAGGTGAAGAAAATCCTAAAGGATTCTAAGATCTCTTACTATGTATTATTAACACGTGAGAAAAAGACAACATTTTTATTATATAAATTAGACCAGTTAATCAGTTATCTTTCTGACAAACGGGTAAATAGCTTGCTAAGAAGATTAGGATATCATAAGTTTGACTTAGACTATATGTTTGAAATTTTTAAAGAGCGCTATGCCGACTATATGGATGGAGGCAAAAGCTTTCCACATGAAATGGGCCTATTCTTAGGATATCCGGTAGAAGATGTGGAAGGATTTATTGAAAACGAAGGAAGAAACTATTTATATACGGGATATTGGAAAGTATATAAAGACATTACAAAGAAAGTGAAGTTATTTGAAAAATTTGAGATAGCTAAAGAAACTTTAATACAAATGGTAGCCTATGGGCTAAGTATTGAAGATGTCATTGACATATATAGCGATAATGAGCTGTTAGAAGCAGCCGTATAGGAGGATAAGAATATGAGTAAAATTAATGTAGTATTTTGGTCACAAACAGGAAATACAGAAGCTATGGCAGAAGCGGTAGCAAAAGGGATTGCTGCAGCTGGAAAAGAAGCAAATGTAGTAGAAGTTGGAACAGCATCCATGGATGATTTAAAAGAAAGCCAAGTATTTGCAATGGGCTGCCCTGCAATGGGATCTGAAGTGTTAGAAGAATGTGAAATGGAACCATTTGTAGAAGCAGTCGAAGCTTTCGTATCTGGTAAGACAGTTGCATTATTCGGCTCTTATGGCTGGGGTGACGGCCAATGGATGACAGACTGGGTAGAACGTATAACAAATGCAGGTGCTACCGTATTAAATGGAGAAGGCGTAATCTGTGAAGAAGCTCCAGATGATGATGCATTAGCAAGATGTGAAGCATTAGGAAAACAGTTAGCAGAGATCTAGTAATTAGTAGTCAATAAACAGTAAAAGAAAAGGTTTGCCATGCAATAACATTGAGTGGCAGACCTTACTTTACAAAAGGAGAGAAAAACGATGAGCGTTGTAATTATTGGAGGACATGATCGAATGGTCTGTCAATATAAGAAGATTTGCAAGGAGTATAACTGTAAGCCAAAGATTTTTACAAAGATGTCGGCGAGAATGTCCAGTCAGATTGGAACGCCGGATCTAATCATATTATTTACCAATACGGTATCTCATAAAATGGTACATTGTGCAGTGGCAGAAGCACAAAAGAGCAATGTGGATATTGTTCGTTGTCATACAAGCAGCGGGACGGCCCTACAAGGAATCTTAGGCAAGTTAGCATAATTAGGGTTCCATACATAAAGAAATAGGAAAAAATAGACTGAATAGGTGTAATTAGCTTGACGGATGGAAACGACTATTGTTATAGTGTAGAAAGACCCACCAAGAAAGGTAAAGAAATGAGAAATATTAGATTAATTATACAATATGACGGAAGTCGTTATGCAGCATTTCAAAAGTTAGGACCAAATACAAAGGGAATCCTTGTTGAGGATAAAATCGTAGACGTCTTAGAAAAGATGACAAATGAAAAGATTACCTTAGTATCTGCAGCAAAATTAGAAGCAGGCGTACATGCGTTACAACAAGTTGCTAATTTTACAACAAATACTGAGATGAAAGAATATGAGATCAAACATTATTTAAATCAATATCTTCCAAGAGATATTGCGGTTGTTCATGTAGATGACGTACCAGAACGTTTCCACAGCCAATTAAATGCAAAATCTTATAAGTATGAATACAAAATCAGCATGGGCGAAGTTGCAAACGTATTTGAACGTAAATACAGCTACTATAGCTTTAAACGTTTAGACGTAAAGAGCATGAGAAAAGTTGCAGACTGCATGTTAGGCAAGCAAGACTTTAGAGCATTCTGTAATAATAAGAAAATGAAAAAGACGACAATCAGAGAAATCTTTGATATCGAAATCATTCAAGATATCGATAGCATTAAGATCCGCATCCACGGAAATGATTTCTGGCCATATATGGTTCGTAAGATGGTAGGAGCAATCTGTGAAGCAGGCCTTGGAAACCTTAAGGCTAACGATGTAAATGAAATCTTAGAATCAAAAGATCCAAGTGAGGCTGCGTTCTTAGCAGAACCACAAGGCTTATTCTTAACAGAAGTCCTTTATATCTAAATACGATACAAAAAAAGACACTAGCAGTCACTAGTGTCTTTTTTTGTATCCGGAAACTTTATTAAGAGTTATGCGGCAGGCAGATGTCCTCGATTTTCATACCATTGTTCATAATATTTGAAAACTATTTGAAATGCAAAATATCCTGCAATAACGATAATCGTACCAATTATATTAGAGAGAATACGTAGTGTAATAGCCCCTTTGGTAGAGAAGATTAAAACAGCAGTCCCTAATGCACTAAAGGAATTATAAATACATTTCAGGAAGTAGTTCTTAATAAACATGGCTAAAAATCCTGCAAATAGTACAACGATTGGTTGATATTCCAATGGAACGATCATTTCGAATAAAATATAGAATAACGCCGTACCACAGATGGCAGCAGGAATTCGTACCCTGCGACGTTCCTTATATTCTTCTTCAAATGGTAACGTCAAGGATAAGATCGTAAGGCTGATCCACATAGTCTTAGGATACTGAAGCAAATCACAGACAAACATGGTAACCGATAGCAAAAAGGTAAGTTTCACATACCAACGAGTTCTTGTAGAATGTATGTAAAGCTCATCAAATAAATCCTTTATGTTTCGTTTATACTCTTTTTTCTGATTTGCTAGATAATAAAGCAAGGCAATTACAATACCACCGACAAGTAATCCTACTACTCGTAATGCATAATCTTTTCCTGTAACATCATACCCCTGACAGAATAAGTATCCCAGCATAAATGTAGTATGGTTGCTCATCGTTACATCATGGCTTGATAAGATCATAATAAGTAAGATAGAACAGCTATTTACAACGAGTCCTACAAGTGGATGGATGGCAGCTAATTTCGGGCAAAAGGCAATGATCCCAAACATAAACACAATTGAGAAACTGGCTTGTCTCACATCGAAGCCTAAGTCCCCTTTCATAAGTAAAAATAGACCCACAAGCAGAATGACACCTGCGATACTGTTGTTTTGTCCTAATAGATAGTTATTAAGACTGATAAATGCCACGCAGAAAAGAAAGACAAGAAATTTCACAAAGATATCTTTTCCTATCTTGTTCCAGCTAAAATTTTTCATACAATACTCCTTTACATCAATCATGCTCAGTACGAGCACTGTAGTCAGCAATTATATAGGAAATAAACAGAGTTGTACAGAGGGGAAAACGTTAAAAATTTATAAAATAATTATTTACAAAATATGGTATAACCTATTGACAAAGTGTTCATACTGTATATAATAAAGTATATACAGTATGAACACTTAAGAAGCAATTGGAGGTGACAGAATTGAATATATTAATTTCGAATCAATCGGAATTACCAATCTATGCACAAATTAAGGAACAGATCAAAGAGCAGATTTTAAATGGGCAGATAGAAGAGGGAAAGGTACTTCCTTCGATCCGAAAGCTGGCAAAGGAAATTGGGGTAAGCGTAATAACTACCACAAGAGCATATAACGATCTAGAAGAAGAGGGCTATATCACATCGATCCAGGGAAAAGGAAGCGTAGTCCTTTCAAAAAACAATGAATTTTTAAAGGAACAATACCTAATTCGAATAGAAGGTGGCATGACAACGGCAGTAGAGACGGCAAAACGAATTAATATGTCTGAGGAAGAACTTGGAAGGCTGCTTCAACGAATCTGGAATGAGTAGAGGGAATTAGAAGGAAAGGGGTATAGAATGAATAATTTATTAGAAGTAAAAGGAGTAACAAAAACGTATCAGTCATTTGAACTACAGAATATTTCATTTACACTTCCTCGCGGCTTTATTATGGGGTATGTAGGTAGAAATGGTGCAGGCAAGACGACAACTCTAAATTTAATTACAAGGATCTGTAATCCGAATAAAGGAAGTATTAGCATTAATGGGATCACGTATGAGAAAGATCCCATTGCATATAAGGAGCAGATTGGATTTATAGGAGATGAGTCCTATTTTCCAAGTGATTTTACGGTTAAGACTATCCGTATAGTAATGAAAGACCAGTATCAAAGCTTTGATGAAACAAAGTTCAATCAGTTTATAAAGGAATGGAACCTTCCGGAGAAAAAGAAGATTGATACGTTCTCAAGAGGTATGAAAGTAAAGCTGATGTTTGCATGTGCATTATCAAGAGAAACCAGTCTGTTGATCTTAGATGAAGCAACCAATGGCTTAGATCCTATGATGAGAGAAGAAATCTTAGACTTATTACAGAATTACATTGAAGACGGCAAGCGTAGTATCTTATTTTCCACCCATATGCTAAGTGATTTAGAGCAGATTGCAGATTATATTATCTTTATCGAGGATGGCAAGATTATTCTAGATGATTCAAAAGATGATTTGTTAGAGTCCTATATTGAAGTAAAAGGGAAAAAGGAAGATCTGACAAGGGCAATTGAAAAGAAGGCAATTGGACTTACAAAGAATGCCTATGGGTTTGAAGCTCTTTTATCCAGTGAAGATGCAGAGCTGGTAAATAAGAATTTTGTAGTAGAACGTCCAACCATTGACAAGATTATGCTTCATATCTTGAAAAATAAGGAGGTAACGTATTATGAAAGCTTTTAAGTTTTGTAAGATCGACTTATTACGTAGTAGAGCAGTGATTGCACTTACTACGTTAATTATGATTGTATTTGCCACATATTTTATTGTAGATGAAGAAGGTTTAGGATTTGTGGCAGGATATCTAGCCGTGATTACAGTGGTGATTTCTATTTTACCATTTAATCTAGAGCAAAGATATGAGTCCGGGTTTATTGATATGCTTCCGGGAACAATAAGCCAAAGGGTATATGGAAGATATCTATATGCTTTTCTTATCATGGTGTTGTGTTCTTTGTTAGGAGTAGCAAGTATGATTTTATTTACCTGCTTAGGAAATAAGGTAGAGGGCTATTTTGGCGCGATCTACCTTGGTATGGTAAGCATTGTATTGTTTGTTGTAACGATAGAATATATTATTTTTTATGCAGTTGGAAAAACAAAAACGCAAAAAGTCCTTCCAATCCTCCAGATTATGTTACCAATGCTAATCTTTTTAGGAAGTGCAAGATTAGGAGAGTACTTAGAGAGTAATGCAAATATCGATATCACATGGTTAGTAGACAATAAATATATGGTTTCAGTCGCTGCATTTTTTGTATCAGTCTTGATCTTTTTGGCTAGTATCAAGATCTCTACACAAATATGCAAACGTAGGGACTATGCGTAAGAACGTTGGGCTTCCCCTGTGATTCTTGAAACATGGAAAAAGGTGTGCTATAGTTGATATGGACTAAAGCACACCTTTTCTTATTAAAAAGGGAATTGTAATGTGATTTCCTCATAAGGTAAAAAGAGGGCTTTCTAAAAACAGAAAGGAATGAAGAAGGCAGATGAAATGTTAAAGCAGATTTACGAAGACTATAAAGATACAATACTTTTGGCATTGGTTGCCGCAATAATTGGCATTGGAGTAGCATCCATTGACGTATTGTTTGGAAAAGTACTTGATTATTTGGGAGCGTTTCGTGATGGACATGTAAACTGGATGCTTCCATTTTTTCCGTTCGCAGGACTAATCATAGTATATATTTATGCAAATGTAGGAAAGGATTGTACCAAGGGGATGGGGCTGATCTTTTCAGCAGGTTTCGGCGACCGGGACAAGATACCAAAACGATTAATTCCATTGGCAATCATCAGTACATGGCTGACTCATTTATTCGGCGGAAGTGCTGGTCGTGAAGGCGTTGCCATTCAGATTGGTGGAACGTTTGGCCATTCGGTAGGACGTAAGTTACATATAAAGAATTGTTCTGAGATATTATTGGTTTCGGGCATGGCAGCAGGATTTTCGGGGCTGTTTTTAACTCCACTGGCAGCAATCTTTTTTGCCCTTGAAGTTTTCGTAGTAGGCTCCTTTGAGTATATTGCGTTATTTCCAACCATTGTGGCTGCATTTTCAGCATATTATACATCAAAGGCATTAGGGCTTACTCAGTTTAGTGTGGATCTTTCCATACCAACACAGGCAAATTATGTTGTATTACTTAAATTAGTTTTAATCGGAATTATATTTGGCATCGTAGGGGCATTATTTGCCTATGCATTTAGCTCGATGAAAATATTCTTCGGATTAAAGCTGAAAAATCCATTTATTCGAATTTTTGTAGTCGGAACAGTAATCAGCATCCTGATGTTCGTATTGCACCATGGAAGATATTCAGGACTTGGAAGCAATATTATAAGGGCGTGTTTTACTGACGGGAAAGTCTATTCTTATGACTGGATTGTAAAATGTATGCTTACCATTATGACATTAAGCGCAGGATTTCAAGGCGGAGAGGTAACCACATTATTTACAATGGGCTCCAGTCTAGGCGTTATTCTGGCACCCTTTGTTGGACTACCAATAGAACTTACGGCTGCCCTTGGATATGCCGCAGTATTTGGCAGTGCAACGAATACCATCTTAGCACCAATCTTTATCGGTGTTGAAGTATTTGGATATGAATATCTGCCATATTTCTTCTTGGTTTGTTCCATTTCCTATGTGTTTAATGCAAATAAATCAATTTATGCAATGCAGAGAAAAAGTTATTTATTCCAGTAAGAAATTACGTATTAGGAAAAGAAAAGAGGTTTTTATAATGAAAAGAGGAAAAGGAATTCTTCTTAGTCTGGTAATCAGTCTGTTTCTTGTACCGTTTTTATCAGGAACGGTAGTATCCGCAAGCAATGTTGCAGCGGTAAGAGAAGGAATTGATGTATCAGGATATACGAATGTAGCGTTAAAAAATAATGGACATGGAACTGTGATTGACTGGAAGGCAGCAAAAGCAGCAGGGAAACAATTTGTTATGATCCGTTGTGGATATCGAGGGCCAAATGACTCAGAAATGTGTAAAGACTCTTATTTTGCACAGAATTTAAAAGGCGCCTTAGATGCGGGATTAGATGTAGGTGTTTATTATGTATCCCAAGCACTTAACGAAACAGAAGCAGTACAAGAGGCAGATGCAGCCGTAGCAATGGTAAACCAAGTGTTAAGTCAGAACCGCGCTTATGAATTACGTCTTCCAATCGCCGTTGATTTTGAAGATGAAGCAGGACATCCGGGCTATCGTCTGGCAAAAGCCAAACTATCCGTAAGTGCTCATAATGCCATTGCAAATGCCTTCTGCAGCCGTATTGAATCAAAAGGCTTTACCTCCATGGTATATACAAATAAGTCAAATTTAAAGGATCATTTTACAGAAAGCTATTTGACAAGCAAATATCCTTTATTCTATGCTGCTTATAATAAGACGTTGGACAATGCCAATGCAGCAATTTGGCAATATACCAATGCAGGAGTGATTAACGGAATTGGAACTACATTGGATTTTGATAAACAATATATTAAGACACCAGCCAAAGTAACCAATGTAAAAGCAACGGTGAACGCTAAGTTCCAGACCAACCTATCCTGGTCAAAGACCATTGGTGTTTATGGATATCAAGTATATCGAACTTCCAGCAAAGATAATAAAGAAGTCTTATATGCAACCATAAAAGGAGCAGGAAAGACAACGTTTACAGATACAAAGATGGAAAAAGGCGTTATGTATACATATCGTGTACGTGCAATGGTAAAGACAAATACAAAGAATTATTATGGCGCTTTTTCTTCCAAAGTAACAGTAAATCGCTATAAAGTAACACTTAAGACAAACAAAGGAACAATTAAAAAAGGAAATGTTACCAGCTATATCTATGGAAAGAAACAGACACTTCCAACAAAAGTTGTAAGAAAAGGCTATACATTTGGAGGCTGGTATACCAATGCAGCTTGTACCAAAGGCAAGACGACGGCAATCAGTACTACCACAAAAGGGAATAAGACTTATTATGCAAAATGGAACAAGGTAAAGGTTTCTACGCCAGTTGTGAAATCCATTAAAAATAAGTCATCCAAGAAGATTGAAGTAATCTTGAAGAAAAAGGTTTCCAATGCCAATGGATATTTAATCAAATATTCTACAAATAGTAATATGAAAGCAGCCAAGACAGTTACGATTACTAAAAATTCCACTTTAAAACATACGATTAGTCATTTGAAAAAAGGTAAAAAATATTATGTTCAAGTGTGCGGATATCATAACGATAGTACGGGCGCCAAAGTATGCAGCAAGTATACAAAGAAAGTG
>JAUNRX010000032.1:0-2985 GCA_030539495.1 bacterium | reverse complement strand
TTTGTTCTTACACAATATATTTTACTTCGCTTTCAGGGAAGTACGCCTTAATCTTTTCCTGAAAAAATGCCTTTACTTCACGCATATCTTCTTTGGCATAGGTGAATTTTCCATAACCAAATTGTCCGCGCTTATAGACACGTTCCTCTTCATCCATAGGAAGTGTGGACTCTGGAAAGAGGTTTCCAATCAGTTCTTTTGCCCGAGGAGTAAACCGATGGGTAATTACTTCGAAGAATAATGGATAAGGATAGACCTCAGGAAGAGCTTCTTTTAATTCCTTTAATACACCTTCATATTCTTCCTGCCAATTGTCATAGAGAAAGACAGGTGCAATAAGAAATCCTACAGGATATCCGGCCTTCATTACTTTAGAGGCAGCAAGGATTCTTGCAGAAATAGTAGCAGTATAGTGTTCATAAGAGGAACGGACAAGTTCCGTATTAATACTAAAACGAATTTCAGTCTTCCCATTATGATCAAGATCTAATAAGCTATCAACATCACTAAATTTAGTGACAAATCGGAAGCATCCGCGAGGTTCTTTTGCAAAGAAACGGATGGTTTCTGCAAGAGCGTTGGTATAAGGTTCTACACACAAAGGATCAGAAGTAGCGGAGCCCTCGAAGGAAGTAACCTTATCTGGAGAAGCCTCCATATAAGAAATAGCCTTTGCATAAATATCTTCTAAGTTTACGTTGACCCGTACAAAAGGCTTATCTCCTAACTGGGTATGAAGATAACAGTATTCACACTGTCCCATACAGCCACTGACTAAAGGAAGCATATAATCAGCACTTGGCTTACAAGTCTGAAATGCACTGCTTTTCTTTTTACTAAGCACTAGAGTTTGCTTTCCGGTTTGGTAGGTTTCTGATAGTGAATCCGTGGTAATTATAGATTTAACTTTATTTGCAGCGGCCTCGATAATTTCAATGCCCTCTTTTTCATGAAAAGTATCATAAACACGCTTGCCAATTTCATAGTCTAAAGTTCCCTTTTCAAATATAATTCGTTTTGGAACAAACATAAGATATCTCCTTTGATTAATTTACACTATTCTTAAGATGTGCAGAGCTTTGGGTTTTATGCACAATCAATTGCAAGTAAAGAGAAGGAACGGTATAATTAGAAAAAAAGGAGAGGAGTTTATATGGTTACACAAATGGAAAAGAAATCAAAAGGAAAAATGTTTTTAAGTGTGCTAGGATGCCTTGTTCCCATGCTAATATTTTGGGGTGTACAAATGGTGATAGGAGTGATTGCAGGCATTGTTATTGTAGTAGCTACGATAGTTCAGAACAGTTCGTTTCAAACGGCAACACAATTGGAAGATTTAATGTATCAAAATATTGCACAGTCAATGCCCTATCTATTATTAGCTTCAACGTTGTCAACAACAATCATCGGTTTTATCTGGTATCGCAAAAAATATAAAAAGAGATATGATTATTCATTAAAAGAAGTTGCAAAAGCAAAAGATTATATATACATAGTATTAACCGCATTGGCAGCATCATTTTCCATAGACTTGATTATTTTACTTGTGGCAGCAATATTCCCACACGCCTTAAGTAATTATGAAAACTTAATGGATGCAGCGGGAATCGGAAGTTCAGCAATTGCATTTCTTACGGCTGCCTTTTTAGCACCAATTGGAGAAGAGTGTATTTTTAGAGGAGTAATACAGCGTAAGGCAGAGAAATTTATGCCTTTTGTATTGGCAAATCTCCTACAGGCATTTCTATTCGGAGTGATGCACTGGAACATAGTACAAAGCTCTTATGCCTTTGTGCTTGGATTAATCCTCGGCTATATTCGACATAAATATCAAACTGTAAGGATGAGCGTATTATTCCATATGGTATTTAACATTATTGGACAAACTGTCCCAATGTTAACGGCGGATTTATCGGATACAGTAAATTTAATTATAGCTTTAGCATCCATACCATTTATGGCATATATCTTAAAACTGATATCACAAGTAGATATTCCGGCAAAACCATATATAGAGCCCCAGCCACAAATGGCATATGGATATGGCCAGCCCATGGAGTAAAATAATCCGACATATGAAATAGTACAGATAGAAGCTCCATATCAGCAATCATACATCTATAATCCAAGCAACGAAGACCGAAGTGTACAATAACTATAAGTATTAAAAATATTAAATTTATGTCGAAAAAACAGAATAATACAAAAAATATTAAAAAAAATGTAAAAAAAGTGTTGACATAGAAGGCCCCTTCCTGTATAATCAATTTTGTTGTCAGGTAAATGACTAACACGCGCGAGTGGCTCAGTGGTAGAGCACCTCCTTGCCAAGGAGGGGGCCGCGGGTTCGACCCCCGTCTCGCGCTTTTTGATTTGAAAGTCCTAATTTCCCTTGTTGGAAGTTAGGATTTTTTGTTTTACAGAATAATAAGTACATAAATGATGTTCTAAATCTTCCAATATAAATTTTGGAAAATTCGCAAAAGAACTGGATATTTATTTTACATTATGGTAAATATATTGTACGAGATTTATAACAGCATATTAGTAAAATAACAATAAAGAGGAAAAAATGATGAGTAACACATTTCAACAAATTACGCCTGAAGAGGCTAAAAAAATAATGGATGAAGAAGTAGATTACACAATTCTTGATGTTCGTACGCAACAAGAGTATGATGATGGTCATATTGAAGGAGCTGTGTTAATTCCACTTCCAGAAGTACCATATGCAGCAGAAATTGAGCTTGAGGATTACGATCAAACAATTCTCGTTTACTGTAGAAGCGGAGTACGCTCCAAAAGTGCAGGTGCAATCTTAGTAGAATTAGGATATACAAACGTATATGAATTTGGTGGCATCTTAGATTGGCCATATGATATAGAGCAATAAAATATAGTGAAAAAAGGGAGCAGGGAGAAAAACACCTGCTCTTTTTTAATACATAGGAAACTTCTCTTCAAGAAGCCTCCTATGTATTAAAA
>JAUNRX010000147.1:2832-8072 GCA_030539495.1 bacterium | reverse complement strand
AGTTTATCCCTTTGGAAGAGAGGCTTTTTCTGTTGTTAATTAAGCTTGTTGAGCGTAAATACCTTTTTCTACCGCGATAAATACATCAGCAATTTCGCCATAAGCTTGAGCCCAAGCGTTCATTACTTCATCAGTAGCAGCATCGCCTAATACGTCTTTGATAGCGATAAGAAGATTTTGTCCTACGATTGGGTAATGTTCTGGCTTAATACCTAGTTCTACGTGACGAGCACCGATTTTTTGAACAACTGGAAGTAAAGAACCTAAGTTGTCGATGTTTTGAGCAGCAGCAAGAACAGTCATAGCTAATGCTTTTGGTTGTTCTCCGTTTTCTTGTTTTTCCATGTCAAAGAAATCTTTTACTTCTGGGTTGTTTGTGAACATTGTTTTATAAAAATGAGTAGTGATATCTAAACCGTGTGCTTTTAATGCAGGTACTGTACTCTTAATAATTTCGATTGTGTTTTGATCTAACATATATATATCCTCCTAAAGATAAAGAATTAAATTTAATTTTTAATGGAATTTAAATGTGTATATGAAATGCACATTTAAGATGAGTTAACTATATCATATGATTTTATAATGTGCAAGTAAAATACACATTATAAAATATGGTAATTATAACCGGTGATGGGAGTGCTTTTATTTTCAGAAGTTATCTGTTATGATAAAACCAATAGAAACAAGAAACGTAGTTAAGATAGAAAGGATAAACTCATGCAACTTTCCAAATTTACAGATTATACATTCCGCGTGCTTATTTATATGGGGAAGCATCCAGACGAGCTTTGTACTGTTGAGAAACTAGCAAATGAACTGGATGTGTCAGATCATCATTTGAAAAAGGTGATTTATAAATTAGCAAAAACCGAATATGTTACTTCTATGAAAGGACGTTTTGGTGGGGTGAAACTTGGAGTGACACCAGATCAAATTAATCTTGGAGAAGTCCTCAGGATTACAGAAGAAAACTTAAATATTGTAGGCTGCCTGAATACAGGAGAAACTTGCCAATTTATCGAGGAAGAATGCAGATTAAAGGGCATTATAAAGACATCATTGGATAAATTTATAGCGGAGTTTGGAAAGTATACGCTTCAGGATTTGTTATAAGGCAGAGAGAGAATAAAAGATGGTTTCTATAAAAATAGGAGAGCCATCTTTTTTACTTTATAGGGGATTGCGTCGCAATGCCCTATAAAGTAAAAAGCACCCGGAAAAACAGGTGTACGATCCACACTCAGGGAAAGGGAGGATGTCGAAAAAAAAACAGCGAGATTCTCCTTAGTCGTGGGCAAAGTATCCCTAATAGATATAAAAAGTGGTATAAACATGACTAGAAAATTATTATTAATAAAAATCCGCTCATGATATAATAAAGTTATGTTTTAATTTTTAATTATATTAGTTTGTTTAATGAACAATTATAATTAAGAAAGAGGAGAATTGTAATAATTCACAAAAAAAGAAGGAGAGGGTTTACGATGAATTACATGAAAAAACACATTTTCAGTCTTTTAATGATTGTAATGCTTGTAATGGGGACATTATCTGCATGCAGTTCAAAGACAACTTCGGAGGAAACGAAACAAACTGCAGCTGCAGGGGGGAATACTGTAGCACCAGAAGATACAGCAGCCCCAGAAAAGACAGCAGCTGCTGCTGAGAACACAGTACATAAGTCTAAAAACGGGATCGAAACAAAGGACAATGGAGCAATTCGGAAAGAACTGACTTCTATTGATTTAACAACTCTTATGGGGAATGGAATTAATCTTGGTAATACAATGGAAGCATACGGGCATGCAACTTTAGGAATTAAGGCCGAAGTATCTAAATATGAAACCACTTGGGGAATGCCTGTTACTACACAGGAAATGATTACAGGGATGAAAAAAGCAGGATTTAATTCCTTAAGAATTCCAATCGCTTGGACAAACATGATGGACTTTGAAAACAAGAATTACACTATTAATGAAGCATATTTTAATCGTGTTGAAGAAATTATGAATTATGCATTTAATGAGGGAATGTATGTAATCATCAATGACCACTGGGATGGTGGCTGGTGGGGAATGTTTGGCTCTGCAACAGAAGCTACCAGAAATGAAGCTATGACAATGTATACGTCTATGTGGAAACAGATTGCAGAACGGTATGCAGAATATTCTGACTACTTAATTTTTGAATCAGGAAATGAAGAAATCGGAAATCGTCTAAACGATGTAGACATTGCAAAGGATTCAGGAAAACTTTCAGAAGATGAATGTTATAAAATGTCTGCAAAGATCAATCAGGCATTCGTAGACACCGTTAGAAAAACAGGTGGAAATAATGAACAAAGATTTTTATTAATTGCCGGTTATAATACAAACATTGCAGACACTTGTGATGATCGTTTTGTAATGCCAACGGATACTGCAGAAAACAAATTAATCTTATCCGTTCATTTCTATGATCCAGATGGATATTGCCAGAGATATAGCGTTACTCATTGGGGAAGTAAGAAAAACTATGCAGATATGAACGAAACACTTGCTAAATTGACTAAATTTACAGATAAAGGGTGTGGTATAATCATTGGTGAGTATGGCGTTTTAATGGAAGGCCAGTCAAATCCAAAAGATAACACGACCGATTATTACAAGAACTTTTTAAATAATTGTGATTACCATGGATATGCTCCTATGCTTTGGGATTGCAATTCCATGTTTGATCGAAACAAGCAAGAATTTGTTGATAAGAATGTTGCAAAGATCTTTTTAGATCATAGTTTGGCTACACAGGAAGGAAAATCTCAAGAGGATATTAAAGCTGCAGCAAAGAAAGCAATGGATGATGTAGTTGCAACCTTAAAAGATGAGAAAGCTGTCAACGATAAGGAAGCAAAGGCATGGCTTATGTACAATAGCAGTGACTGGGGAATGCTTTATAGTGTTGGTGATGTCTATGATCCAACATCCATGACAGAAGGAATTGTGCCAACTGATGTACAGATTACCGGCGCAGGACAATACAAGGTTGGACTTGATTTTACAAAAACAGCAGCAAAATCAGCGAATAGTGTAGTATTCTCTGCAGTAGGTATTGCCAATGGTGAGAAACTTTATCCTGGATATGTCATTACCATTGATGAAATTGAAGTGAATGGAAAGACGTATAAATACAATAAAAAGTCTTATACAACCTCAGATGACAAAAAGTGTACAAGGGTTAACTTATATAACGAGTGGGTTACAGAAATCCCTAAAGAGGCACGTACAATCGATGGAAATCTGTCAAAAGTAACGCCAAATCTTTTAGATGCTAAGAAATTAGGAAATGTAAAGACAATCTACGTTACCTTTACCTATGGACCAGCAAAAAAATAATTCAATACAATAATTAATTAAGCTAGAAACCAATCATTTATTGAAACATATTGGTTTCTAGCTTTTTCTTTTTACATTAATACTGTACTATACTCTTAACAAAGGTTATAATAGATACCATGTATTGTAATATAGGAGAAACAACATGGAAGAAATAAAGAGAACAAAAGAATATTTATATGAATTAAAGAATCATTTAGTCTTGTTAGAAGAATTAAGACAGAATAATGAAGATACGATGGAAAAGAAAATGACAGAGTATAAAGGCATACAAAAGGAAAAAGATCGATTTAGGTTTTTAATTCAATCCGGACAAATGCTGCGTGGAGAAACGGTTAAGACTACGATTGAGGATTTGGAAAGATATAAGGAAGATCTTTTACTCAGCATAAAGGCACATCAAAGAATAAATGATAAAATAGAGGCTGAGATACATACTTTAAATCACATATTAGATAAAGATGATATAAAATAGGGATAGAAACAGAATATTGTAATACACATATACTATAAGTGACGAAATCTTTGCAAAGACTATTTGTAATAGAAGAAACAGTATGCTTTGCGAAAAGGGGATCTTTTTTATTGATAAAGTTGATCGATGTCAGTAAACATAACGGTAAGATAAACTGGAGTAAAGTAAAACAGGCAGGAATCAAGGGTGCAATACTTAGGGCTGGATATGGCAAGAGTACAGTGGATGATCAATTTGTGAATAATGCGAAAGGTGCAATTGCAGCAGGACTTCCCATCGGAATTTATTGGTTTTCCTATGCTTATACAGTTGAACAGGCAGAAAAAGAAGCCGAGATGTGTATAAATACAATTAAAGGATATAAGATTACACTTCCAGTATTTTTTGATTGGGAATACGACTCGATGAGATATGCCAAGCTAAAAGGCACAATACCAGGTAAGACCCTTATTACCAATATGAACAAGGCATTTTGTGAGAAAGTAAAGAAAGCTGGATACAAACCAGGGGTGTATTACAATAAGGATTATAAGAATAATTATATGAATGTGTCAAAACTGAAAGATTATGTACAATGGTATGCCTATTATAATTCAAAGGTACAAAAAGGATATGATATTCATCAATATACGCCAAATGGTCATGTGGATGGAGTAAGTTCCAGTAAAGTGGATATCAATTACTTAATCAATAAGAAATTACTATCGGAAGTACCAGTGACAAAAGAAGTTAGAACAACAAAGCGTTCGAAAAAAGATGTAGTTAAGGTGTTACAAACGGTATTGAATAAAGACTACAATTGTAAATTAGAAATAGATGGCTCTTACGGTCCTAAGACCAAGGCTGCTCTTAAGGAACATAATATAACGACAAAATCCAAACTAAACTCCGTGAAGTTCCTTCAACAAGTATTAAAGGAACTAAACTTCAAAGGGTTAAATGGTAAGGCTCTTGCAATTGATGGTTCCTTTGGACCAAATACAAAATTTGCGGTAAAGGCAATGCAGAAGAAATATAAGATTGCGGTTGATGGTATGGTTGGTACAGGTTCCATGGCCAAATTACTGGCACAATATAAATAACTTGGAAGGCTACAGTATCCTGGATGCTGTAGCCTTTTATAATATATTATTAAAATAAGATTAAATAATTACGCATATATTACAAACTCATTTCATAGAATTAATAATAGCTTAACAATTAGCTTGAAAGGAGAATTCTTATGAAATTTGGAGTGAAAGCGATCGCAGCTTCTTTAGTACTAACAAGCAATGTATCGCTAATGATAATGCCAGTACAACAGAGAATTACCTCGAACTTTAACAAAGGACAAGCCACAGTTATAGCAACAGCACAAAGAACAATAATGCCACAAGCAGTAAACACAAAAG